>DAICZP010000024.1 GCA_027311065.1 Thiomonas sp. | reverse complement strand
ATTCGCGGCGATCAATAATGCGTCGGCCTCCGTGAATGCGGCGGGCACCGCGTTCACGGTCGCGTCGGCGACAGGCAGTTTCCTGGGGGTCGTTGGGCAACGGTCCACGGGTTTCGCCCTTGGAGTGACCCACGCGTTTTGAGCGACGAGTAGGCTAGGATGAACCAAGATTCATGTCCTTTCGAGCCTATGCCCCTGCCTCACGATTCCGACTACAAGCGACTGTTCGACAACAACGGCCGCTGGGTGAGCCGGGTCGGGGAAACCCGCCCCGGCTTCTTCAAGGAGCTTGCCCGCCAACAGGCTCCCAAATATTTCTGGATCGGGTGTGCCGATTCACGGGTACCAGCCAACGAGGTCATTGATCTCGCTCCCGGTGAGGTTTTCGTGCACCGCAATGTCGCGAATGTCGTGCCGCACTCCGACCTCAATGCCTTGTCGACGCTGCAATATGCGGTGGATGTTTTGCATGTGGAGCACATCCTGGTTGTCGGCCACTATGGGTGCGGTGGCATCAAGGCGGTCCTCGGCGGGGCGCGGGTCGGTCTGGTGGAGAACTGGCTCGGCCATGTTGGCGACGTGATGGATCGGCACGCTGCCGAACTCGACGCGTTGCCAGACGCCGAGGCACGTCACGACCGGCTGTGTGAACTCAACGCTCTGGAGCAGGCGAACAACGTGTGCCGCACCACCGTGTTGCAGGATGCATGGCGGCGTCGGCAGCCTGTGACGGTGCATGCCTGTGTCTATGGCCTCAAGGACGGTTTGCTGCGCGACCTTGGCTTCAACGTCGCTGCTTCCGGCTCCGTGCCCGGAGACTTCGCCTCGGCACTCGCGGGGCTGCAAAGCCCTTGATCAACCGGGAGAAATGACGGGAGGTCTGGCAGGTGGCGGCGCGCCATGGTGGCACTTTCCCGTCGCAAGAAATCGAGAAAAGTGCTGGCTACCACTGATAGCTGCTTGTCGCGCGGCCGCACCACGTACCAGTGGCGCAGAATCGGAAAGCCCTTGACGTCGAGCACGGTGATCTCGTCACTGTTGCGTTCCAGTGCCAGGGTGTGGGCGGACAGCACGGCGATGCCGAGTCCGCCCGCGACAGCGAGCTTGATTGCCTCGTTGCTTCCAAGTTCCATGCGAACTTTGAGACCTAGCCCATGGTCAGCGAACAGATTTTCCACGGCGAGTCGGGTCCCTGAGCCGGGTTCGCGGATGAGGAAATGCTCTTCGGCCAGCCTCGCCAGGTCGATGGCGCGCGCACCAGCCAGCGGATGCTCGTGTGGCGCAACCACCACCAGAGGGTTTTCGAGAAATGACTCGGCCTGAACGTCCATGTGTTCCGGGGGTTGTCCGAGTACATAGAGATCGTCGGCATTTTCGGCAAGACGCTGCAGAACCTTGCCACGATTGGTCACTTCGAGAGCGACCTCGATCCCCGGGTAGCGCCCAAAGAACTGACCAAGCAGACGGGGAACGAAGTATTGCGCCGTGGTGATCACCGACAAACGCAGTTTGCCGGCCTTGGTGCCCTTGAGATCCGACACCAGCATTTCGAAGCGCGCGACTTCGTCAAACAGATTGCGGCAGGTGCGATGCAAGGCGTCGCCGACCTGGGTCAGGTAGAGTTTTTTTCCCACCTGCTCGGTCAGTGGCAGCCCGACCTGGTCGTTGAGTTGGCGCAATTGAATCGAAACCGTCGGCTGGGTCAAGTGCAGTTCCTCGGCGGCGCGCGTGACGCTGCGCAGGCGGGCGACAGTCTCGAACACTTTCAATTGGCGCAAGGTTGCGTGACGCATGGCGGGTCAATGCAGAAATGGCTTGAACATAGATGTGAGTCTATGGTTTCGCGTCAAAAAAACAATTATTTTTTATCGCTGCCCGAAATTACATTGCATCCTGCGCTCCAGGCACCAGGTTTTCGCGAATTTGCGGAGCGACGAACGTTTCTCTCACGCAAGGAGTTTTGCATGGCAACGAAGACCTATAACGCCGGTGTCAAGGAATATCGGCAAACGTACTGGGAACCCAACTACACGCCCAAGGATACCGACCTGCTGGCGTGCTTCAAGATCACCCCCCAGCCCGGTGTTGACCGTGAGGAAGTCGCCGCGGCCGTGGCCGCCGAATCGTCCACCGGGACCTGGACCACGGTCTGGACCGACCTGCTGACCGATCTCGACTACTACAAGGGTCGTGCCTACAAAATCGAGGATGTGCCGGGTGACGACACCTGCTTCTACGCTTTTGTCGCTTACCCAATCGACCTTTTTGAAGAAGGTTCGGTTGTGAATGTGCTGACCTCGTTGGTCGGCAACGTCTTCGGCTTCAAGGCCCTTCGTGCCCTGCGGCTGGAAGATGTTCGCTTTCCGATCGCCTACGTGAAGACCTGCGGTGGCCCGCCGCAAGGCATTCAGGTCGAGCGCGATGTCATGAACAAGTATGGCCGTCCCCTGCTCGGATGCACCATCAAGCCCAAGCTTGGGCTGTCTGGCAAAAATTATGGTCGAGCCGTCTACGAGTGCCTGCGTGGTGGCCTCGACTTCACCAAAGACGACGAAAACGTCAACTCCCAGCCGTTCATGCGTTGGAAGCAGCGCTTCGACTTCGTGATGGAAGCGATCGAGAAGTCACAGCGGGAAACCGGAGAGCGCAAGGGTCACTATCTGAATGTGACCGCACCCACCCCGGAAGAAATGTACAAGCGGGCCGAGTATGCCAAGGAAATCGGCGCGCCGATCATCATGCACGACTACCTCACCGGAGGGTTGACGGCGAACACGGGGCTGGCGAACTGGTGTCGTGACAACGGCATGTTGCTGCACATCCACCGCGCCATGCACGCCGTGCTCGATCGCAACCCACACCACGGCATTCATTTCCGCGTACTGACCAAGATCTTGCGTTTGTCGGGAGGTGATCACCTGCATACCGGAACCGTGGTTGGCAAGCTCGAAGGTGACCGCGCCTCGACCCTGGGCTGGATTGATCTGCTGCGCGAGGACTTCATCAAGGAAGATCGTTCGCGCGGCATCTTCTTCGACCAGGATTGGGGCTCCATGCCCGGAGCGTTCGCCGTGGCCTCCGGCGGCATCCACGTCTGGCACATGCCGGCGCTGGTGACAATCTTTGGTGACGACTCCGTGCTGCAGTTTGGTGGCGGCACCCTTGGGCACCCTTGGGGCAACGCAGCCGGAGCGGCGGCCAACCGTGTCGCACTGGAAGCTTGCGTCGAAGCGCGCAACCAGGGTATTCCGATCGAAATGGAAGGCAAGGAGGTCCTGACCCGTGCCGCCGCGCACAGCCCTGAGCTGAAGATCGCCATGGAAACGTGGAAGGAAATCAAGTTCGAGTTCGATACCGTCGACAAGCTTGACGTCGCCCACAAGTAAAAACGGCCAGCCCCGGCGAGAGCATGCCGGGACACAGCATGCAAAGGAAGCAATCATGAGTGAAATGCAAGACTACAAAAGCCGTCTGAGCGATCCGGCCAGCCGCAAGTTCGAGACTTTCTCGTACCTCCCTGCCATGCATGACGATCAGATCCGCAAGCAGGTGGAGTACATCGTGAAAAAGGGCTGGAATCCCGCGATCGAGCACACCGAGCCCGAGCATTTGATGGACTCGTACTGGTATATGTGGAAGCTGCCGATGTTCGGTGAGACCGATGTGGAGAAGGTGCTGGCTGAGGCGGAGGCCTGCCGCAAGGCGAATCCGAACAATCACGTTCGCTTGGTCGGCTATGACAACCTCAAGCAGTCGCAGGGCGCCTCGATGGTGGTGTTCCGCGGCAAGACCGTCTGAGGATTTCTTCGTGTGCCGCAAGGACCCCAGGTCGCGGTGGTCCTTGCGCACGCCACATTCCTGGCCTTTCCGCGAGCACGACCATGCGCAACGTGACCGACCCTTACCTCATTACCACGCAACCCTACTACCGCGCCGTCGCCGACGAGGTCGAGTTGTTCGAGGCCGCGTATTCGGTGCGCATGCCCATGATGCTCAAGGGCCCCACCGGATGCGGCAAGACCCGTTTTGTCGAGTTCATGGCGCATCGCCTGCGCAAGCCATTGATCACCGTAGCTTGCAACGAAGATATGACCGCCTCCGACCTTGTCGGCCGATTCCTGCTGGATGCCGACGGTACCCGTTGGCAGGACGGGCCGCTGACGACCGCGGCACGTCACGGCGCCATCTGCTACCTCGACGAGGTGGTCGAGGCCCGGCAGGACACGACCGTGGTCATTCACCCGCTCACCGACAATCGGCGCGTGCTTCCGTTGGAGAAGAAGGGTGAACTGGTGCGGGCGCACCCGGATTTCCAGATCGTGATCTCTTACAACCCTGGTTACCAAAGTTTGATGAAAGACCTGAAGCAGTCGACCAAGCAGCGCTTCGGGGCCCTGGATTTCACGTACCCAGACGAGGCGATCGAAGCCGAGGTCGTCGCCCACGAGACCGGTGTCGACGCCGGTGTGGCTGGCAAGTTGGTGGCCATCGCCGCGCGCTCGCGCAACCTCAAAGGCCATGGCCTTGACGAGGGGCTGTCCACCCGGATGCTCATTTACGCGGGCAACCTTATCCACCGTGGGGTTGATCCCAAGGCGGCATGCCGGGTTGCGCTGGTGCGTCCGATCACCGACGACCCCGACATGCGCGACGCCCTTGACGCTGCCGTCTCGACCTTCTTCTGACCCAGCGGCGGCGCCATGGCGATCCACCTCGATGACTACGCCGACATCCTTGATGATTTCTCGGCGCACCTGCGCGAAACCCTCGAGATGACGTGGCACGACGCGACACGGGTCCTGAGCCCGCGCGGCCTCGACAACTATCTCAAAGGCGCGGCTGCGCTACGGCGCCTGGGCAAGGGCGATCCTCTGGTTGCCGCCTGGATCGACAACGTGCCGCGTGTCGCGAAGGAGATCGGGGAGGACGTCGTGGCCGAACTCGCATCGGCCGCGCTCAACATGGCCTCGAAAACCTCGGGCGCCGTGATCGAGCTGCTTCTGGCCACTGCGCCCACGGCCGCGAGCCGCCTTGGTGACGCCGAGCTGTTCAATCAGTATCTCGTGTTCGTCAACCAACTGCTCGCACAGGCACCGCGCGGCGTGCGTCCGATGCTTGGGCAACTCGCGCGTTTATTCGGGCAACTCACGCTCGGTGGTTTGCGTCGCTGGGCATTATGGGGTGCGCACGCCCACCGCACTGATTATGAGGACCAGATTCGCTACTTCGGACTGGAGAGCAAGGAGTCGCTCGCCATGCTCCAGAAGGAGCGCCGAGGCACGCTGCTCGTGGACGTGCAGCGCCGCGTCAATATGTACCTGCGCGCGCTGTGGGGCCGTGATTTTTTCATACGCCCGACGTCGGGTGATTTTGAAAGCCGTGAAGGTTTGAAACCCTACATCGAAGGCTACCTCCTTCACGTACCCGACGCCTACGACGATGTTGACGGTGTATCCGGTCTCGAGCTGTACCGTGCGACTGCCGCGCATTGCGCCGCGCACATTGTCGAAACGCGTGTGCCGATCTCGGCCGAAGCCTTGAACCCGCTGCAAATGGCGGTGATCGGCGTGATCGAGGACGCGCGGGTCGAAGCGTTGGCGATCCGGCGATTCCCGGGGCTCAAGCAGCTGTGGTCACGCCTGCACGCAGCCACGCCCGCACGGCACGCAAGCGTGGGTGATTGGCTCGACCGGCTGGCGCGCGCGCTGCTCGACCCCGGGTACGACGACGGCGATCGCTGGATTGTGCACGGGCGCGCGTTGTTTGCCGAAGCGCGTGACCGGATGCACGACAACCAGATTTCCTGGGATATCGGCGTACAGTTGGCGCACGAGCTGCTCGATAAGCGCCTGGCATTTCATCCGCGCACCGATGTTCTTTCCGCACTATATCGCGACGATAACCGCTATTTCTGGGCATTCGAGGAGTTTGATTTCGACAAGGCGGCGAGCGCCGGCTTCGATGTCGTGCGGCAGGTTCGCCGTCATGTCAATGTGATGGAAATGGTCAACGAGGTCGATAACGAATTTGCCGGGGACGATGCCAACGAGGTCTGGGTGCTGGGTTCCGAGTTTCATCTGGACCAGGAAGGTTGCACCATCAACGAACGCGAAGGACGCGAGCCGGTTTCCGAGCCCTATCACTACGCGGAGTGGGATCACCAGATCCAGCTTGAGCGTCCAGCATGGGCCACAGTGCTGGAGCGTCGCGGCAAGTTTGGTGACCTGGCGGCAATCGATCGCATCACTGCGCGTTACAGGCGCGAGATTCAGCGCATGAAATTCCTTTTGGACGCGATGCAGCCGCAGGGTGTCCAGCGCATCCGCAAGCTCGAGGATGGTGACGAAATTGACGTCAATGCCGCCGTGGCCGGCTTTGTCGACATTCGCATGAAGCGCCAGCCCGATCTGCGCATCATGATGCGCAGCGTACGCAAGACCCGGGATTTCTCCATTCTGGTCCTGCTCGACCTTTCGGAGTCGACCAACGACCGCGTGGCAGGACAGGATCACACGGTGCTGCAACTGACCCGCGAGGCGTGTGTGCTGCTGGCTGACGCGATCGCCAAGGTCGGCGATCCCTTCGCCATCCACGGCTTTTGTTCCAACGGGCGGCAGGATGTCCAGTACTTGCGCTTCAAGGACTTCAGCGAAGCATGGGGTGACGAGCCCAAGGCGCGCCTGGCTGGGATGCGCGGGCAACTGTCGACCCGCATGGGCGCCGCCATGCGCCACGCTGGCCATCACCTCGCGCGGCAGCGATCTGCCAAGCGCTTGCTCATCGTCATCACCGATGGCGAGCCTGCCGACGTTGACGTGCGTGATCCGCAGTATCTGCGCGCCGACGCCAGGAAGGCGGTCGAGGAGATTGGGCGCGAAGGCGTTTCCACCTATTGCATCAGCCTCGACCCGCGCGCGGATCATTATGTTTCGCGTATCTTCGGGCAAAACCGTTCCATGGTCGTCGACCATGTGCAGCGACTCCCCGAGAAGCTTCCTCTGCTCTACGCAGGATTGACCCGATGAACCAGACGTATCCCGGCCTTGACGCCGACAAGCACGGCATCACCCAGCTGGGGCGCATCGTCCTCGATGCCCGCGTGTTCGGGCTGATCGACGAGGCGGAGGATTGCGCTGGATGGAGTCTGGGGCAGATGCAGACCTTGATGAACCAGGTCGACGCGACCTGGGATGCGCATGGCAACCTGCCGAGCCGGCTCCCGCCCGAACTGGCGGCACGTCACACCCGCATTTACGCCGCCGCCATCGCACGCGCCGGCAAAATGGGCTGGAATGCTGAGCTTGGGGAGAATGAGTAGATCACGCCCGGCCCCAATGACCCGTCGCCGCGGATATTGGCGAACGAAGTGCGCTCATTGCGCGTCGTGCGGTGGTTCAACCGCGCGCGCATGCGGCGCTGGCTGCGCGGCTTCAGCGCGGTGTTGCAAGTCCCACGCTTCTCGCATGCACATCCGTCCGGCGCCCTCCGCGATGGCTGCGACCAGCCGAGGCGCGATATCGCGTGCTATGTGGGGATCGAGAAGCAGACGGTCGAGCAGTGGCGCGAGTACGGTGGATCCCGGGTCGACCAGGAGCGCCCAGCGCGGCTCGCTGCCGGCGTTCGTGACATGGCCGATCCAGCCGAGGGTCTCGAGCACGTGCAGCGGCGCTTGCAGCCCCAGCGGGTCGCGGTGCAGGGCGCGCGCCAGTTCGAGCGCCGATCGTCCGGGGCGCGGTGGGTGCCGGGCGTGGTCGAGCTGCTGTGCGATTTGAAGCGCCAACAGGACGTCGGCGCCGGCCTGGATGCCATGCGGGCGTACCCGCAGGCGAACCAGTGGCATGACCGCCGCGAGCATGGCCCCCAGCAGCACCACCGTCCAGCTCCAGTCGATCCAGAGCAGGAAGATCGGCAACGTTGCAAACGCCCCGTAGATCACGGTGAACGTCGGCACACTGGCGATGTACCAGGCAAAGGCGCGGCCTGCGAGGTCGAAGCCGATGGCCGCGAACAAGCCACCGGCCAGAGCGTCGCGCCACTTGACCTCGGTGTTGGGAACGTAGCGGTACAAGGCGCCAAGCCCTCCCGCCATCAGCGCCCAGGCCAGCAAGGTCAGCACGACGCTGTCGGCTCCATACCATTGATGAAGCCAGCCGCGATGCGCCGCGACAAGCGCCGCCGACGCGGCGAGACCCGCCGCCAGCGCCAGCGGCGCCAGGGTGATTGCAGCCCAGTACAGCAGAACGCGCTGCGCGAGCGGTCGAGGTCGGGCGGTACGCCAGATGGCGTTCAGCGCCCGATCCACCGTCAGCATCATGGTGGTGGAGACGAACACCAGGCCCGCCATGCCCATCGCTCCCAGGCTCTTCGCCTTGGCCGCGAACCCGTCGAGGTGGCGCAGCACCGTGGTGGCGATGTCGGGTGGCAGCAGGGCATGGCTGACGTCGTCCTGCAAATAGTTTTGAAGGTGCTGGAACGCAGGGAACGCGGTGAACACCGAGAATGCCAATGCCAGCAGTGGAACCAGGGAAATCAGGGTGGCGAACGTCAGGCTGGCTGCCGTTTGCCCGAGGCGTTCCTGCGCGAAGCGTCGCCAGAGCAATGCCATGACACGCGGGACGCGCGGCAATGTTTCGTGCAGGATTTCAGGCAGAATTGGCGTGCGGCGCATACGATGACCTCATGCAAGAGATCTTGGTTCTTTACTACAGTGTTCACGGTGGCACGCGTGCCTTGGCTGAAGCCATTGCCGAAGGCGTGGCCGAGGTCCCAGGCATGTTGCCGCGCGTGCGCACCGTACCACGGGTCGCCACGGTGGTCGAGCACGCAGCGGCGCCTGTGCCCGCGGATGGTCCACCTTATGTCGAATTGTCCGACCTGGAGCAATGTGTCGGGCTGGCGTTGGGGTCGCCCACGCGTTTTGGCAATATGGCAGCACCGCTGAAACATTTTCTGGACCAGACATCGATGCTGTGGCTGTCGGGGGCGCTCGCAGGCAAGCCAGCGGCTGTCTTCACTTCCACCGGCAGCTTGCACGGTGGACAGGAAACGACGTTGCTGTCGATGATGCTTCCACTCCTGCATCATGGCATGTTCATTGTCGGACTTCCCTACGCGGAACCGGGGCTGATGACAACCACGGGAGGCGGCACGCCCTATGGAGCCAGCCACCACGCCGCGCCTGATGGTCGCCGCGAACCCGACGCGGACGAGCTTCGTCTGGCGCGGGCGCTGGGGCGACGCCTGGCGACCGTGGCACATCGGCTGTTGCCTTGAGAGGATGCGGCATGCCTGCTTCGGCATGGTGGGTGGTGTTGCTCACATGTGAATCGGGAACGACGCCGCCGCGTTGGCGCGCTCTGGCAGATGCCGTCATGCGATGAATGCCAGCGAAAAATCAAGGTTTGTCGAGGCGCTGCGAGCGCTGCTCGGTGCTCGGCATGTGCTCGACGATCCCGCCGACCTCGCGCCTTTCCTCACCGACTGGCGTGGGCGCTACACGGGAGCGGCGCTGGCGCTGGCACGCCCCGCCGATGCGGCGCAGGTCGCTCAGGTGGTGCAGCTGTGCCAGATGCATCGTATTCCCATCGTTCCACAAGGCGGCAACACGGGTCTGGTGGGCGGTGCCACCCCGGATGCGTCGGGCGTCGAGTTGGTGCTGTCGCTGCGGCGCATGCAGGCCGTGCGGGACGTCTCGGTTGCTGACGCCGCAATGGTGGTCGAGGCAGGATGCGTGCTGCTCGAGGCCCAGCGCGCGGCGCAGGCGCATGGCATGCTGTTTCCCCTCAGTCTTGCTGCCGAGGGTAGCGCCACCGTCGGCGGTGTGCTGTCGACCAATGCCGGGGGTACCGCCGTGCTGCGCTACGGCAATGCACGCGCCTTGTGCCTGGGTCTCGAGGTGGTGACGCCCGCAGGCGTGGTTTGGAATGGCCTGTCCTCGCTGCGCAAGGACAACACCGGGTACGACCTGCGTGACCTGTTCATTGGTGCGGAGGGGACCCTGGGGATCATCACGGCAGCCACGCTGCAGCTGTTTCCCCAACCGGCGGCCCAGCGTACCGCGCTGGCGTCCGTGCCGCGCGTGGGGGACGCGGTGGAATTGCTGCGCCGCGCGCGTGCACTGCTCGACGCCGGATTGACGGGCTTCGAGCTCATGAGCACGCACAGCTTGCAACTCGTGGCGCAACATTACCCGGGTTTGCGGCATCCTCTGGCGCTTGCGGCGCCCTGGTGCGTCCTGCTCGAACTCTCCGACAGCGAAAGCGAGCTGCATGCGCAAGCGCGTCTCGAGGCCTTGCTGGCAGATGCACTTGACGCCGGGTTGCTCACCGACTGCGTAGTGGCACAGGACGTGGCGCAGGCGCGCTCCATATGGGCGTTGCGCGAACACATACCTTTGGCGCAGGCACGCGAGGGACTGAACATCAAGCACGACATCGCGTTACCGATCTCCGCGATTGCAGCCTTCGTCGAAGCCACGGCTGAACTGGTCACCCAGGCTTTCCCAGGCGCGCGCCTCGTGATCTTCGGGCATTTGGGCGACGGTAACCTGCATTACAACGTGCAGGCGCCGCCGGGGGTTTCTCCAGCGCAATTTCTCGCGCGTCATCAGGATGCGTGTCACCGCATCGTGCACGACGCCGCGGCCGCCAACGGCGGCAGTTTCTCCGCTGAACACGGCGTGGGGCGGCTGAAGCTCAGCGAGCTGCGCCGCTACAAGGATCCCGTAGCCCTGGACATGATGCGTGCCGTCAAGGCAGCACTCGATCCCTGCGGCCTCATGAATCCCGGCAAGGTCGTTCCGCCAGTGGATCGATGAAGGCTGGAGTCGGGGAGGGCGACCAAGGCCGTGTGGCCGTTGCGGGTGGGCAAGCGTGAAAGCGGCGGAAGGTCATGCTGGTCATCCAGTTGGGCAGATTGGCATCACCAAGTATGCTGCGGGGACGGGTTCCGGGAGCACCGCATGGCAGAAAATACGAAGCGTTCCAGGCATGTCACGCGTCATCGCGCACCTGGCCTTGCCTACGCCAGCACTCTCAAGGCGTTGCAGATCGAACTGGTGAAGTTCCAGAAGCATCTCATCGCCGAGAACCAACGTATTTTGATCATCGTCGAGGGGCGGGACGGTGCTGGCAAAGACGGCACCATCAAGCGCATCACCGAGCACCTTTCACCGCGCGAGACCCGCGTCGTTGCGCTCGCCAAACCGTCCGATCGCGAAGCCACCGGCTGGTATTTCCAGCGCTACGTCCCGCATCTGCCGATGGCACAGGAGTTCGTCCTGTTCAACAGAAGCTGGTACAACCGGGCTGGCGTTGAGTGGGTGATGGGGTTTTGCACCGAGCCCCAATACGAAGAGTTCATGGAAACGGTCTCGGTGTTCGAGCAATTGCTCGTGCGATCGGGAATCCGCCTCTTCAAGTATTTTCTCGACATTGCGCGTGATGAGCAGCGCCGTCGCCTCGAGGCACGTTTGCGGGATCCCCTCAAGCAGTGGAAGTCGAGCCCCATCGACGCCGTCGCCTTGCAGCACTGGAAAGACTATTCGGTGGCACGCAACGCCATGTTCGCCCGCACCCACAACGCCGTCGCCCCCTGGACGGTCGTGAAAGCCGATGACAAGAAGCGTGCCCGCTTGAGTGTGATCATGGACCTCCTTGCCCGCCTGGACTACAAGGACAAGGATCACGCCTTGCTGCGACCCGATCCCGAGATCGTGTTTGGATACAGTGAAGAGGCGCTGCGCAGCGGGGTCATCGCACCTTGAGATGTTCGGCGCGCCGCCAGGAGTATTGACGACCCGTTCAGCTAGCGCGCTGCCAGGGCCAATGACACGATCATGGTCAACAACAGCCAGGCAGCTGCCGGGAGCATGGTTCTGCGCCGTGATAGCACCAGGGCATAGCCGGCCTTGAGCAGATTGTTGCTGCCGGTGGCGATGAGGATGGCGGCGATGACCGCCGCGGGCTGAACCTGGAAATGCCCTGCCAGCAGCGACAGCACGAAGGGATCGATGTCGCTGAATCCGACCATGAAACTCAGGACGTGCAGGCCATTGGCACCGAAGTGCGAGGTGACGAACACGGTGATCGCGGCAAAGGCGACAAACAGGCCCGCGAACAGGAACGCAACCGGCAGGTCGAGTGGATTGCGCTGGGTGGCCCCTGCGGCGGACGCCGCGGCAGGCGCAGACGTGGTGGCGGCACGCGCATGCCGCCAAAGCCAGGCCGCGACACCCAGCGATCCCGCCAGCAGCAGCCCGAACCATGGCGCCAGGGCAAGGGCATCCTGCCAATGGCCCAGAAGCACAATGAGGATCCAGAGGCGCGCGTACATCATGGCCGTGGCAAGCACGGTCGCAGCGGGCGCGAAGGCGGCGATTTCGGGGTCGGCGCGTGCCTGACGTGCCAGAACCACGGTGGCGGCCGTGCTCGAGTACAGCCCGCCGAGCACCCCGGTGAGCACGACACCGCCGTTGCGAAACACATACGCCTGCGCCAGGTAGCTGGTGTAGGAAATGGCCGAGATCAGCACCACGGCAAGCCAGACCTTGGAGTACGTGATGGTGCCGAGGTCCGGAATCGGCGTGTTGGGAAGAAGGGGCAACACGAGTCCGGCGAGCAGGATGAATTTCGCCAACGTGACACCTTCAGCCGCCGGAACCTCGTCGGAGAATTTGCGGATCAGGGGTTTTTCCGCCAGCATCAGGATCGCCACGATGAGAACGGCAGCCACCAGCCAGTCGGGTTCCACCTGGATCAGGGGCCCGAGTAGATAAGCCAGTAGCGCAATCAGGGTTGGCAGCAAGGCGCCGGTTTCGTGCGCAAAGTTGGCGCCGATCAGGGTTTTGCCACCGTCTGTAGGGCGCGCGCGGGATGCAGCTTTCGGATCGGGGGGCGTGCGCGGTGGCGGCTGACGCCGTGCCAGATCCACGCCCAGCCAGACCGTCAGCGCGAACAGGCCTGCCAGGTACAGCAGATGCGGACCCGCGCTGTCGAGCAACCACAACAGGAAGCCCGTCGCACCAATCAGCGTCAAGGTTCGCGTGGTGCCGAAGCCGATGCCATCATCCTGGGCGCGGAGGGATCCATGCAGTTCCAAGCCCAGCACGAAACTCAGCACCACTGTGGCGCCGAACATTAGAAGAAGAGGCGGAATGGCGGCTGTCATTCCGCCATTGTGACTGATTCCACACGCGTTCACGCCGGCGCTGCGGCAAGCGCTTCGCACAGTGTCGAGGCTTGCAGTGCCATCACGGCTTCCTCGTCCGTGCGCAGGACGAGTATCGGGATACGGCTGGATGGGCCCGCGATCTGCACCTGATTTGCGCGGTTGGCCTCCTGGTCGATTTGCAGTCCAAGCCAGGCCATGCGCTCGACGATGGCCGCGCGGATCGGCGCCTGATGTGTTCCCACGCCGCCCGTGAACACCAAGGCATCAAGACCACCGATGGTGGCGATCACCGCACCGAGCTGGCGCTGGATCGATGCCACGTAGAGGTCGATCGCCTCACGCGCGCGAGGATCGCTGCTCGTGAGCAGGTCGCGCGTATCGGCGCTGATTTCCGACACGCCCAGCAGCCCGCTGTGTCGATACAGCATGTCACTCACCGCTTCCGGGCTGAGCTTGTCATGCTGAAACCATTGCAGCACCAGCCCCGGGTCGAGCGCACCACACCGCGTACCCATCATCAGGCCATCGAGCGCGGTGAATCCCATGGACGTGGTCAAGGAACGTCGGTCACGCATGCCGCAAAGACTCGCACCACCACCGAGGTGGGCGACGACCACGGCCCCCTCCGCGCGGTCACCCAGGAAATGCCGCAGGCGATGACTGATGGCATCGTAGGACAGGCCGTGAAATCCATAGCGCTGGTAGCCACGGTCGTGCCACACGCGAGGAATCGCGTAGCGGCGCTCGGCATCCGTGTGCCCGGCGTGAAACGCGGTATCAAAGCAGGCCACCTGAATCGCCTCGGGCAAGGCGACCTGCGCGGCCTCGACCCCGGCGAGCCCGGGCCCCTGGTGCAAGGGCGCGAGAGCGACAAGTTCGCGCAAGTCACGCAGAACGTCAGGCCCGATCCGGGTGGCCTGCGTGTAGCGGGTCCCACCGTGCACGATCCGGTGCGCGACCACGGTGGGACGCGGGGCGTTGCAGTGATGGGCGAGCCAGTCAACCAGCCAGGCGGCCTCGGCCGCGACGTCGCCACGCGTGGCGGCTGGCGTGTGACGCTGGGAGCGTTCCCCGGCGCGCGTCCAGTGCAAGACCGGCTCACCGCCGGGCGCCTGGATTTCTCCGTGCAACAGCGCCGTGGGAAGGCGGCCCCTCGAGGGGATGGCCGCGGCGTCGAAAACGGCAAATTTCAGACTTGCCGATCCGGCATTGATGCTGAGGATCGTGCCCTTCATGTCGCCGCCTCCGCTTCGGTGCGCGGCGCCATCACCATCAGCACGGCCAGCGCGCACGATGCGAGGCGGGCGTCGGCAAGATCCGCACGGCTCGTCAGGACCACGGGCACGCGCGTACCCAGCACCAGCCCGGCGACCTTCGCGTCGGCCAGGTACTCCAGCTGCTTGGCCAGCATATTGCCCGCTTCCAGATCTGGCGCCACGAAAATATCGGTATCGCCAGCGACCTCGGACACGATGCTTTTCGCTTCCGCGGCGCGCCGTGAAACCGCGTTGTCGAATGCCAGCGGTCCGTCCAGCACGGCGCCCGTGATCTGGCCGCGATCGGCCATCTTGCACAGTGCAGCCGCGTCGATGGTGGAGGGAATCTTGGGGGTCACCGTTTCCACCGCGGACAAGATGGCCACGTGCGGCCGGACAATTCCCAGCGCATGGGCCAGATCGATGGCGTTCTGGACGATATCGCGTTTGGTGATCAGGTCCGGCGCCACGTTCACCGCCGCGTCGGTGATCAAGGTGAGCCGCGATTGACCGACGGCGTCGACCACGAACACATGGCTGATGCGTCGTGCCGTGCGCAAACCCTTCACCGGATCAACCACTTCGTGCATCAACTCATCGGTATGCAGCGAGCCTTTCATCACGGCTTCCACCTCGCCTGCGCGCGCCATCGCCACCGCGCGTGCGGCTGCCGCGTGGCTGTGCTCGGTGGGCACGATCGTGAAGCGCGCCAGATCGATGCCGGCGGACTGTGCCGCCGCACGCAGCTTGGCTTCCGGCCCGACGAAGACGGGGTCGATCAGGCCGGCATGCGCTGCCTCCACAGCACCGCCCAGCGATGCGGCGTCCGCAGCATGAACCACGGCCGTGCGCAACGGCCCCCGGCCGGCCAATGCCAGCTGCGCGCGCCCGATCAAGGCGCGGAGCTTGCAACCTGGATCACGAAGTTCCAGTTGGGGAAGATGCGCGCGCGGTCGGCTGATTTTTTCCGTGGGCACCAGAACCTGGGCATCGCCCTCCACCACGGCCTCGTTGCGTTGATTCACCACCCGGCATTGCAAGGTCGCGCGCGGTGGGTGGCCGGCGGCGGTCTGAATCGACGTCACGGTCACGGTGACCTGGACAGTGTCGCCGAGATACACCGGGCGCAGAAAACGCAGATCCTGTGACACATAAACCGTCCCCGGCCCCGGAATCCGGGTGCCCAGGACGTTGGAAATGAGCGCCGCAGTCCACATGCCATGCGCCACCACGGCATGAAACTGGTCGGTGGCCGCGAAGTGGGCGTCGACATGAGACGGGTTCACGTCCCCCGACAGCAAGGCAAACGCTTGCGCGTCGGCTTGGATAAACGTGCGGGTCATGCTCGCGTGGTCGCCGACCTGCAGTTCGGGAAATGGACGATTTTCGATCAGGTCTGTCAAGGCGTTCATGGTTTCAGCTTGGTACGGCGTTCGAGGGACATGGCGGGTGGCATTCCAGCGACGCTCAGCGCTGAAGGACATAGGTGCCCGGCGCATCACCCAGCGCCGGCTCGTCGATGCGCGGCGGGTCGGTCAGCCCCGAGCCGTGCCTTGCCAGCCATGCGGTCCAGCACGGCCACCACGATCCATCCTCGCGGTGCGCCTGCTCCAGCCACTGCTGCGGGTCCTGGAATGCGGCGCCGCGCTTGCGCGCCGCCCAGCGGAAGCGGCGGTGCGGATGTCCGGGCTCGCTGACGATGCCGGCGTTGTGGCCACCGCTGGTAAGCACGAAGGTGACATCACCATCGGCCAGCAAATGAATCTTGTAAACCGACCGCCACGGTGCCACGTGATCCGCTTCAGTCCCGACAACAAACCATGGTTGCCGCACGTCCTCGACCGCAACCGCCTGGCCCATGGCCCGCCAACGACCCTCTGCAAGATCGTTGTCGAGGTAAAGGCCACGCAGATATTCGCTGTGCATGCGAAGTGGCATGCGTGTGGCATCGGCGTTCCACGCCATGAGGTCATTGGGCGGCTGACGTTGCCCCAGCAGGTAATCGCGGGTGATGCGCGACCATATCAGGTCATACGAGCGCAGCATCTGGAACGCGCCCGCCATCTGTGTGGTGTCCAGGTAGCCTTGCGCCCACATCATGTCCTCGAGAAAGCTGACCTGACTGTCGTCGATGAACAGCGTCAGCTCACCGGCTTCGGTGAAGTCAGTCTGCGAAGCGAGCAGCGTGACGGAGGCGAGGCGATCGTCGCCGCGCGCGCTCATCAAGGACGCGACGATCGCAAGCAAGGTTCCGCCCAGACAGTACCCCGCCGCATGGATGCGGGCGCCAGGCACGATGGCCCGCACGGCATCGACTGCCGCCATCGGTCCCAGGCGCAGGTAATCGTCCATGCCGAGTTCGCGGTCGACCCCGGTGGGGTTGCGCCAGGAAATCATGAAAACGGTGTAGCCCTGACTGACGAGGTATTTCACCAGCGAGTTTTCAGGCGACAGATCAAGGATGTAGAACTTCATGATCCAGGCCGGAATGATGAGGATCGGCTCGGCATGGACCTTGGGCGTCGTCGGCAGGTACTGGATCAGCTCGATCAAGCGGTTGCGCAGCACGACCTTGCCCGGCGTGCACGCCACCTCGACGCCGGGATTGAAACCGTCGGTGCCAGCCGGTCGCGCACCGATCGCGAGGCGCTGCGTATCGTCCAGCCAGGCCTTCGCGCCTTCGATCAGGTTCGCACCGCCGCTGGCGAGGGTGGCGCGTGCAACCTCGGGGTTGGTCAGCGGCGCGTTGTTTGGCGCCAGCATGTCGAGGGCCTGACGCGCGGCGAACGCGACCACCGCTTCATGGTGCGGCGACACGCCGCGCACGCCTGTCGTGGCACTGTGCCACCAGGTCTCCTGCATCAGAAACGCCCGTTGCAGAACGTTGTAGGGAAACCGTTTCCAGCCTGCGTCCTGAAACCGCCGATCAAGACCGCTTTCCTCGGCGCACTTCGGTGTGTCGGGGTCGCCGGCGCAGTGCGTCAGAGCTTGCGCGAAATCGTGCGCGAACGCCGAGACCTGACGCAATGCCTCGGCGAACAATGCCAGTTGCTTGCCTGGGGAGCTCGCGAGGTGGGCCCACCAGTCCGCCGCCGCCAGCCCAAGTGACGCCGGTGACAGTCCGAGGGTGCTCCGCGCGAGCATCGCGTGAGCAGCGCGATCGATCAACTCGGTCACGCCTGAATCGGGCGTTGGAGCGGGCATCAGCGCTGGCGATGGCAGGTCCGCCGAAATCCGTCCCGCCTGGGGCCCGGAGACGTCGTCCTGCCGCTTGCGGTCGGGGGACTTGCGGGCATTGGTTGAGCGTGGATTCGGGTTGCGTTTCATTCCTGGCTCCTGCGTGGCATTCGACGGATACAGTTCTTGTATTGTTGCATCGCGTCACCTGTGTTGACCCTGCGCAAACCAGGTGTCATGCGTGGCGTGGTGGCATATCTTGATGGGCAATTGCCGGGAATCGCGTCGTCCGTAGCAAAATAGCAAGTTATTGCGACACAAATAAGGATTGCACCGTATGCGAGTCACCGTCATCGGAGCCGGCTATGTCGGCTTGGTCACTGCCGCCTGCTTTGCAGATGTTGGCAACAAGGTTACCTGCGTCGAACGTGACCCGGGACGCATCGATGCGCTGGAAAAAGCGCAAGTTCCTTTCTACGAACCCGGTTTGTCCGAACTCGTGGGCCGGAATGCCGCGCAGGAGCGGATGCATTTCGTGCCCAGCGTGGAGGAGGGACTCGATGGGGCACAGGTTTGCTTCATCGCGGTCGGAACGCCGCCGCTGCCCACTGGACAGGCCGACATGTCGCAGGTGCGCGGTGCCGCGCGTGAGATCGGCCAGCACGTCAGCGGTCCGCTGGTGGTGGTGCAGAAATCCACGGCACCGGTGGGAACGGTGAAAATGGTTCAAGCGATCATTGACGAAGAAATGGAGCGCCGAGGCGTCAACCACTGGGTGAGTGTCGTCAGTAATCCGGAGTTCCTGAAGGAGGGGTCGGCGATTGAGGACTTCACGCGTGGCGATCGTATCGTGCTGGGAAGCGTTGACGATCGGGCCATTGCCGTCATGCGGGATCTCTATCGCCCATTCAACCGCAATCATGAGAAGATCATGGTGATGAGTCCGCCGAGCTCCGAGCTCACCAAATATGCGGCCAACACCATGCTCGCCACGCGCATCTCGTTCATGAATGAACTCGCGCGACTCGCCGAAGCCGTCGGAGCGGACATCGAACAGGTGCGGCTTGGCATGGGTGTCGACCAGCGTATCGGCAGCCATTTCCTGTATGCGGGTGCCGGCTACGGCGGCTCTTGTTTTCCGAAGGATGTGAAGGCTTTGGCGTTCATGGCACGCGAGGCGGGACTGCGAGCCGAGCTTGCCGAAGCGGTGGATGCGGTGAACCAGCGTCAGAAACAGCGCATGTTCGAGAAAATTGCCGCCCATTACGCGTCGCAGGGTCTACGCGGCAAGACATTCGCCATCTGGGGGTTGGCATTCAAACCCAACACCGATGACATGCGCGATGCACCGTCGATCGACCTGATCGACGCCTTGCTCGCCGCCGGCGCCCGGGTGCGTGCGTTTGATCCCGTGGCAATGGAAACGGCAGGCAAGCACTGGGGTCCGCGTGAGGGCCTGAGCCTGGTTGCCGACGTCAAATCGGCGCTGGATGGCGCGGACGCGCTGGCGGTCGTCACCGAGTGGCACACCTTCCGCTCTCCTGACTTCGAGCAACTCGCCGTTGTCTTGCGCGATCGTGTCGTGTTCGATGGTCGCAACCTCTGGGATCCGGCTGCGGTGCGTACTGCGGGGCTGGCGTATTACGGGATCGGGCGCGGCTGATCGCGGCCCGCGAACACTGGTGCGAACCCACCTCCCGGTGTACGGAAATTGGTGGTTTGCCCCTGATACAAGCGAGCCGAGAACCACAGCACGCGACGCGCGTCAGCGAAGGCCCGCAGGTCGAATTTCAAGGCCTGCGGCGTCGTGGTGCCGGCCACGTGTCGCTCACCTGGCGGTGCCACGGCCTGCGCCACGTAGTGTCCCCTTGCGATGTCGGCCCACACGCTGCGCGTGAGTTTGGCGCCCCGGTAAGCGGCGCGGCTGCCGAAACCGGCCCACGGTTTGAAGAACAATCCCCGGCGAGCGCTCCACAAGCGCTCGGCGTTGTCAGCGGTGACAATTTCCGTGTGTGGCACGTGTCGCGCCAGGGTATCGGCGACGTCCGGGTCCGCGCCCAATGCTCGCAGCTGTTGCGGGTCGCACAGCAGTGCGAGGTTGCGTTTGTCCGCGTAGAGCGCGTGCGCGGTGGGGTGGGGCGCCACCACCGCGAGCCCCTCTTCCCAGGCCATCCGTACCGAGGCGTGCGAAGGTTCGACCAGCGTGAAGTCCGTCAGGCGGTTGTAGACCATGTCCACGGGCTCGGTCCCCAGCCACAGGCGTCCACCCGCGCAGTGGAGATCGGTGGGCGCGACGATATCCGCCCGTATTCCGGCACGCTCGAACAGGCGCTGGAACAGCAGGAATTCAGCGTACAAATACTGTGCCAAAGGATCGTCGTCGACGATTGCGATCGAGCGCGGCCGACCGACGCGACCCGCGAGGGTCCATTCGCGCAGGAACATCGCGAGGATGTCAGCTTCGAATGCATCAGCCGAAGACGCGTCGGGAACCAGCGCGCGAACTTGCTCGGAGCAGGCGCGCTGCGCCCTGGCCAGGGTGGCCGAGAGCAGTGCGCCACCCGGATTGGTGTTGATCTCGATCAGGCTGGTGCGTCCGTCCTCGAGATGGAAATCGAATCCAAGAACCAGCCCCGGCGACGCGTGGCGGCGCCGGTTGGTTCGAGAAAGATCCGCGCAGACGGCGTCGCACCAACCTGGCAGTGCCGTGACATCGTGGACTGCGTTCACCACGGCGCGCATCGCATCCAGGTGCCGATGGGCCACAAACACCGGCGAGGCTGAGAACATATGCGGGTTGCGACGTTGAACCAGGCCATACAGGCCGGGTTGCCCGAGGTTCGACTCAAGCGCCGCGGCCAAAGCCTCCTGATCGAGGCTGACGCAGGAGCAGTCGCGGTTGAGGTGTTCGATCATCGAGACAATGGATGCGTGCGCAGGCTCAGGCTGGTGCCGAGTCGACGTGGACTTGAAGCCACCATTCGAGGAGTGCGGCGTGCCAGAGCTTGCTGCCGCGGATGCGTGTGAAATGCTCCGGCGCCTCCGGCGCCGCCAGCAGGTCGTCGATATAGGCGCGCTGGAACAGGCCACGATTCCGGCATGCCTCCGACTCGAGCAGCGCGCGCATGTGCGCGAGGAACGGGCCACGCACGTGGTGCAACGCCGGTACGGGAAAATAGCCCTTCGGGCGGTCAATGACCGCGTCAGGAATCACCCCCCGGGCGATGGCTTTGAGAGGATACTTGCCGCCGTCGCGCAGTCGAAGGGCTGGCGGCATCGACGCTGCCAGCTCGACGAGGGCACGGTCGAGGAATGGCACTCGCAGTTCCAGCGCGTGCGCCATGGGCAGGTTGTCGACGCGCTTGACCGGGTCGTCGACGATCAGTGTCGTGACGTCCAGGCGCAGCACCTGATCGAGGAACGTGTCGGCACCCGGTTGTTGCAGCGCATCGTCGACCAGTTCCGACGTGAGGTCGGGAACGTGGAAAGCCGGGTCGATGAAGCGGCTCCACTCCGCGTGGTCGCGGTCGAAATAGTGGCGAGCAAAACGCGCAAGCGGCGATCCCTGCTCGGCGCCCATGGCCGGATACCAGAAGTATCCGCCGAACACTTCGTCTGCCCCCTGGCCGGCAAGCACGGCCTTGACGTCGTGCCCGACCCACTCCGAAAGCAGGTCGAAGGCCACGACATCATGGCTGAACATCGGCTCGCTCATGCGTTCGACCGTCGCAGGCAGCCTGTCCAGCACCACGTTGTTCGGAACCAGCAGTTTGTGATGACGTGTTTCAAAGACGGCGGCCACACGATCTGAATATTCGAACTCATCCGCCTTTTCCGTCGGCAGGTCGAGAGGTTCGAAGCCAATCGAGTACGTTCGCAGGTCATGCGCCCGGTCCGCCAGCATTCCGACGAGCAGGCTCGAGTCCAGTCCCCCGGACAGCAGCACGCCGACGGGAACGTCGGCGGCGTCGACATGGCTGTCCAGCGCTCGCTGCACATGCTCCCGTGTTTGTTCGATCCAGGCGTCCTCGCTCGGCGCCAGCGCTGGGCGCTGCGCCTGCAGCGACCAGTAGCGGGACAGCGTCCGCGTTGCATCGCACCTGACCAGGAGCTGGTGCGCTGGCTGCAGCTTGCGCACGCCGCGCAGGACGGTCCGTGGCGCTGGAACAACCGCGTGCAATGTGAACAGGTGGTGCAGCGCCACGGGATCGAGTTCGCGGTCGACACCTCCGGCAGCCAGCAACGCCGGCAAGGAGGATGCAAAGCGCAGCCGTTGCCCGTTCTGCGCCAGGTAGAGGGGTTTCATCCCGAAACGGTCGCGCGCAAGCAACAGGGTACCGCGACGCGCATCCCAGATTGCGAAGGCAAACATCCCTTCAAGACGCCCGGCCGCACCGTCGCCCCACACCGCATATGCCTTGAGCACCACCTCGGTATCGCCGCTGGTCCGGAATTGCTGTCCCAGTTTCAGCAATTCCTCGCGCAAAGCACGGTAGTTGTAAATGACGCCGTTGAACACCAGCACACACCCGGTTTCCGGGTCGATCATCGGCTGGTCGCTGCCTGCCCCGAGGTCGATGATGGCGAGGCGGCGGTGGCCGAGCGCGACCGGGCCGTCGTTCCAGCCACCCGCATGGTCGGGGCCACGCGGGGCCAGCACGTCGCGCATGCGCGCGACCGCGCGGAGGTCGGCGCGGGCACCGTCGAACCGGAGTTCTCCGCAAATTCCGCACATGGTGTTCGCGTGCTCCCTCAGGCCACCTGGGGCAGCAAGATTTCCAGCCGGTTCTTGCCGCCGGCCTTCGCTGCGTAGAGGGCCTTGTCGGCCAGCCGCAAGGCGGCTTCGAGTTCAGCGTCACGCGCGCTCATCGCGGTCAACCCCGCGCTGATCGACACCGACAGTGGCTGCCCCATGACGTCGAGCCGCAGCCCGCGGATACAGGTCAGCAGACGCTCTGCGAGCACGTTCGCGGTTTCCAGCGGACTGTCGGGAAAGAGAAAAGCGAACTCTTCGCCGCCGATACGCGCCGCCACGTCGGTTTCCCGGATCGCGGCGCGGCACGCTTGCGCGACCGCTCGCAACACCCGGTCGCCGATCGGATGTCCGTGTCGATCGTTGATGCGCTTGAAATCGTCGACATCGATGATGGCCAAGGAAAAGCCTGCTCCTCGGCGCGCACGCTCGACTTCGATCTCCAGGGTTTGCATGAAATAGCGCCGGTTGTACAAACCGGTGAGGTGATCGACGTGAATCACCCGATGCAGCTCCGCGTGGGCGGTGTCGAGCTGGAGCACCAGACGGAGGGTCAGCACCGTCATCACCGGCGCGATCAGGGCGGGGGTGAGCAGCGTCGCCGTCCAGCCTTGCAGACCCAGGTGCGCGTGGAACAACCCGAGGCTGATGCCGTTCGAAATCACCGCGGAACTGCACACTGATAACAGCGTGATGACGGACACGGCCCACCCCATGCCAAACCGCCGCAGACCGGCACGCAGCAGGGCCACGGGCGAACGCGGCTTGGCATGAAACAAATGATCAGGCATCGGTGCCTTGATCACTGGAAGGGTGGACCGGATTCATTTCCGCAATGATAAGAGGGAGATGGCCCGGCGTCCGCGCCCATGGCGGCGTTCACGCACTTGAGCGTTGCATCCATGCCGCCACCTGCGCGAGACTGCCCGGACAAGCGTATGATCACCTCAAGGGGCCGACCCGGTTTCGACGTGAATGCTGAAGTTGTTGAGTGCATGCCGAGCACCAGTTCGCTCGTAAATCCACTGGAATCAAGTTAAACGCGAACGACTCTAGTTTCGCTCTCGCGGCCTAAGGGCTGCGGGCCTCGCAACGGCTTGCTGATGGGCCGGAGTGGCAACACTTGCGAGGTCATGCACATCAGCTCGTGATTGCGTGCGCCGCGCGCGCCGTCACTAAACCAAGCGGATCGCCAGTTCGGGAGCGTGTGCATCCGCGCCTGAACGGTTAAATCCAAATGATGTTACTAAGCATGTAGAGCCTGCAGCGGATGATTTGCGGACGGGGGTTCAATTCCCCCCGGCTCCACCATAATTTAAAATCCCAACTCTTATCGGTTGGGATTTTTTTTGCCCGAAGCCCCAGTGTTTGCGCGGTTTCCGGCCATTGCCTAGCGCGCGTCACCTGCGCTACCGCACCAGTTTTTGCACGTTGGCGGTCTCTCTGCTCGCAGTTTTCTCTGTTTGCCTCGCGCGCGCTTTCGACACCACATTCAGTATTCATGCGGGTTTGCGCGGTGTGGGTTGTAATTGGAAACTGCTGTACAGGCGGCGACTGAAAACCAAGAAAGCAAAATAGCTGTGGGTGATCAGGAGTGCCTGAATGGTCTCGATTTTTTTCGATACCTTATATCGGCACTTTATGTCCAGAATTACTTTTCGCCGCCCCGCACTGGTCGTGTGACCCTCGACCGGGTGATCATCAGTTTGAGCGTGTATTGCGGCGATCGTGGGTGCTCAAGCGTGTTGTTGGCTGCGTCTGAACTGCTCCAGCGCTCGCTGCACCGCCTCTTCTGGTGCTTGAGGAATGATGTTGACGGGTATGACAACCTCGCAACCGACCGGCTCAACGCCACCCTTGATGCGCAGCTCCACCGTGCCGTTGCCGATGACGCTATGGAAATAGCGAGTGAAGTCCTCGATGTCCTGTTCGGCTATCTCGGCACCCTGCCGCAATCCACATTCATTAAGCAGTGTATGTAGCTTCCCATTTGCCACATCCATGGCGAACGCAAGCACGATGGTGCCGCGAGAACTCAACGTGACGAACCGCAGGACACCATCACCGCTATCAGTTGGCAGCAGCGTCATCTCTCGAAACTGGTCGGCAGGCGGATGAGGCCAAAGGTTCACCGACACCGTGGCCCCTTCAAGCTGCCCGAGTTGCCGAGCATCCTCGACAGCACCACCCGCTTTGAGTGCCTCCACCGCTTCGGACTTCATGAGGGAGTACCACGGGACGAGTCGGTCGCGGTTTGAGTACACATCCATCTCGTCAGGCACCCCGACCTCAACCTTGATGTAGCGGTTGGCCAATGCCTCGATGATGCACAAGTCCGCCGCGATGCGCTGGCGATCCGCCGGAATATCAGGGTCCACGATGATCTTGCCGATACTCGCATGAGCCACCGCGCAACGTCCCGAATCGAACAGATGCTTATTGACATCAACGCCCTGGTCGCGCAACTCCTTGATCCGCTTGACGGCTCGCTCCTCGGCCAACTGATCCAGATTCTTACCGACCCACTCGACGCGCCGCTCGCTGAGCATTTGGCTTTCGATGACCTTGAAGAAGCTCAGGAAGCTGTAGGCGTCATGAACGCGACTCAAACGGCGACCCTCGCGGAGGAATGCCAGCGCCTTACGCACCTGGTCATCCTCAATAATGGGCATGTGGTTGCAATCGAATCCGTGCGCGCCTCCCTGCGTAATCTCGGTATAGACGTCCCGGACGGCACCGAAGCGAACGATGAAAGTCCCCCAGTTCCGGTTCGTGATGTCAACATAACCGCGCTTGTAGAAGCCAAGGATGGACGTAAATCGGTACAGCCGCGCCATCACCTCGTCCATGTTGTCTTGCTCGGCAGGCGTACTGATGCCCGGCGCGCTGCGCACCTCGCCTTCCTGTTTTGGATTCACGCCTTGCAGGAAATACTCCTGTCCGTCGTACTCGATCCAAACATCCTCCCGCGACCAAGCAATCGACGACCCCCCCCTACAGACAGCCAACCCCGTCGACCGCTAATTCGGTCCAATGCGGCAACACCGAATAAGTGTGGGACATAGGGGGTATTCATGGGCAACAGCGTAGCATGCGCACCCAATAAAGCAAAAAAACCGCCCGGAGGCGGTAGATGGAACGTGGGTGTCATTCTCAAACGGTTGGCAAAAGTACCCTGACCTGGTCTTTCCACGTGGCGGGCCACGGGCATCGCATCAACTGCTCCAGCGCCGTTTCCGACGTGCCGGCCAAGCGTTCCACGACCACCGGCGCAAGTAAGGTCAGCCGCATCAGGCGGCGCACCTGCGTCACATTAATATCCTCGGCCGCAGCGATTTCTGCCACCGATCCAACCCGTTCTTCATCCAGCAACCGCTGCCAGTGATAGGCCAGCCCAAGGGCGCGCAGCAGAGCAGTGTCTTGCTCCGAATCGCGAGCATGTTGCTCCCTGCGCGCCTCTTCCATGAATTCCTGTGGCGCATCCAACGGCGTGATGATTTTCATTTTTATGCCGCGCTTCACCAAAGTCCAGGGCACAAAAGTTTCCAGTTGCACGCCGCCGGCAGGTGACGGCAATTGATACGTGACGGCGTCACCCTGGTACCGCCCCCGGCGTTTTCTGCTCATGCATCCTCCTTAAATCGCTGCACGATCTGGCGTTGCGCCTCCCAATCCACGGGTATCGGGTTTCGCTGAAACCAGATCAGGTTCATTCTGCGCGGCTGCCTGCCGGTCATCAAAATCTCGATGATGTCGGGTGCCAGCAGGGTGAGGCGCATCAGCTCGTTGGGCACGGACGGGTCCAGGCCTTCTGCCCGAGCGACGTCTGAGCCGCTTTGCATCGCCCCGGGGTCGACCAGATGCTGCCAATAAAAGCCCCGCGCCAGCCCTTCCAGCAGCGTCACGTCGTGGACATGGCGGTCGTCCGTAACCACGCGCCTTGACCCCTTGCGACGAAACAACAATGGCACGAAGGTTTCCAGTGAGTCATCCATCAGGCTTCTGCCTCCAGCATTTCGGCACCGATGCCGCTGGGCGCGAATTCCCCAATCAGCGCGTTCCAGCCAATTTCGCGCCATTTCACCTTGATGCCCTGAACCTTGCCCGTGTGGACAAGGTCTATGCGGTCAATCATCAGATTCGCAATTCGATGGCGTTCGGCCGGAAACAATTGCTCCCACACGTCGTTCAGTCGCCCCATCGCCATCACCGTGGTCGACTCGTCAATTTGCGCCCCATTGCGCTGAATACACCGCACCACCGATGCAATCGACTCGGGGCTGGTCAGCACGGTGCGGATCTGCGCGATCACCGCGCTCTCAATCTCGGGGGCCGGCAGGCGCTCGTAAGTCTTTCCTGGTGCACCAAACCGGCTCTCCGACTTGGACACGTAGTAGTGGTACTTGCGCCCGTTCTTGCGTGAGTAGGTCGGATACATGCGTTCGCCAGACGGCGCGTAAAGCAAGCCGCGCAACAGTGCGTCGGTGCGCGACCGGATTTTGGTTTCCACCGATCGGCCATGCGAATCCTTGGCCAGAACTACGTGGGCGCGTTCCCAGAGACCGGAATCAATGATGGCCGTATGCATGCCGGGGAACCACTTCCCTTTGTGGGAAATCTCGCCAAGGAAGATGCGATTGCGCAGCAGCTTGTGCAGGTATTTTTTGTCGATTTGCGTTCCGTTGCGAATCTGGCCTTCCTGCGTCGTCCACGCCTTGGTGGTGATGCCCTCGGCGGTTAAGTTCGCTGCGATCTGAGTTGGCGAACCGATGGTCAGCATCTCCTCAAAGATTCGGCGTACCACTGCCGCCTCGGTCTTGTTGATGACCAACAGGCGGTTTTCGACGTCGTAGCCCAGGGTCGGCACACCGCCCATCCACATGCCCTTGCGCTTGGCCGCCGCGATCTTGTCGCGAATACGCTCGCCGGTGACCTCGCGCTCGAACTGGGCGAAGGACAGCAGCACGTTCAGCATCAATCGTCCCATGGACGTAGTGGTGTTGAACTGCTGGGTGACCGAGACAAACGACACGTCGTGGCGCTCGAACACCTCGACCATCTTGGAGAAGTCGGCTAGGCTACGTGTCAGGCGATCGATTTTGTAGACCACGACGATATCGACCAGCCCCCGTCCGATGTCGGCCAGCAACCGCTTGAGCCCTGGTCGCTCGGTGTTGCCGCCGGAGAAACCAGGGTCATCGTAGTCGTCAGCAATCGAAATCCAGCCCTCGGCGCGCTGGCTGGCGACGTAGGCGTGGCCGGCCTCCCGCTGTGCATCTATGGAGTTGAATTCCTGATCCAGGCGTTCGTCCGATGACACCCGGCAGTAGACGGCGCAGCGTTTGCGCGCCTTGCTGTTTGCAATTTCGCTCATTGCGCACCTCGCTTGCCACCCATGCCAAAAAACAGGGGGCCGCTCTGATGAGCGCCGGTAATGTGCCGTGCAACGGCGGTCAGGCTCTTAAATGCGCGCCCCTCGTATTCAAACAAGCCGGTGGCTGACACCCTGACCTTGTGTTCCCGTTCACCCCATTCACGCAGCAGGACCGTGCCCGGTGCAAAGTTGAACTCGCGTGGTTTGGCACGTAGCTTGATTTTGGAATGCTTCGCGCCGATGGCTTCCAGACGCTGCTTTGTTTCGGGTGCGAGCCCGCCGAAGGCGTCTTCCTGCAGTTTGTAAGCGATGCGGGACTCGACGTGCGTGCGGTTTGGATAGTCCGGGCGGCGCGCGAAGTACCGGTCCCACAGGGACCAGAGTTCGGCCATCGGCAGGCAGGCCAGCTCGGCGATCCGCGCTGCGACAGATGCTTGTTTTTCGTTCATCACATTTTCTCCTGTTGATAGGGAGTTGTATGAACGCTCTGGTCGGGCAGGAAGACAAGTCCTTCTGCTCTCTGTTTTGGATTGTCTGTGACGAGGGTGCGGACGATGGTGGCCGCAAGGATGGTGGTGATTTCGCCAGCGCGGGCGCTGGCGCTCATCTCCCGAGGGGATGTAAGTTCGAGGTTCTTCATGATGGTTCCGGGGAATAGCAACAGTCACGAATAGTGAGCCTGATCCTCTGAAGAGGATGGCAATGCAGGGTAAATCAAAACCATGCAATACTAAGAATGCAATAAATTCTTGCTTTTTGTGTTTTGCAAGAATAAAATACCGGTTTAGGAGGTCACAGCCATGTTCGAAAAAATATCGCAAAAGCTTATCGGCTTCCGCGTCAAAGCGGCGCGTGAGGCCAAGGGCTGGACACAGGATCAACTCACTCAAGGCCTAGGGCTCAACGATAGGCAGTCGGTTTCTGACATCGAGAACGGGAAGCGCTCACTCAAGCCAGAAGAAATGTTGGCGTTGTCCGACTTGCTTGACCGTGATCTTGAGTTCTTCATCGACCCGTTTGCCGTCGCCGGCGAGGCACAGTTTTCTTGGCGGGCCGCGCCCGAGGTGCCAGAGGATGGTCTGGATGGGTTCGAAATCAAGGCCGGCCAGTGGATCGGAATGCTTCGGTGGTTGCGCGAGCAGCGCGACAGTCGTGCAAGCGTGCTCAAGCGCGCACTGCGGCTATCCGCTCAGTCGTCCTACGAGGATGCCCAGGAGCGCGCGGAGAGTCTGGTTGCCGAGCTTGACCTCGGTGTCATTCCAGCGGAGAGCCTGATTGACAAGATCGAGCGCGAGCTGGACATTCCCGTGCTGTTCGTCGATACGATCGACGCTGCCGATGGACAGTCCATCTCCGGCGCGACCTGCCACCTCGAGGAGATGGGCGTCATTTTGATCAATCGGAATGAGAGCGAAGCCCGCAGATTTTTTGATTTGGCTCACGAGCTATTTCATGCGCTGACTTGGGATGCAATGAAACCCGAGCACCGGGAATCAAATTCCATCGAAGACCGCAATAAAGGCAAGCGCATTGAGCAACTGGCCAATAGCTTCGCCGCCACGCTGCTGATGCCTATCGCATCCCTTGACAAACTGATTGAACGCGATCGTCTCGACGATATCGCGCATCTCTGTGAAGTTGCAGCTCTGCTACGGGTTGCCCCAGTCACGCTGGCATGGCGACTGTTCAACCTCAAGCTCATCGGTGTCGACACCCAGCGCGCCCTTTCGCAAGAAAAGCAGCGGGCATCGGTGTCAGGTCCGCCAAAGCGGTTCTCGCCGACTTTCGTGAAGATGCTTCACGAGGCTCTGGAGAACGGAAGACTGTCGGCCCGTAAAGCGGCCAAGGCAATGGGTCTTGGTTTAGGCGGGTTGACCGAGCTGTTTGCTCAGTACGACCTCACTGCACCGTTTGAGCTGTGAGGTGAGCAAGCGTATGCCGAAAATCCGAGTTTTCGCGGACACCAATGTCATTCTCGAATCGTTCCGCACCGGCTGCTGGACGGCGATCAGCAGCCATTTCGCCATCGAGACCGTTCAGAAATGCGTCGAGGAAACGCTGACCGGCAACCCCGGTGATCCTCGCCATGTCACGGTTCCGCCCGCCAATCTGAAGGCCGGTCTCGCGGGCGAGCATCCGGTGACGCGCAAGGAGCTGGCGTCTCTGGTACTCGCCCATCCTTCCTGCAGCACACTCGACGACGGCGAGAAACACCTACTCGCATGGCTGCTCGCCAACAAGCTGCTGCCTTCGGCAGTCATCGTCGTCACCACAGCCGACAAGGCGGCGTTGGTGGCGTCCCATGTCAGCACCACTTGTAAACTGATACAGTGCGCCACCTGAAAACTGATACACCGTTTTGAGATAATGGGCACATTTTGGATGTGCCCGTGATTACAAATGAGGTGTATGTGGAAATTTCAGTAATGAGGAAACACGGCATG
>DAICZP010000019.1 GCA_027311065.1 Thiomonas sp. | reverse complement strand
GTGCTGCGCCAGCCCGTGGCTCAGCGCCTCGGGCTGACCCACCAGCACGACACGGCAATCGGCATTGCGCTAGAGCAACGCACGGCTGGCCGGCAGCGTCACCGCCGGACCATGATCTCCGCCCATCGCGTCCACCGCGATGCAGACGGTCATGATCGAAGACCTCTGGCGCGTGTCGCCCGAGGTTCAACCAGGGCGACGACGTCGCGCAAGGCCAAGCGTACGGATATCGGCGTCAACGCGATCGACAAGAGCCGATCACTCGTCCGACTTGGTCTTGACGACCTTGCGGCCGCGATAAAAACCGGTGGGACTGATGTGGTGGCGCAAGTGCACCTCGCCGGTGGTGGGCTCGACGGCCACTGGCGGCTGCCCGAGATGCTGGTGCGAGCGATGCATACCGCGCTTCGACGGCGACTTCTTGTTCTGCTGGACGGCCATAGTGCTACCCCATGCGAAAAATCCAACGATTGTACACGGCCCCGTGGGGTCACCGTGACTGCCTGAGCTTCGCGAGCGCCGCGAACGGTGATTCCCTCGGTGCGTCATGCGACGCATCGTCGCCCCCGTCCAAAGGCTGGGGGCAGACGGCGTGCACCGGAACCAACGGCAGCGCCAGGATCAATTGATCCTCGACGAACGCATGCACGTCAACCGCCCCCTCGACGCACAGAGCTTCGTCCTCGGCTTCAAGCTCTTCCAGGGTGAGCGCCGGCTCCACGTCGACCAGACGAAACAACACGCTGTCCTCGATGCGCTGCAACGCGGGCTGGAGGCAACGCTGACATTGCATTGGCACGTCGGCTGCGACGGCAAGACGCGCCATGGGCTGAAGCGCACCACCAGGCATCACTCGCGTAAAGCCTTCGAGACGCCACTGCGCCTGGAGTTCTTCCAGCGGCCCCGCCAGACTCTGCGCGAGCCGTTGGAACACACACAACCGCACGTGGCCGTCGAGCGCGCCGGCGCGCGCCGCGAGTTCGTGCAGATCGACACGCGGCCCGGCGTCCGCGCCCGCTGACCCCGGGCTTGAAAGTTTGTCCACCATCGAAACAGTGTACCGTCAGCCTCACGTTGCGCAGCCGCTGCGCCTAAACTTTGGCCTTGGTGATGGCTAGGCTGCGCGTCGGTGGCAGACGTTGAAAAACACCCAGCGCGTCAAGGGAGCAGAATCGATATGGATTGGATCGCACAGTGGTTTCCGTCCGGCTGGATGCATTACCTCGGTGGGGGTGTGTCCATCGGCCTGGGCGTTAGCCTGCTTTTCGTTCTCACCGGTCTCATCGGCGGCGTCAGCACGGGCTACACAGCGGTCTGGTCGTTCGTCAGCGACTGGTCGCATTTCCGGCAGGATCGCTTTCTGGCGACGCGCAACTGGCGCCTGACCTATGGGGTGGGCATGATCCTCGGTGCGTTCGCGTTCACGGTCGCCATGCGACACGGCGCAGGATTCATCACGCACGTTCCATTCTGGCAATTGTTCATCGGCGGCATCCTTGGTGGCTTTGGCGCGCGCATGGGTGGGGGCTGCACCTCCGGTCATGGTGTGTGCGGCCTGGGTTCGCTGCAAGTGCCCTCCCTGCTGGCCGTTCTCACATTTCTGACCACCGCGATCGTCACTGCGCACGTGGTCCGCGCGCTGGGAGGGTTTTGAAATGACACGTCCCAAGCGCATCCACCCCATGGCCGTCATGGCTTCCGCTTTGGCGGCGGGATGCCTGTTCGGCTTCGGCCTGGCGTGGTCGGAGATGGTTCGCCCGGAGGTGATTCTCCAATTCCTCCTGCTGCATGACATGGGCCTGATGCTGGTGATGGGCGGCGCCGCCACCACGGTGCTGCTGACCTACCAGATCGTCCCCCGATTGATGCGGGCGCCGCCATTCGGGCCCGGATGGGCGAAGCATCCGGCGCACCTGGATCGTCGAACCATCATCGGTGCAGCGATTTTTGGTGTTGGCTGGGGCCTGAGCGGGGTCTGCCCCGGTCCGGCTCTTGCCGGTCTTGGCGCCGGCAACTGGCCGCTGGTGCTGGTTGTCGCCGGAATCCTTGCCGGCGCATGGATCGAAGGCCGATTTTTTGAACGATGACAACCGATCGATGAACGCCAATACGCACAAGTCCGTCCTGGTTCTGGCATCCACCTCGCGCTACCGCCAGGAACTGCTCGCCCGGTTACGCCTCCCATTCACGGTTCAGGCACCGCAGGTCGACGAAACACCCATGCCCGGCGAAACACCGGAGGCGCTGGCGCTGCGATTGGCCGAGGCCAAGGCATGCGCCGTCGCGGCTTCCCGGCTCGACGCTCTGGTCATCGGCTCCGACCAGGTCTGCAGCTGCGACGGCCGCATTCTGGGCAAGCCGGGAAGCCACGCCGCGGCAGTCGAGCAACTGCAATTCATGCGCGGACGCGTGGCGGTTTTCCACACGGCCGTCGCGTTGGCTGGCCCCCACGGCTTGCTTGCGGTGCGAAATGTGCCGACCGTCGTCCGCATGCGAGAGCTGGCCGACGCTGAAATCGAGGCGTATCTGCGCGCCGAACAACCCTACGACTGCGCAGGCAGCGCCAAATCCGAAGGGCTCGGCATCGCCCTGCTTGCCAGCATGCGCAGCGATGACCCGACCGCCTTGGTCGGACTTCCGCTGATTGCCGTGTGCGACATGCTGCGCGCGGCGGGTCATCCACTGCTGGTGGCATGATGGAAGCGCCGCGCCCACGCCCGGGCCGCCTGCTGCTCGTTCCGACACCATTGGCCGAACTCGGCGACGTTGCACTGACCGAGGTGCTTCCCCAGGCGACTCTGGAGACAGCGGCCGCACTGGATCACTGGATCGTTGAGAACGCGCGCACCGCGCGCGCCGTGCTTGGCGCCATCGGCAGGCATGTGCCGCTGCGCACGGCCCTGCAGCAACAAGTGCTGTCGGTGCTGCCAAAACATGGTGAACTCGATATGGAAGCGGCACGCGCACTGCTGCAGGCCGCGCTCGACGGCACCGACGTCGGGCTGATGTCAGACGCAGGAGCGCCTTGCGTTGCCGACCCGGGCGCGCGTGTCGTCGCCGCGGCGCACGCGCTGGACATCCCGGTAGTGCCACTGGTGGGGCCGAGCAGCATCCTGCTGGCGCTGATGGCCAGCGGGCTGGAGGGTCAGCGCTTCGCCTTCCATGGCTATTTGCCTGTGGAGCCCCGTGCGCGGGAACAGCGCATCCGGGAACTCGAACGTGACAGCGCGCACCACCACCAAACCCAACTGTGTATCGAAACACCGTACCGGAACGCCGTGTTGCTCAAGGCGCTGGCCGAGACGCTGCACCCCGAAACCCGCATCAGCGTCGCGTGCGCTCTGACCGCGCCGCAAGCGTTCATCCGCACGCTTCCAGCTGAACAATGGCGCACCCAACTCGATCAACTGCCGTCGAAAGTGCCGGCGATGTTCGGATTTCTCGCCCGGTGAGCGCAACACACGGGCGCGCAGGCCCGCGGTGGAGATGCATTCGGAACCTCGATCCTTACCGCAACGACCAGCCGCCCTGCTCCAATTCGTGCACGGCACCATGGCCCAGCGCCGCGCCGAAGCGTCGTGCCAACCGATCGACCACGTTTTCGTGCCGCGTGAAGTCGACCACATTGGTCACGTGGACGACATCACGCGCAACGTCATCGGTATCCCCATAGGCATCTGCCAACCCCTGTGACACTGCCGACTCACCGGTGAACACCAACCCCGAAAAAGTCTGATCGTTCACCTTCAATCGGCCGCCGCGCCCCTTCTGGACGGCGGCGATGAATTGCTGGTGAATCTGCGCGAGCATGCGCAGGGCATACTCCTTTTGTGCCGGCGCCATGGGGCTGAACGGATCGAGAAAACCCTTGTTCGCCCCCGCGGTCAACAACCGCCTGCTCACGCCGAGCTTGTCCATCAATCCGGTGAAACCGAAACCGTCCATCAGCACGCCGATGGATCCCACCAGCGAGGCCGGGTTGACGTAGATGCGGTCTGTCGCCACGGCGACGTAATAGGCAGCAGACGCGCACATCTCGTCGCAAACGGCATAGATCGGAATATTCCGATGCAATGCGCGCAGTCGCCCGATCTCGGCATTGATCCGGCTGGCCTGGACGGGTGAGCCACCAGGGCTGTCGATGCGAAGAACAATTGCCCGGGTTTCAGGGTCGTTGAACGCATCCTGCAGCGACCCGATGATGTTGTCGGCGCTGGCGACGGTGGTCGACGCGATCTCCCCGTCAAGCGACACCAGGGCCGTATGCGGACCGGCGCCATCGGCTTTGACCATTTTGCCCTGGTAGATTCCGGCGGCGACGAGCAGCAGCAGCGCAAGAAACGTCAACCGGAAAAATATCGACCAGCGCCGCGCGCGGCGC
>DAICZP010000012.1 GCA_027311065.1 Thiomonas sp. | reverse complement strand
CGAGCAAACCGATCAGGTTGATGCGCTTGCCGGCAACTCAGCGGATTCGTTGGTTTGCTGATTGACAAGATCCAGCTGTGCCTTGGCTGCACTGGCCGCCTGATCATGGACTGCGTTGGCATTCTGCTTGCACATACTCTGCGTATCGGCGGACTGCATGCCGCACTTTTCGAGGGCGACCTTCAGATCACCATCGATTCGGGCCATTGCGACGTTGTAGTCGGCCTTGGCCTGCTGCTTGGACTGTTTCACGGCAGCCTTGTTGACCTCGTTATTCGCAGACGCCTGGGCGTTCGCGACTTTCGCGTTCGCATCCTGCTGTGCCGTTGCAAGATTGCGATTGGCGGCGTCGACCGACGGCTGTGCATTCTGGGCGGCCTTCGCCACATTCGCCGCACGATCGCGCGCTGCCTGATTCACGTCGCTTTGGGTGGTCTTGCCGCATGCTGCAAGAGCGACCACCAGACCGGCAACGACCAGCTTCGATGTCATATTCATGGAAATACTGCCTCTGAAAGATGAATCTCCGGATCGGTCAGAAGTCACGGCTGAATATCCGTATCAGCAACCACTGCCCGTATTTGCCCTGCTTGCTCCGCTTCGATTGTCGCGCAGCGTCATGCTCGATTGCATGACTGCGTGTGAAGCATGAAGAAGCTTACGCGCAATACTTCCGCAACTATGTACGTCAGCGCACACAAACAGGGCCCCTGTTCAACGCGTATACTTAATTGATGTCGATGTCAGCCATCTCGATTGCCATTGCAGCACCAGCCCGTCTGGCCGAGCACTACCAGCGCGTCCGCACGCAGACGGTGCACCTCTGTCGCACGCTGCAGCCCGAAGACACGGTCGTGCAGTCCATGCCCGACGCCAGTCCCAGCAAGTGGCATCTCGGGCACACCACCTGGTTTTTCGAGCAGTTCGTGCTGGGACACGACACGGCCTATCGACCGCTGCATCCCTCCTGGCGGTTCCTGTTCAACTCCTACTACCAGTCCGTCGGACCGATGCACGGACGTGCAGCGCGCGGCCTGCTCTCGCGCCCGACCTGGGCGGAGGTGCTCGCCTGTCGGACGCGCATCGACGAGCGCATGCAGGCGCTGCTGGCGCGCAACGACGAGCCCGAGTTGCGCGACCGGGTCGTTCTGGGCCTGCAGCATGAACAGCAGCACCAGGAACTGCTGCTGACCGATATCAAGCACCTGTTCTCGCTCAACCCCGAGGAGCCCGTCTACGATGCGGCACTGCCGAAACCGCCGGCGGGCAGCGCAACCGAAATGGCCTTCGTGCACGGTCGCGAAGGCCGCGTCGAAATCGGCCACAGCGGTGCCGGCTTTGCTTACGACAACGAACGGCCGCGACATAGCCAGTGGCTGCATCCGCATGCGCTGGCCGTGCGCCCGGTGAGCAACGCCGAATACCGCGAATTCATCCGCGCCGGCGGCTACCGCACGCCGGCACTGTGGCTGGCGGAGGGGTGGGCCAGCGTGCAGGAACGCGACTGGCAGCATCCGTTGTACTGGGCACACGACTTGCAGAGCGAGTTCACCCTGGGCGGCCGGCGCGAGATCGATCCGCACGCGCCGGTGTGTCACGTCAGCTATTACGAGGCCGATGCCTTCGCGCGCGGGGCCGGTGCGCGACTGCCCACCGAGGCCGAGTGGGAAAGCATGGCCGCGGGACAGGGCTCGGCCGACGGCAATTTCCAGGAGTCGGGTTGGCTGCATCCGCACGCAGATGCCGAGGGCGTCGGCATGCGGCAGTTGTTCGGCGATGTCTGGGAATGGACGTCCAGCGCGTATCTCGGCTATCCCGGTTTCCGTGCGTCGTCGGGGGCGCTGGGCGAGTACAACGGCAAGTTCATGTGCGGGCAGTGGGTGCTGCGCGGCGGCTCCTGCGCCACGCCCGGCGATCACGTCCGGGCCAGCTATCGCAACTTCTTCCATCCCGCCGATCGCTGGCAGTTCATGGGTCTGCGTCTGGGTCGGGAGACATGAGCGCGTCGAAGCCGCGCATCCGCATCCTGGACCAGCGGCCGGAAACGGATGCGATCCTCGACGAGGTGTGTCACGGATTGCGGCAGCGACCCAGGCGTCTGCCTTCCAAGTACTTTTACGACGCGGCAGGTTCGGCGCTGTTCGAGCGTATCTGTGCGCAGCCTGAGTACTACCTCACCCGCAGCGAACTGGCGATCATGCGTGAACATGTCGCGGCGATGGCGGCCAGCCTCGGCCCCGAGGTTCTGCTGATCGAATACGGCAGCGGCAGCGGGCAGAAAACGCGCCATCTGCTGCACGCTCTGGGCAGCCCGGTGGCCTACGTGCCGGTGGATATCGCACCCGCGGCGCTTTCGGCCAGCGGGACTGCCCTGGCACTGGAGTTCCCCGATCTCGAGATCCTGCCGATCTGCGCCGACTTCACGACGAGGGTGACGCTGCCGCGCACGCGCCGGCCCGCTCGACGCAGAGCGGTGTATTTCCCCGGTTCGACCCTGGGCAATTTCGATGCGCACGGTTCGGTACGGCTGCTGCGGCAGATACGCGAAGCCGTTGGCAGCGCGGGTGCGGCGCTGATCGGCATCGACCTGAAGAAGGACCGCGCTGCGCTCGAGGCCGCGTACAACGATGTAGCGGGCGTCACCGCCGCCTTCACCCTGAACATGCTGGCGCGTTTCAACCGCGAACTCGGCGCCGATTTCGACCTTGCCGGGTTCCGCCACCGGGCAATCTACAACAGTCTGGCCGGACGCATCGAAACCTTCATCGTCAGCCGCAGCGCTCAGGATGTGCACATCGGCGGTGAGTGCTTCCACTTCGCGGCCGGCGAGGCGATGCTGGTCGAATACAGCTGCAAGTACACCGCGGAAGATTTTGCCCGCCTCGCCGCCATGGCCGGGCTGCGAGTCGAGCACTGCTGGACCGATGCCGCGCAGCGCTTCAGCGTGCAGTATCTGGTGCCGATGCCCTAGCGACTCGCCGCCGCGGATCGGCCGGCGCTCCGCTCACGGCAGCATGGATTCGATATCCGAGGCCGCGCGCGGGTAGGCGAAGGTCGCATGCTTGATGGCGGCGGCGGTCAGTACGCTGCGCATCGCGAAGCCGAACAGGTTGATCACTTCACCGGCCTCCGGGCCAAGCAGATGCGCGCCGAGAATGCGCTCGCTGCCTTCTTCCAGCAACACCTTGAAGGCGTAGCAAGGCTCATTGACGCGGCGCGCGGTATACCAGTCGGGCACGCTCTGATGCTTGACGCGAAAGCGCAGGCCCTGCGCGCGCGCCTCCGCTTCCAGCAGCCCCACCCGCGCCAGCGGCGGCAATGTGAATACGGTGCTCGGAATGCCGGTGTAGTCGACGCCAGCCCGCTTGCCCTCGAGCAGGTTGGCGACCACGGCATGGGTCTGCAGCCCGGCGACCGGGGTCAATGGCAGCGGCCCTCCGGCCGCGTCGCCGGCGGCGTAGATCGCCGCGTTGGACACACTGCAAAAGGTTTCATCGAGCGTGAGCCGGCCATGATCATGGGCGATGCCGGCGGCGTCGAGATCCAGTGCGGCCAGCGCCGGAACCCGCCCTGCACTGTGCACCGCGAGATCGGTCTCGAGCGCTTGAAACGCTGCAGCCCCGGCCAGTCGATATGCGCATCGCCCTGGATGACGCCCTTCTCGCCCATGCGCCGGACGCCGTCCATCACCTCGGCCGCCGCCACCAGCACCTTCTTCGGGTCACAGCCGCGCAACGCGCGCAGGTACCGCCGAACGGGCGGTGATCGATCAGCGCCACCGACCAGCCGGCCTTGCGGCAGCCCATGGCGACAACCGTCGCGGCGGTGCCGGAGCCGATCACGATCAGATCGTAGGAACGGTTTGACATGCAGCTCTCCTGCGAATTTCATGGCGTTTGCGACATCACGCTAGAGCTGCGACGTGATCGGAACCACGACGACCTCGGCCATCCTCTGCTTCCAGGACCGATTCCGCCAGCGCTGCAGGGTGTAGGGCGTCGACAGCCTGAGATCCTGTTCGAAGACCGCAGTCATCTGTCGCGCGAATTTCGAGTCATAGACATTCAGGCTGGCCTCGTCGTTGAGCTCGAACGAGCGCATGTCGAAGTTGGTCGAGCCCACGGACACCAGGTGCTGATCGAAGATCAGCATCTTGCAGTGGAGCATGGTGGGCTCGTATTCGTGGACCTCCACGCCGCAATCGAGCAGAGGCCCCCAGGCGCGCTTGGACGCGATGCGCACCGCTTCGGAATCGATGTGCGGGCCGGGCAGCAGGATGCGTATCCGCACACCACGCGCACGCGTCCTGATGAGTTCCTCGCTCATCAGCGTGTCGGGAACGAAGTAGGCGGCCTCGATGTCGATCGTTTGCTCGGCGGCGGTGATCGCGGTCAGATACATCAGGCGCATGCTCGCGCTGCCGCCCGCAGGAGAGCTCGTGAACAGGTGCATTTCCTGTTCACCGCGGGCGGTCAAGGCGGGGAAGTAGGCGTCGCCGTGCAGAACGCTGCCCGTGGCCTTGATCCAGTTGTCCAGGAAGGCTGCCTGCATTTGCGCGACGACAGGCCCTTCAACCCGAAAATGCATATCGCGCCAGTGCTTCGGGTCCTGCGCGTGGCCGGTCCATTGATCGGCGATGCCCACGCCGCCGGTGAAGCCCGTCGTTCCGTCGACGATCAGCACCTTGCGGTGCGTGCGATTGTTCATTTTCCCAAGGCTGTACCAACGCAGCGCGTGATAGCGTTCGACCTCGATGCCCGAGTCCCTCATTTTTCCGAGGAGCTGCGGCTCCATCTTATTGCTGCCCAGCCAGTCCAGCATCACGTGTGTCTTGATTCCTGCGCGCGCGCGCTCGATCAGCGCATCGGCGAACTGCTCGCCGATGGTCCCCGACCAATAGATGTACGTCTCGAAGGTGATCGTCCGCTGCGCCCGGCGAATCGCCTCCAGCATCGCCGGAAAGATTTCGTCTCCGTTCTGGAGGGTCGTGATCCGGTTGCCCGCTACGATGGCGGGCCCGAGCAACGCGCCCATCTCCCGTTTCAACTGGGGATCGGCAATGCCGTAAAGGTGCTTCACTCGGTGCTGGATCTTCTTTTCCGGCGTATGCAAATTCATCGCCACGACGACGACGAACAGGGTTACCAGCACCGTGGCGGCAACGATCCAGATCGGCATTCCAGATCAGTCGGCGGCGTGCGGTGCCGATCCCCCGACCTCTGTGCTCCAGTCCGCAGAGCGCCAGGTGTGTACGCGTTCGACCTCGTAGCCGGCCCAGCGCGAGCGGAACGTCCGCTGGACGTAGGTGCCATCCATTGCCACTTCCCGGCCATCCAGGACAAATTCGACCGGTTGCCCTTCCTGCGGCAACGCCGCGGAACTGGTGACCCATGGGGCGTACATAGTCTGTCCTCCTGATATGCAGAGCGCGATCGCCACGCCATGGAGAGAGAACCCATCGATCCAGGCGTCGCCGCATCATGCCTGCCTGTGCCGACCGCCTCTGTACGGCAGTGCACACAGGACGCCCGATCAAACGGAAGCCCGGTGGACGGTTCGGCAGGGGACTGAAAAGTCGGCTCCGGGCTCTGCCAGCCGCATTGCACGATTTGATCCAGGAGCCCGTTGCCGCTTGCAGCCGTTGCAGAGCGTACGTCAGCGCACAGAGCGCGGCTGCGGACGAGCACATCCTCCTGCGGCCAGCGGGGGCCCGGGCAGCATCGATCCGGCTACCCGCATCTCCTTTCGCAACAGCGACTGCGGTCGGGATCGCGCCACCATGAAGACGCCTCCTGGCGCGGTCGCTGCAGAGAGGAGTCGTACGGCGAACAGGGACGTCAGCACGCCGACGATCCCTCTGCCATTGGATCGGATCCGAGTCGGTCGTCAAGCTCGCGGTACCGTCGCTCAATCAGACCATGCGCGATTCGATATGCCACCTTGGGCGGTCGCGCGCTGCATCGCCGCTCGACCGGGATCCGGCGCCCCGGCGCTCCGGCGACGCGTGCGGCCTCGGATCGCCTTTCGCCACGCTCCTCGCTCTGAGCTTTGAACAATCCAGGGGGCAGACTTTGAAAAGCATACTCAAGGCCGTGAAGAAGAAAACGCCGATCTGGCGACGGCTGAGCGCCGGGTTGATCTCCGGAGCCGCCGATGACGATCCCAGCGGCATCGCCACGTACTCGCAGGTGGGCGCGGCCTATGGTTACGCCACGTTGTGGACCGTGGTGCTGGCGCTGCCACTGATGATCGCGATCCAGGCGATCAGCGCGCGCATCGGGCGCGTGACCGGGGCGGGGATTGCCGCCAATATTCGCAAACATTACGCGTCTTGGTTGGCATACGGCCTGGTATCAGCGCTGCTGATCGCCAACGTGATCAATCTGGCGGCGGACATCGGCGCCATGGGAAGTGCACTCCGATTGCTGATCGGGGGTCCGGCGCTGGCCTATACCGCCGCGTTTGCGCTGCTCTCGCTAGCGCTGCAGGTATTCGTGCCGTTTTCCTACTATTCGCCCATCCTCAAGGTGCTGACGCTCAGCCTGTTCGCCTACGTGGCAACCGTTTTCGCGATCAAGGTGCCGTGGAGCGAGGTCACAAGAGGGGTTTTCCTTCCGCACATCGTGTTCAATGCCAAGTATGCGGTCGCCATCGTGGCGGTCTTTGGCACCACCATCAGTCCTTATCTCTTCTTCTGGCAAGCGGCGCAGGAGGTGGAGGAAGTGCGCGATCCGGGCAACGCGCGCAAACCGCTCAAGCGCAAGCCGGAGCAAGGCCCTGACGCGCTGCAGCGCATCGGCATCGATACGGTCTCGGGAATGTTCTTCTCGCAGATCGTGGCGTTTTTCATCATCCTCACGGCGGCCGCGGTCCTCCACGCACACGGCGTCACCGACATCAACTCTTCCGCGCAAGCGGCGACCGCGCTGCGCCCGCTGGCCGGCCCGTTCGCGTTCGCGGTTTTCGCTGCCGGAATCATCGGCACCGGCCTGCTCGCCGTGCCGGTACTCGCCGGGTCCACGGCATACGGTGTCGCCGATGCGCTCGGCAAACCGAGCGGGTTGGAACGCAAGCCGCATCAGGCCAAGTTGTTCTACACGGTGTTGATCGTCGCCAGCCTGGTCGGAATGGCCCTCAATTTCACCTCGATCGACCCGATCAAGGCGCTCTACTGGAGTGCGGTGATCAACGGGGTTGCGGCGGTACCGATCATGGTGGTGATCATGATGCTCAGCACGAATTCGCGCGTCATGGGCACGTTCGCGCTTCCACCCTGGCTGAAGATCATGGGCTGGGCCGCCACGCTCGTCATGGCGGCGGCGGCCATCATCATGTTCGCGACATGGGGGAAGTAGCTGCTTGCTCTGCGGCAACGCCGTCCATTTGAGGTATCAAGAATGCGCGCACGTCATCGGGAAAAACACCGCACAGAAAACAGCGGATGGCTGCGTGCGGCGGTATTGGGCGCGAACGACGGCATCGTTTCCACGGCGAGCCTGGTGCTGGGTGTCGCCGCTGCGCACGGCACTCACGGCAATGTGCTGGTCGCGGCGGTATCCGGTCTGGTCGCGGGCTCCATGTCGATGGCTGCGGGCGAGTACGTTTCCGTGCACTCGCAGGCAGACACCGAAAAAGCCGACGTCGAGCGTGAGCGCGCGGAACTGAAAGCGGATGACCAGGGCGAGCACAAGGAGCTGACGGCGATCTACGTGGGTCGCGGTCTCGATCACGCGCTCGCGAAGCAGGTCGCCGACCAGCTCATGGCCCATGACGCCCTGGGCGCGCATGCCCGCGACGAACTCGGCATTTCCGAAACGCTGCGGGCTCGCCCGATCCAGGCTGCGATTGCATCGGCGGCCAGCTTCGCCGTGGGGGCAGCCATGCCACTCATCGTCACGGTCGTGGCTCCGATGGCGAGCCTCGTTTTCTTCGTTTCCGGTGCTTCACTGCTCTTCCTCGCGCTACTGGGCGCACTGGCGGCGCGCGTTGGCGGTGCGGGCGTGATGCGCGGCGCCATGCGCGTCACCTTCTGGGGCGCACTGGCCATGGCCGTGACCGCGGGCGTCGGAGCCCTGGTCGGGATATTCCTGTGAGCGGTGCCAGACGGGGACGGTACAAACAGCGTCACCGACCCTCCATTCGCACGGCCCTGATCTTGAATCGAGATTTGCCGGAGTGGTTCTGGCCGGTTTCCGGATTGCCCGCAAGTTCATTTCGACAGTAGCTGCAGCGCGCCTCATGGCGTTCAGGACGCGTCGCTATTGCGCTCCCTGATCTTGCGCCGTTCTCGCCAGGTTTCCGCGGTTTGCGGCTTGACGAACAACGCGATGATTTCGGCATGTGCTTCCCGAGCCGCGTTCTCGATGCGGCCGATGCAGGCCTCGACTTCGGGGATGGTCAGCGCATCCTCGAATTCCGCGCTCAAGGCGGCGACCACCTGGTTGGGCCCCATCTGCATGGTCAGCACATCATTGGCTTTGCGCACGCCGGCATCCCCCTGTGCGATGGCGAGAATGGACTCGCGTACCTTCGGGTGCGCCGGTTCGCCTATCAGCAACCCCTTGCTTTCCCGCGCCAGCAGCGTGGCCGAGATGGCGAGAATCACCGCAATGCCGATCGAAGCGCTGCCATCCAGCCACGGCGCGTCGAACACCTGCGCGCCCAGGATGCCGGCGAAGGCAATCAGCAAGCCGATCAGCGCGGCGCTGTCTTCGAGCAGCACGGTAAACGTGCTCGGGTCCTTGCTTTGCCGAAACGCCTCGAAATAGCCCAGGCGGCCCTTGCGCACACGAAACTCGCGCAGCGCCATCCACCATGAGCCGCCCTCGAACACGACCGATATTCCCAGCACAACGTAGCTGATCCATGGATCCGTGATGGGCGTCGGCGCGCGCAGATGCATCACGCCTTCGAACAGTGACACGCCCGCACCGACCGCCAGCACCAGCAACGCGACAATGAAACTCCAGAAGTAAAGCTCGCGTCCGTGCCCGAATGGGTGCGTCTGATCCGGGGGCGCCTTCGCGCGATGGATGCCATACAGCAGGAGCAGTTCATTGACGCTGTCGACCAGCGAATGCACGCCTTCGCTCCACATCGCCGAGCTGCCGGTATAGGCGGCCGCGACGAACTTGCTCGCCGCAATCAGCAAGTTGCCCGCAAGAGCCACATGGACCACGATCCGGGAGCCCGATTTCTTAGCCATCGTGCACGACCTTTTCAAGATGGGGCGGCCTCGAACCCCAGGGGCGCGTTCAACTCTGGAACGCAACCCCCGAGGTGCTGAAAAGACTCAGGCGATCTGGCCGGAGCCCCTTCAGCACCCGGTGGCGTTGCTCATGGATCCTGGCCGCCTGAGAGCCCGCGTACGAACGATACCGAATCCACGCCCTGCGTGACGCTGGCTGCTCGCTGCGCAGCATGGCCCATCCGTTCGACCGCGCATCCGGCACCGTCGGTTGGGAGTTATGGCGCAGCAACGTGCGCGGTCGTTACCAGCCCGAGCGTGCGCAGCGCCCGTTCCCGCATCACCGCCGGGCACCAGGCCCCGATCGAGGCGCACCGGATGGAAGACCGCAGTCCGTCGGCCGATCGTTGCCGGCACCGGCCCGGCAAGCCATGCGTGGATCGTTCGGCCCATCGACGCCGATCGGCGCCGCGGTGGCGAGTGGTTCCGAAGGCGGCGGCCGCGCCGACGTCAGCGGCGGCGTCGTGGGCGGCGCGACGGGCGCCGAGCTCAGGCACCGGCGCAGCCTGCATGAGCGCCCGACCGTGATCGAAGACCGCTGGCGCGCGGGCGATCGGAAACTCGACTCCATCCATGCCGCGTGCAGTCCGGCGACAGCGGTCTCGATGGCCGAACACTGCAGCCGCCGGCACCGGCTGACCTGGGCACCCGATTGCACCGTCGACTGCGCCTGTCGCCCGGCTGGGCGCCAGCGCTCAATGCGCCCGCGGATTCAATCCCTTCCAAATCGATTCGAGCAGGGTTCCGCCGGGATCGAGATTCTGCTCCCAGTACATGACACCACCCAGGTGATGCGCCCTTACGTAGGCATCCTTTGCCGCGATCGACCGCGGGTCGTCATAGGTCACGAAGGTGTGGGTGTCGGCATTCCACAGGTAAGGCGCCTTGGCTCGGGCGTCCCAATAGCGCTTGTAACCGTGCTTGTTGATGTAGCTGTGGGTCAGCTCGGGCCACGACAGCATGCCCTGGAAGTGGCCGTAGGGCTGATACAGGCCCCGATGCTCGGGTCTCACATCGGAGAATGCGCGGCCGTAGAACGCCACGCCGATGATGATCTTGTCGCGCGGACCTCGTCGTACTCGATGCCGAGATGTGCGTGCGCTCGGTCTGGTGTTCCGGTGAGCGCATGGTCTGATCAGACCCTTTTGAACCGGGGTCACCGCGCTTGGTCGAGAAACCATTCAGAACCGGGGCGCCGGATCGCTAGAACCGCTCGCACCATGGGCGCAGGTCAAGCTCCTGGGTCCAGGCAGAGCGCGGCTGCGCGATCAGATGGAGATAGGCCGCAGCGATCGCATCCGGATCGAGATGGCTGTCCGGCTTATCCGCCGGTTCGGGCCGCCGCGCGTTGCGGATCGGACCGTCGATCAAGACATGGGCGACATGAATGCCTTGCGGACCGAGCTCGCGAGCCATGCTCTGCGCAAGGGCGCGAACCGCGAATTTGCCCATCGCGAAGGGAGCCGACTGTGCATAGCCCTTCACGCTGGCGGTAGCCCCGGTGAAGAGGATGACACCCGAATTCCTGGCGACCATGACCCGCGCGGCTTGCTGACCGACGAGGAACGCGCCGAAGGCGCTGTTGGCCAGCGAGCGCTCCACGTCCGACGGATCGATCTCGACGATCGGGCCGTGGATGTAGGCCGCAACGTTGTAGATCACCACGCCCGGTGCCCCGAGCCGGGTCTCCACGTCTTCAAACAGCCGAACGACGTCAGCCGGCCTGCTCGCGTCGCCGGTGAACGCCTTGGCGCCTGTCTCGTGCAGCAATTTCGCGAGCTTGCCCGTGTCCCTCGCGGCGAGCGCCACTGCAAGCCCCGCTGCCGAAAGTTGGCGCGCCAAGGATGCGCTGAGCCCATCTCCCGCGCCTACGATCAGCGCGGTTTTGAAGTTCTCGATCACCGTTGTCTCTCCTCCGCCAAATTGCAGCAATCAGAATGGCCAAGCCAGATCCTTGTTCGCCGACGCAGGAGCGCACCGGATAGCCACGCACGGTACTGCACGGGCAAAATCCGCAGCGTCATTCATGCGGCGGGAGCGGCAAAATGAATCTGGCCTTGGGCACCACCAATCAGGCCAAGCAGCGTGCGGTGCTGCTGGCCACGGGGCAGGAGCCGGTGTGCCTGGCGGTACCCTCGGGCGTTGCAGCGCAGCCGATGAGCGAGGATGAAACCATGCGCGGCGCGATCCAGCGCGCGCGCGGCGTGCTTGCGGCCGTGCCGGGCGCGGATATCGGCTTGGGCCTGGAAGGAGGTGTCGATTTCGATGCGCGCCACACCCGGCAGTGGTACCTGTTTTCGGTGTGCGCCGCCTGGGATGGTCATCATTTGTACGTTGGCCGCGGGGTCTACATCCCGATTCCCCAGTCGATCGGTGCGCGCCTGCAGGCCGGCGGGATCGAGCTGGCACAGATCATGGACGAAATCAGCAATACCACCGGCAGCAATCACCAGCAAGGCGCCTATGGCCTGTTGACCGGCGGCAGGATCACTCGTGCCGAAGCCTTCCGCGACGCTGTCATCGCCTCGCTGACGCCGTTCCAGAACGCGCTGTACCCGTAGCGCCTCACCTTGGACTGCTGCCGATTGCATAGACACAGAGAATGGATGCCAGTGCCAGTATCGCCTTCGGGTCGCACTGTGCCACCCGGTCTGCATTGGCGCCTGAGGTCAACGGTGCCGGCCATTTGCAGAAGCCGCACCTGTCTCGGCGCCGAGCCTTTGCATCACTTGCACGGCCACTTGTGGCTGCGGCTCGCCACAGCGCGGGCAGTACTTGCCGCCGGCCGGGATGTTCAACCAGAAACCGTCGACGACGGGGCGCGCCGCCTGCACGGCGTTGAACAGCTGCTGTGCGCTCACGCGTCGCCCATCAGGATTCGTGCTGATGCCCGCCAGCACGAGCACGTCGGGATTGGCGGCGCGCGCCTGCCGCGCTTCCGTGTCGACGAACTGCCGGAACAGCGCAGGATTCGCTTCGGCTCCCTGTGCCTGGATCTCGACGCCATCGACGCACTTCGCCATCGCCCCGATCCAACCCGTCTGCTCAAAGGCACGATAACGCTGACCGTGGCGGGCCGCGTCCGGTGCGACATGGCGCAGCAGATCGACCGCAGGCGTTGCGATCAGCAGCTTGCCGTGTGCATGGGCGATCGCGGCTGCACGGCAGACCGCGGCGACCGGATCGATCTGCTCGGCGTGCGGCGTCATCGGCCAGGACTCAGGGTCATAAAGCACGGCAACCACGTTCGCGGATCTAACGATCCGATCCAGTCCGGCCAGCGCGGGGGTCGAGTGCGTGGTCACGGCGTTCCAGTCCCGGTATCCCGCGGGCGCGTTGCGGCCGGTCACCAGAAAGGTGCAGGGCGAATCGAAGAACTGCTGCTGCTGGGCAAGAGGGAACACATGCAGCGAGCGGTGCAGGCTGCCGGCATTCACGATCCAGCGCAGACCGGTGCAGGCCGGTATGGGCGGCGCATCTTGCGCCCGGATCGCCGGCACCCCGAAAAGCAAGCCGCCGAGAAGGGCCAGGAAGAGGGTAACGGAACCGTTGCGCATCAGTTGCACACTCGGCTGGTAGTGGACGTTGCAGCTCAGCCCTCAAATCCAGTCAACCTACTCGAACCCTGCATTCGCGGGATCACCCAAAGGGCATCAAGCCCCGATGGGTCGGTTCCCACAGCACTGCCCGTGTCCCTTGCGATGATCGGGGGCGGGCTTGCGGCGCATCGGGCCGCCGGGCTTCGGATGCGGCAACCTTGCTGGATGTGCGCCAGGGCGATAGTTCTGCGGGTGCGGATACGGACGTCCGTTGGGATGCATCGCCGCACGGCCTCCTGCCCTTGGGTACTCGCCAGCGGGGCGGGCCCTGATCACACCGCGCCCGGCGAAAACCCCGGGTCGCCGAGTGGCGGCAATGGCCGGTACGCCATGGTTCACCGAGGCACGCAGCGACCGCTCCTGACTGGCCATGCGGACCTGCCGCAGTTGCGCGCCCGTGGGCGGAATGTGTTGCTCGTGAGCTGCCAGCTGCTCCTGCTCCGTGGGACGCGCGCGCACCCCGCCCGTGCCGCCGTTGTAGCTGACCCGATTGATGGTCGTGTTGTTGATGACCGTCCTGTTGTAGACGTTGGTGATATTCGTCGTGCGGATATTGTTGACGCTGCGGTTGTAGTTGAACTCGCCATGGCTCCAGTAGCCGCCGGCATAGCCGACGCCGGTGTAGCCAAAACCGTAGTTGATCCCGCCATAAAATCCGATGCGCGGTCCCCAGTAGCCCATATGGAACACGTAGATGCCTTCCCGCCAGCCCCAGTACCCCGGTGTCCACAGCGCACCGACATAGGGCGCCAGCACCCAGGTCCCCGGAACCCAGAAATAGCCGCCATCCTCATCGTAGGACCAGTAACCCGGAGCCCAGATGTAACCCGGACCCGGTATGACGGGTTGCGCGTAAACCGGCAGGGGCGGCGGCGCGATGTCGACCGAAATGAACACGCCCGCGAAGGAAGTCATCGGGATCGCCATGAGGCAGATCGCCATCAACCCCAGGGCCAGCCGGTGCAATCCTGACAGTGGCGTTGGCGAACGATGACGCACTGGCCGCTGCGGCCGCATGGGTAATTCCTTGAATGTGGGCAGTGCCGGATATCAAGTTATATCAACGGCACTGCCGCGCATCGGTTGACAGTCCATTGCTGGCGACCTTCGATGCAGCGGGTACCTCAGCGTTGAATCTTGAACACCTGCATGTGTCGATCACACGTGAGGGATCGATACTGAGAGACTGGAGTACCCGGGCCTGAGAGTCGTGTCCTGCGTGCAGTAAGCATCTGCCGATCGATGACCCTGTCGGCCTGATTCCGCGCGCTCAGCCGATAGCGTCCAGGGCGCAACCAGAGGTCACGCACTTCGCGGCTGCATCGGAACACGATGCGATCGGCTGGTATAGCCCTGGGGTCCTCGCCGGCATGGCGCGCCTCTACCAGGCAGGGGAATTGACCTTTGCAGGTGCTGCCGAAGACGCGTACCGGATAACGCAGGCCCCACAGCCCCAGCCAGGTCGGGCGACCATCGAGGATGCGCTCACGCGGGAAAAACACGCTGACATCGTAGTCTCCAGGGTGCAGCGACCATGCGCGGTTGCCCGACCCGAGGAAGACGATGGGCTGCGCAGGATGCAGGGCCGCGATCACCGCGCGCCAATCGGGAAGGTCATAGGACCGACGCAGGTGCCCGGTGAGCATGGTCTGCTCGACGGATAGCGGGTCGATCCCCGAGATGCGCATGAAGTCCTCGGCCATGGAGTGGCCGCCGAGGAAGATGCCATGCTTCTGAATGTGCGCGAATCCAGCATTGACGACCAGGCGTGCATCAGGATTACCGACGAAGCCGCGGCGATAGAGGTTTTCGGCTTCGTCGGCTTCACGCGCGGCGATGTGCGCGGTGGCGGGGGCCTCGTAGGCGATGACGCGATACCCCAGTCGCAGGGCGGTACGCACCATGTCCGCATAGATCGGCTCCTCGGTATAAAAGCCGGTGCCGCGCGTGGCGTAGCCGCGACGCAGCAGGCCGGGCAAGCCCTTCTGGTAGAGAGTCTCCGCAGCGAAGGTGTTGAAGCCTTCCGCACGCAGGCGCGCCAGCAGCGCTACGGTCAGAGTGCGCGTCATCGGCGCCGTGTGATCCTCATTGAGGAAGATCGCGCGGCGGCTGCGTGCCAGCAGCGGGATGGCTTGCAGAGCTGAGGCCGCGTGCCAGGACATGGGGCGCAGCAGGGGCGACGGCGCGTCGTTCGGCGACGCCTGCTGCGCGATGGAAAAGTCGCGTTCCGCGTGCAGATAGCTGCCGAGGTAGCCGTCATACCAGTTCAGGTACTGACCGGAGATGACCTTGAACGCGGCACTGTCGTGCAAGTGCGCTTCGTGGCGCATGAATGCGTCCTGGGCCAGCAGGCCCGGCTTGATCTGCGCCTGGTCGTAAATGTGCTGCGCCAGACTCATTGCGGCGATCTGTTCCGACTGCCACTGCTCTGGCGTGGTGCCGGCGCTGGGCCGGATGCCGTGGGAGGTGCATCCGACAAGTGCCAGCGCCGTGCAAGCCAGCACCAGACTTGGTGCGCGTAGTGCGCCAAGAGCACGGCGGGCGAGAACTTTGTTGCGCTTGCCGGGCGGCTGGGTCGATGAATGTGCGCGCATGGGGTCACTATGTGTGTCGGGAAGATCGCAGTGACCTTCTCTCACCGCTAGATCATCAAGCGCAACCACTTGGCGCGCTCCTTGAACGCGCGCCGCCTTCCAGGATTTCGCGGACATGCTGCCGATACTGGGGTTTTAGAGACTACCGCTTTCGTAGGTGAGGATTGGCAATTGGTTGGGCCCGTGCGGTCCGCAGTTGGCGACGATCACCTGATCCGCGCGGTGTTTACCACCAAGTTGGCGTTGTGCGCCACGATGATGATCTGGCGCCGCTTCCTTGACAAAGGCGCATGTGTATTGTTGTATTGATACACATGGATGCATCGCAACTCACCATCAACCCAGGCGCCAGCGAACCGATCTACCGCCAGATCGTCGAGCAGGTGCGCCGCATGATTGCCAGCGCACAGCTGCCGCCGGGTGATCT
>DAICZP010000005.1 GCA_027311065.1 Thiomonas sp. | reverse complement strand
CCGCCTCCAGGGTACCGAACGGGTCGGGCTGGAGAGTGTAGTCGTCGCCGATCACCTCGAGCTTGATCCAGTCGGTTGCAAACAGCTCGCGCGCCATGCGCGCCAGGTTCACCGCCTGCTCCGCTGCATGACACCCGGCCGTGTTGGGCAGCAGTCGTCCGCCGAGGGCCTGGATGCGTTGCCAGAACGCCTGTCCACCGCCGCTCTCCGGACGCAGCCGGCGCAAACCCACGGTGAACACTTCGGCGCCACTGACCTGCGCTGCTTGCGACAGCACCTGGGGTGAAGGGTAGTGGGAGGTTCCAAGAAAGAGCCGCGAACGCAAGGTCACGCCGGCCACTTCCAAGCGATCCGAACGATCCTGCAGCGGCGCGCCGTTCAACGGCGCGGGCGCCCCGCGGGACGCCTCCGCCGTCAGTTCCAGCGCCGTGATCTCGGTTTCCATGATTCGAATGTTCTCCTCGCTCAACCGCCCACCACGGGGGCGACGATGTCGATACTGTCACCCGCTGCCAGGGGCTGCTTCGCCCATTGCGCTCTGGGGACGAACAAGCCGTTGACCGCGCACGCGAAACCAGACTGGGCAACCTCCATTCCCTGCTCGGTCAGCAGCGCGGCCAGACTCGACGCTTCACTGCGCACGGGTGCTCCGTTGACGGTCAGAAGCCGGGTTTCGCGCTCAGGCTGCATCGCGCAGGTCCGCGCCGAGGGCGGCAAGAATATCGTGTTCGATCCGCCGTACCAGCGCCGGCGCGATCAGGTAGCCGTGGCGGAACAAGCCATTGACGCGCCACACACCATCATCGCCACGACCCGCGATTGGGCGGTGGTCAGGCAGCGTTGGGCGCAGCGAAGCGGCCAGACGTACCACCCGCGCCTCGCCGAACTCGGGATGCACGCTGTAGAGCGCGCTGCCCAATTCGAGCATGGAGCGCAGCGTCGGCGCACCGCCGTCCTCGCTGTCAAGTTCGGTCGCGCCGACGATGAACTGCCCCCCCGGCCGCGGTGCGACGTACAAGGCATAACGTGGATGGATGAGCCGAACCGGACGCCGCAGATTGACCCCGGGTGCCGACACGGTCAGCACCTCACCGCGTACACCATGGAGACCGGAGAGTTCCCCGCGTGCGCCCACACCCCGGCTGTCGACCGTGAGATCAAACGCATGACGCTGGCCATGGGCATCAGTGAGCGATCCCACGCCAACCGAAGCGATGGCAACGCCTTCGTACCAGCGCCCACCGCATCCCGCCAGCCCCGTATCGAGGGCCTGCTCCAACGCCACGTAGAGTTGATCGTTCGCCACCTGGCCTTCCTGCGGCAGGAACAGACCCGCTGCGAAACGCCCTGCCAGGAGCGGCTCGAGCGCCCCGATGCGTTCCGCATCAAGCGCCTGCATGGTGTCGTCCACCACCGCGTCGGCTGGCAGATGCGCTCGCAACAGCGACGCATAGTGTGCCAGCGCTCCCTGGTCCGCTGCGTGGGCCACCACCAACGTCCCTTCATGGCGAAAGTAGATTTCCCGTCCGGTCTGGGCATGAAGCTGCCCCAGCCACTGCGGCCACAGTTGCAGCGACTCGGTGCCCAGCGCATGAATCTGCGCATCGGCCGCAGCCAGCTCTGCGGTCGGGGAGATCATCGCGGCAGCCGTCGGCCCCGCGAAGGACCGGTCATGGCGCGGGTGCGCATCGAACAAGCTCACCCGGCACCCGGCACCCAGCAGCCGCCACGCCAGCAGGCGGCCGACCAGCCCGGCGCCGGCGATTCCGACGTGCGGCGCAGGGCTCATCGATAAATCTCCCCGCCAGCGTCACGGAATTCCGCCGCCTTGCGCGCGAGCTCGTCCTTCAGCGCATCCGCATGCACAGCCTGCGCCTGCGCCTGCGCCTGGGCGCTGTTGCGAATGTCTTGGCTGATTTTCATCGAGCAGAACTTTGGTCCGCACATCGAGCAGAAGTGTGCCGTTTTCGCCGCCTGTTTCGGCAAGGTGGCATCATGGAATTCGCGCGCGGTGTCAGGATCGAGGGCGAGGCGGAACTGATCCTCCCAGCGAAACTCGAACCGTGCCCGCGAAATCGCGTTGTCCCACAACTGCGCGCCAGGATAGCCCTTGGCGAGGTCGGAAGCGTGCGCGGCAATGCGATAGGCGATCAAACCCTGCTTCACGTCCTCGCGGTCGGGCAGGCCCAGATGCCCTTCGGCGTGACGTAGCACAGCATCGCGGTACCGGCCCAGCCGATGTTCGCGGCACCAATGGCGCTGGTGATGTGGTCGTAGCCGGGCGCGATGTCGGTTGTCAGGGGCCCCAGTGTGTAGAACGGCGCCTCGTAGCAATGCTTGAGCTCTTCCTCGACGTTGACCGCGACCATGTGCAGCGGTACGTGGCCGGGACCTTCGATCATGACCTGGACATCGTGCGTCCACGCCACCTTGGTCAATTCGCCGAGGGTATGGAGTTCGCTGAACTGCGCCTCGTCGTTGGCATCGGCGATCGAGCCTGGACGCAAGCCGTCACCGAGCGAGAACGTGACGTCGTACGCCTTCATGATCTCGCAGATGTCTTCGAAATGGGTGTAGAGGAAATTCTCGCGGTGGTGTGCCAGGCACCACTTGGCCATGATCGAACCGCCGCGCGAGACGATACCCGTGACGCGCTGTGCGGTCATCGGCACATAGCGCAACAAGACGCCGGCGTGGATGGTGAAGTAATCAACCCCTTGCTCGGCTTGTTCGACCAGGGTGTCGCGGAACAGATCCCAGGTGAGGTCCTCGGCGATACCGCCCACCTTTTCCAGCGCCTGGTAGATCGGCACCGTCCCGATAGGCACCGGGCTGTTGCGCACGATCCATTCGCGCGTTTCGTGAATGTGCCGTCCAGTGGACAAGTCCATCACGGTATCTGCACCCCAGCGGATGGCCCAGACCATCTTGTCCACCTCGTCCTCGATGTCGGACGTCACCGCAGAGTTGCCGATATTCGCGTTGACCTTGGTGAGGAAGTTGCGGCCGATGATCATCGGCTCGATCTCCGGGTGATTGATGTTCGCCGGGATCACCGCGCGACCAGACGCCACTTCACGGCGCACGAACTCCGCATCGACTTCATGCTGCATGCCGAACCATGCGCCACGATGCTGTCCGCCATTCTCGAGCAGGGTCTCCGCACGTTGGGCGCGCCGCAGGTTTTCCCGTGCGGCGATGTACTCCATCTCCGGGGTGATCACCCCTTTGCGAGCCAGGTGGAGCTGGGTGACATTGGCACCCGGCATCGCGCGACGAGGCGCCGGGGGGGCGGCGAAACGCAGCGCAGCCGTTTCAGGGTCATGCAAGCGCGCGCGGCCGAAGTCGCTGCTGGGCCCATCGAGTCGCACGGTGTCGCCGCGCGCTTCAATCCAGGGTGCGCGCAGCGGTGCCAGGCCTCGCCGCACATCGATGGTCACCGCGGGATCCGTATACGGACCGGAACTGTCGTACACGCGCAGTGGCGCGTTCGGTTGAAGCCGGGTGACGCCGGGCGCGTCCTCGATCAGTGTGTCGGAAAGAGAAATTTCACGCCACGGCACAGACAAGCCACCGGGGCCTTCGAGGTAAATCTTGTGCGACCCCGGAAACGGCGTTCGGGTGATGCGGCTGGACAAGCGCGCCGGATCGACGCTGCGGCGGGTTTCGGACATGGAGCCTCCTCGGGTTGTGGACCCTGCCGGAGCGCGCCATGCAACTTGGTTTCCTACGCGGGTGCAAGCCCGATCAGGTTCAACGGATTTCGCAGCGCAGCGATCTCAGCCTCGCGCGCGACTTCCTGAAACCCGGAACCGCGGCGCGTGGCACTCCGACAAGAAGGGCCTGAGTATAGGCCCCTGCGCCTCGGCGGGGCACAAGACCCCGCAACCAGCATCGGCTTTACCCGGGGCGTCAGCTCTTGTCGGCTTCAGCGTAGCGCTTGACGCTGGCGGTGATTTCCGCACGCGCCGCCTCGACATCCGCCCAGCCTTCGGTCTTCACCCACTTGCCGGGCTCAAGGTCTTTGTAATGATTGAAAAAGTGCTCGATCTGGCGAAGCAGCTCCGGCGCCAAGTCATCTGGTCCGTGAATGTTGCGATACGTTGACAGCAACTTGTCAACCGGCACAGCGATCAACTTGGCGTCCACACCCGCTTCGTCGGTCATCCTGAGCATGCCAACCGGGCGGCAGCGCACAACGCAACCGTGCACGAGCGGCAGCGGCGTCACCACCAGGACGTCGACGGGGTCACCATCCTCCGACAGGGTCTGAGGAATATAGCCGTAGTTGCACGGATAGTGCATGGCGGTCGACATGAAACGGTCGACGAACAACGCGCCACTGGACTTATCCACCTCGTACTTGACCGGCGGAGCGCCGGCGGGAATTTCGATGACGACGTTGAAATCGTCGGGCAGGCTTTTGCCGGCGGTCACTTGCAACAGGCTCATGAAAAATTCACCTCGATGAATGAACAAAAGAACGGAAGAAACTCAAGCACGCATGGCGCGCAACGCCGGGCGGTCATGGAGACACCGGCTGCGGCGTCGCCGGCGCGCTTCCGGCCGGCGTCACCGGGCTTTTCGAGGTGTCGCGGAACTGTGTCTGAAGCTGTGCCGGCGTGAGATACTCGAACAGCGTGACAACTTTGACGACTCCACCCACACCGCTGGCCACCGACGCCGCTTCATCGCCCTCCGCACGGGTCACCGAACCCTGCAGGTAGACAACGCCGGCGGACGTGGTGATGACGAATGCCTGCGAATACAGCTGTTTGTCACTGAGCAGGGAGGCGCGCACCTTGGACGTGATGAACGTATCGTTGGCCTGTTCGCTGAATGACTGGTTGGGGCCAACCACGATCTCGTTGTCGATCGACTTCACATTCTGGATACCGCGCACCGCCTGACCCACATCGTCCCTGTCGCGTGCAGTTGGCACTTGCCCGGTCAGCAGCACCTGCTGGTTGTAGCTCGAGACGCTCACGTTGCCGTTGCCGCGCAGCACGTCGCCAATGCGTGAACCGGCCTTGAGCTGAATGGTCTGGTCCTCGACCTGGGACCCCGCGGTCCGCCGGTCCGTGGCCACCAACGCGGCCCCACCCACCGCGGCCACCCCCGCCACGAAGCAGCCTTGAAGCTGGGTCACAGCAAGCAC
>DAICZP010000143.1 GCA_027311065.1 Thiomonas sp. | reverse complement strand
GCAGCACACGCTCGCCGCGGCGCGCGCCGGCAAGCGTGTGCTGCTTGCCAACAAGGAGGCTTTGGTGGTCGCGGGCGATGTGTTCATGCGCGCCATGGTGGCGGGCGGCGGGGACCTCGTCCCCATTGACAGCGAGCACAGCGCCATTTTGCAAAGTCTTCCGCACGATCGGAGCCGCTGGGACGCCGATGTGCGGGAAATCGTGCTCACGGCTTCCGGTGGACCATTTCGGTGCGCCGAGTTGGCGTCGCTGGCAGCGGCGACACCCGAGCAGGCATGCGCGCATCCGAACTGGAGCATGGGACGCAAGATCTCCGTGGATTCTGCGACCATGATGAACAAGGCGCTGGAAGTCATTGAGGCTCACCACCTGTTTGGCATGCCTGCTTCGCGCATCAAGGTTTTGATTCACCCCCAGAGCATTGTGCACTCCATGGTGGCGTACCGTGATGCATCGGTGGTGGCGCAGTTGGGTGTCCCGGATATGCGCACTCCCATCGCGTACGGGCTCGCATGGCCCCACCGCATGGCGTCCGGTGCATCGTGGCTGGATCTCGCCGCGGTAGGGACGCTGGCGTTTGACCGCGTCGATCCATTGCGCTTTCCCGGTCTCGGCCTTGCCTATGAAGCGCTGGGCATGCCAGCTGGAGCTTGCGCGGTTCTGAATGCGGCGAACGAACAGGCGGTCGCGGCATTTCTGGATCGCCGTATTGGCTTCATGGACATCTACCGGATCAACGCCGCAGCCCTTGAAGGCACGCCATTGGACGGTGGCGACACGCTGGCCGGCCTGCTCGCCCTCGATGTCGAGGCGCGCTCGCGAGCCGAGACACTGATCGAAGGTTGTGCCCGCTGATGCGGGCACAATGGCGCATGTACTGTGCGTTTCCGCGTCGCACCGGGGGGCCTCCATGTTGACGCTCGTTGCTTTCCTGTTCGCCATCGGCGTGCTCGTGACTGTCCATGAGTACGGGCACTATCGTGCCGCCGTCCTCGCTGGCGTGAAGGTTTTGCGGTTTTCCATCGGGTTCGGCGCACCGTTGTTCCACTGGCGCCGCGGTGAGACCGAATTTGTGGTCGCCATGATCCCGCTGGGTGGCTACGTGCGCATGCTCGACGAGCGCGAAGGACGCGTGGCGCCCTCCGATCATGACCGCGCTTTCAACCGCAAGACCGTGGGGTGGCGTGCCTTGATCGTGGTGGCCGGGCCCATGGCCAACCTCGTGCTGGCCACTGTGCTGTTCGCCGCGGTCGCGGTGATTGGCATTCGCGAGCCCATCGCGATTCTTGGCGCACCCGCTGCGGGGACGGTTGCGGCCCGCGCCGGGGTGCGCGCGGGAGACCGTGTCTTGACGTTTCGGCGCGATGGGCGCACGACGCCGGTTGTCGCATGGGACGCGCTGGTGCCGCTGCTGCGCAACGCCGTGCAAGCCAGGGTGCCAGTTTGGCTGGACGTGGCAAGACCAGGGGAAGCGACCCGTGCGCTACGCCTCGATTTTGCGGCCGCTGTTGCCCCGGCGACCCCAGGTGGCGATGCGAACCACGCTTCGCTGTCGGCGACCGGGGTACGTCTGCAGGGGCCTCCGGCGCGCGTGACCGACGTGGTTCCGTCGGGTGCCGCGGCGCGCGCTGGTTTGCGCGCGGGCGATCTCGTACTTGCCGTCGACGGCGATCCCGTTCCGGACATCACCGATCTTCTGCAGGCGATTCAGGCCAGTGACGGCGCTCCCATGCGATTCACAGCTCTGCGCGGCACATCCAGGATGGATGTGGTGCTGCGCGCGACGCCAGCCGACGCGACCACGCCGCGCTGGCACATCGGCGCCATGCTCGGCGGTGAAGTGCCTTCGGTCCTGGTGCGGAGCAATCCGGTGGCGGCCCTGGGGCAGGGCGTATCCCGGACCTGGACTCTGGCGGGTCTGACCTTGCGCACGCTCGGCCGAATGGTCATCGGGCAGGCGCCGCTGAGCCAGCTCGGCGGACCCGTGAGCATCGCCGACTACGCCGGCCGCAGTGCCGCTCTGGGCTGGGCCTCGTACCTGGGGTTCCTCGCGATTCTCAGCGTCAGCCTCGGGGTGTTGAACCTATTGCCGCTCCCAGTCTTGGACGGCGGCCATCTCCTGTATTATGCGGTGGAAGCATTGACACGTCGCAGCGTTCCGCAGCGGGTCCAGGAGCGCCTGCAGCAGGGCGGTCTGGTCGTCATCGCCTTGATGATGGTTGTTGCGCTGTTTAACGACTTCGCCCGCTTGCTCGGGCCTTTCCATTGATCCCACCAAGAGGTTGATTTGAGGTTCCGTCACGCGTTGCGGGTTCCCGCCATGGCCGCGTTGGCCGTTGCATGCGCCCAGGCCCATGCGGCCGACACTTTTGTGATCAAGGACATCAGGGTGAACGGCCTGCAGCGCACCGAAGCGGGCACGGTCTTCAGTTACCTGCCGTTCCGGATTGGCGATTCGTATACCCCTGAAGCGGGTGCCGCGGCGATCCGTGCCTTGTTTGCAACCGGTCTGTTCAAGGATGTGACCGTTCGCACCGGAGGGGGTATTGTCACCATCGTCGTGCAGGAACGTCCGGTGATTGCATCGGTCGATTTCAGCGGCACCAAGGAGTTTCCCAAAAAGGACCTGATCTCCGCGTTGAGCCAGGTTGGCCTTGGAGAGGCGCACCCCTACGACCAGGCACTGATCGATCGTGCCGTGCAGGAGCTCAAGCAGCAGTATCTCGCCAAAGGTTATTACGGAGCGCAGGTCACCACCACCGTCACTCCATTGGAACGCAACCGCGTGAACCTGCTGTTCAACGTGACCGAAGGCGCAATTGCGAAAATCCGTGCCATCGACATCAAGGGCAACAAGGTTTTCAGCGAGGGCACGCTGCGGGGATTGTTCACCCTTTCCACACCAGGCTGGTTGAGCTGGTACACCAAGGCCGACCAGTACTCGCGAGCCAAGCTCAACGCCGATCTGGAAACCCTGCGCTCCTATTACGTCGATCGCGGTTACCTTGATTTCAGCATCGAATCGACCCAGGTGGCGCTTTCGGCAGACAAGGACAGTGTCTACATCACGGTCAACGTGCATGAGGGGCCGAAGTACGTGGTGTCGGGTTTTCGCCTCGAGGGCAACTACCTTGGACTGGCGGACCAGTTTCGCGCTCTCGTCGGGCTCAAGCCTGGCGACGTCTACAGCGCCAAGTCGCTCAACGATACCGTCAAGGCCATCGTCGACAAGTTCGGCGCCTACGGGTATGCGTTTGCGCGTGTGCAGCCGCAGCCGAAAGTGGACAAGGCGAGGCACTCGGTCTTTTTCACCATCACGGCCGATCCCGGACGCCGGGTCTATGTGCGTCGGATCGACATTGCCGGCAACACGCGCACGCGTGACGAGGTGATCCGACGCGAGTTCCGGCAATTCGAGGATGCGTGGTACGACGCTGACAGCATCAAGCTGTCCCGCGACCGCGTCGACCGACTTGGATTCTTCAAAAGCGTCAATATCGGCACCCGCGAGGTGCCTGGCAGCAGCGATCAGGTCGATCTCGACATGAAGGTGGAGGAAAAACCCACCGGCATGCTGGGTCTTGGCGTCGGCTTCTCGAGTGCAAACAAGCTTTCGCTCAATGCCTCTGTCAGCCAGGACAACATTTTCGGCAGCGGAAACAACCTCAGCGTCGACGTCAACACCTCAAGCTACTACCGCACGCTGGCCTTGACCAGCACGAACCCCTATTTCACCCAGGACGGGATCAGTCGTACCGTCAGCGTTTACTACCGCACCATCCAGCCATATTCGGCGCAGGGAACGAATTACTCCATCAAGACCCCGGGCTTCAGCGTTCAGTTGGGCGTTCCGTTCACCGAGGTGGACCGGGTGTTCTTCGGTGTCGGGCTGGAGCAGTACAACCTCAATTTGTCACCTGGGGCGCCTGCCTACTACATCGCCTATGTCAATCAGGTCGGGAAAACATCTTCTGGTGTGCCGCTGACCTTGGGCTGGCAACGCGACAGCCGTAACAGTGCCCTCGTGCCAACCGACGGTCGTTACCAGCGGCTCAGCGCCGAAGTCAGCCCGGTGAGCTCCATGCGGTATGTGCGCGCAAGCTACCAGTTTGAACAGTTTGCGCCGATCACGCGCAATACGAATATCGCGTTCAACGGTATGGTGGGTTGGGCGCACGGCCTCAATGGGCACATGCTGCCGATCTTCAAATACCTGTATGCCGGCGGTATTGGCTCCGTCCGTGGATTCCAGCAAAGCTCGCTGGGCCCGCAGGACTCGCAAGGCAACGCGCTGGGTGGCGCCAAACTGCTGGTCGGTGACGTTGAATATCAGTTCCCGTTCCCGGGCAGCGGCTCTGATCACAGCTTGCGGCTGTCGACTTTCCTCGATAGCGGTTATGTCTGGAATGAAAGCCAGAAGGTGAGCTTCTCGGATCTGCGCGCCTCCGTCGGTTTGGCCCTCTCCTGGGTGTCGCCGGTCGGGCCGCTGAAGTTCAGCTTCGCCAAGCCAATACGCTCGCAGCCGTCCGACAAGCTGCAATCGTTCCAGTTCACTGTCGGAACTGCTTTCTGACCACTCCTCCGATCCGCCATGAAGCCGTTGTTCAAATCGTTCCGCCGCCCCTTGTTTGCCTTCGCCTTTTCGGCGGGGGTGCTGTTGTCGAACCCAGTCTGGGCGCAGCCAGCCGTCGCGGGCGGTAGCCACATCGGGTTCATCAATACCGAGCGCATCCTGAAAGAGTCGCAACTCGCGAAGTCCGCACAAGCAAAACTCGAAGCCGAGTTTTCCAAGCGCGACAAGGACTTGCAAGATACGGCGCGGCGCATCAAGGCGCTGAACCAGAAGCTCGAGAAAGACGGGCCGGTGATGTCGGATACCGATCGCATCAACGCGCAGCAGCAATTGGCGCAGATGACCTCGGATTTCCAGCGCAAGCAGCGCGAGTTCAACGAAGATCTGAATTCACGCCGGAACGCGGAACTTGCCATTGTTCTGGATAAAGCCAACAAGATCGTCAAACAGGTGGCGGAGCAAGGCAACTACGACATCATTTTCCAGGATGCCGTCTACGTCAATCCCCGCATCGACATCACCGATCGCGTGTTGAAAGCGCTGGACGCATCGGCAGGGAAGTGAGCACTCGTGGGCACGTGTCCTGATTGCTCCCAGGGCGGGGCCGGATCCAGCCCGTTGCCCGCGGTGGTTGAAAATACAAGGCACAACCCCGCGGTGGCGGAGCAGGGGTTGCGGATCGCCGATATCGTTGCGCGATTGGGCGGAACCTTGCTTGGAGACGGCGCGCGCGTGGTGCAGCGCGTGGCTCCACTTGCGCGCGCGGGGGCTGCTGACATTGCATTCCTGACACAGGTGGCCGGTGCCGGGCGCTTGCAGGGGTGCGGTGCCGGTTGCGTCATCGTGCCACCCGGGGCCGAGCCTGAGGCGGTGTCTTTGCCATCCGCGATTGTCATTGCGGATCCCTATTTGTATTACGCCCGTCTGGCGCAGTGGTTCGCCGAGCGCGTTGCGCCGGCGCATCTCCCGGGCGTCCATGCGTCGGCAGTGGTCGACGCCGCTGCGCGCGTTGCCCCGGACGCCAGCGTCGGGCCTGGCGCCGTGGTCGAGGCCGGGGCCGTGATTGGTGCGGGGGCCATCGTTGGTGCGTCGAGCTTTGTCGGGCGCGATGCCGAAATCGGCGCAGGTACCCTTTTGCATCCACGCGTCGTCATCCAGTTTGGCTGCAAGGTCGGAGCGCGTTGCATCCTGCATCCTGGTGTCGTGATCGGTTCGGACGGATTCGGGTTCGCGAGGGACGAACGCGGCGCGGGAGTCAAGATTCCGCAGACTGGCTGCGTGCGCATCGGTGACGATGTCGAGATCGGCGCGAATTGCGCAGTGGACCGCGGCGCGCTCGATGACACCATCATCAGCAACGGCGTCAAGATCGACAACCTCGTGCACATCGCCCATAACGTTCGAATCGGCCAGCATACCGCCATCGCCGGTTGCGTCGGGATTTCGGGCAGCGCCCGCATCGGTGCCTATTGCCTGATCGGGGGTGGGGTGGGCATCGCCGGGCACCTCGAAATTGCCGACCATGTCGTGATTGGCGGTATGTCCATGGTCTCCCGTTCCATCCGCAAGCGTGGCCATTACACCGGCGCATTCCCGCTCGATACGCACCAGAACTGGACTGAAAATGCCGCGACGCTCCGGCACCTCGCGCAGTTGCGTGACCGCATACGGCACCTCGAGGACATGGTTGCGGCTCCGCACAACCCAAAACAAAACGAAACGCCATGACCGTCTTCGACATCAACCAGATCCAGAAACTTCTCCCCCATCGCTACCCGTTCCTCCTTGTTGATCGGGTGGTCGAGTTTGAAAAGGGCACGCGCATCCTGGCCTACAAGAACGTCACGTTCAACGAGCCGTACTTCACCGGGCATTTTCCGCAAAAACCCATCATGCCTGGCGTGCTGATTCTCGAGGCACTTGCGCAAGCGGCGGGTATCCTCGCGTTCGGCACGCTCGACATGGGTGCGGATGACAATTCCGTGTATTACCTGGTGGGGATCGACCGGGCACGCTTCAAGCGCCCGGTCGAGCCCGGTGACCAGCTGATGCTGAGCGTGGACATCACACGGCGCATGCGCAACATCTACAAGTTCGACGCCGTGGCGCGCGTTGGCGACGAAGTTGCGGCAGAAGCCGAACTCATGTGCACAGAGCGCTTGATCGACTAACGGGGCCGTCTTGAGTCACATTCATCCCACCGCCCTGGTCGACCCGGGTGCGCGACTGGCCCCGGACGTGAGGGTCGGCCCGTTTTCGATTGTCGGCGCCGATGTCAGCATTGGCGCTGGAACGATCGTTGGCGCACATGTCGAAATTCAGGGGCGAACACGAATCGGGCGTGACAACCGCATTCTTGGGCACTGCTCGCTGGGTGGTGTGCCGCAGGACAAGAAGTACGGTGGCGAACCCACGGAACTCGTGATTGGCGATCGCAACACCATCCGCGAATATTGCACCATCAACCTGGGTACGGTGCAGGACGGTGGCGTGACGCGCATCGGCGACGACAACTGGATCATGGCCTACGTGCACGTGGCGCACGACTGCGCGGTTGGCAATCACACCGTGCTCGCCAACTGCGTGCAGCTCGCGGGGCACGTCGTCATCGGCGACTGGACGACCCTGGGCGGATTTACCGGGGTGCACCAGTTCGTGCGGATCGGCGCACACGTGATGGCGGGCATCAGTTCCGTGCTGACGCAGGATGTCCCTCCATTTTTGCTCTTGGGCGGAAGCCCGGCGACGCCCCACGGCATCAATGCCGAAGGACTGCGTCGGCGTGGCTTCGTCCCCGAGCGCATCGCCGTGCTTCGCGAAGCGTATCGCAGACTGTACCGGCAGGGGCTCGGCCTGGACCAATCCATGGACGCGCTGGCAACGCTTCGCCGTGAGCGGCCGGACTCGGACGGTGATGTCGAGGCGCTGATGACTTTCATCGCCGCGAGCCGACGTGGAATCCTGCGCCCCTGAGCGCGGCGTGATGGCGATGATGCGCTACGCCATGGTCGCTGGCGAACCTTCCGGCGATCTGCTCGCATCCCATGTGCTTGCCGCGCTGCGCGCCCACGACACCCAAGCGGTTTTTGGCGGTATCGGGGGCCCGCGGATGCGGGCGCAGGGGTTCGATGCTTGGTGGAACGCGGAGCGCCTGGCGGTGAATGGTTTCGCCGCGGTGCTGCCGCGTCTACCCGAACTGCTGTGGATGCGGGGTGCGTTGCGACGCCGGATCTTGCGCGAGCGTCCCTCGGCCTTTGTTGGCATCGATGCCCCGGACTTCAACCTTGGGCTCGAGCGTGCATTGCGAGCGCACGGCATCCCGACCGTGCACTTCGTCAGCCCCTCGATCTGGGCCTGGCGGCGCGAACGCCTCGCTGGCATCGCAAGCGCGGTTGATCACATGCTTTGTGTGTTTCCTTTCGAGCCCGATCTTTACGCTGGCACCCGCGTGCGTGCAACTTACGTGGGCCACCCTTTGGCGGAGGTGATTCCGGTGCATCCCGATGCCGCCGCTGCGCGGGCCGCGTTGGGACTGACGAAGAATGCGCGAGTCATCGCCGTGCTTCCGGGCAGCCGCGTCGGCGAGGTTCATCAAATCGCCCCCGCATTCCTGGCAGCGGCGACGTTGTTGCAGCAGCGCGAAGGCGCGCGTATCGTGATTCCCGTCGCGCAGCCCGGCGTGAACGCAGCGCTGCGCGCGGCGGCACCTGCTGAACTTGATGCGCTGTGGCTCGATGGGCAATCGCACCTCGCGATCGAGGCCTGCGACGCGGCGCTGGTGGCCAGCGGCACGGCAACCCTCGAGTGCGCCTTGTTCAAGCGGCCGATGGTGATCGGCTACCGACTTCCGGCGCTGTCCTGGCGAATGATGAAGAAACGCAGCTATCTACCCTGGGTCGGGCTTCCCAACATCCTGGCCGGATCCGCCGTGGTTCCGGAATTGCTGCAGGATGCCTGTACCGCGACCGCGCTGGCGGATGCGGTCGCTGGTCTGCTGGACGACACGCCGCGTTGCGATGCCTTGCGTGCGCGTTTCGACGCCCTGCATGCGGCGTTGTTGCGACCGACCGCGCGTCTGTGCGCCGAGGCCATCGCGGAGGCTGCGCAGGCGCGGCGATGACGGCGGACGCCAGAGCGGTGAAGACCGTGACCCGTATTGCGGGGTGTGACGAGGTAGGGCGCGGCACCTGGGCCGGCCCCGTGGTGGCGGCTGCAGTCATTCTCGATCCTGCGACACCGGTGCCTGGTCTTGCGGACTCCAAGACGCTATCCGCGGCCCGGCGTGCCGCATTGGACATACGCATCCGCGCATCCTGCCTGGGCTTGGGCATTGGTTGGGCAAGCGCCGCCGAAATCGATGCAATCAACATCCTGTGCGCCACGATGCTGGCGATGCAACGCGCAGTCGCTGCGCTGCCGCTACGGCCTGATCTGGTCCTGGTCGACGGCAATCGCTGCCCGTCGCTGAATATGCCGGCACGGGCGATCATCCGCGGCGACACGTCGGAGCCGGCGATCAGCGCTGCGTCCATCGTGGCGAAGCAATACCGCGATGCACGCATGCGTGATCTGGCGCTGGACTGGCCCGGCTACGGCTTCGAGCGACATGTCGGCTACGGCACAATACAGCATCGCGTCGCTCTCGCGCGCTTGGGTCCGTGTCCCGAGCATCGCCACAGTTTCTCGCCCATCCGTCGCCTGAAGGCGACTGTCACCGACTGACCGATGTCCTGAACGTGAAACGCATCATTTCCGCCGAAAACCCGCTGGTCAAAACCTTGCGGTCCCTGGCCAGCGACGCGGGCGCCGTGAAGCGCCTCGGACAAGTCTGGCTCGAGGGGCCGCATCTTGTCGCCGCTGCGCTCGCCGCTGGTCACGGCGCCAACCCACTCGTGGTGACCGAGGACGGCCTGGCTCTGCCAGAGATCGCAGCCCTGGTCGATCGCGTGGGACCAGCGGATACAGTGATCCTGCACCGCGCCTTGTTCAACTGGATCTCCACCGTCGAGCACGGACCGCAGGTTGGCATGGTGATTGATCGACCGAAGGGCACGCGGCCAGGCGTGGGGTCGGCCGTGGTCCTGGATCGCATCCAGGATGCGGGCAACGTCGGCACCATCTTGCGCACCGCGGCGGCGGCTGGCTGCGGCGCCGCGTACCTGTTGCGCGGCACCGCTGGAGCGTGGACGCCCAAGGTGTTGCGCGCTGGCATGGGCGCGCATTTTGCGCTGGCGGTGTTCGAGGACGCCCCCTGGGACCAGGTCGCCACCATCGTTCCACGTCCGATCTATGCGACCGCGGCCGGTGCCGATGTCACGCTTTACGAATTGCCGCTGAATCAGCCTGTGACCTGGGTCTTCGGCAATGAAGGGCAGGGGGTGTCGGATCACCTCATGGCCAAATGCTCCGCGGTGGTGCGGATTCCCCAAGCGGGCCCTGTGGAGTCGCTCAACGTCGCATCCGCCGCGGCGATTTGTTTGTTCGAGGGCGTGCGGCAGCGTCAGCGTTCCGAAGCCTGATCGTCAGGCGATGGCGCCAGCACGGCGACGCTCAGGGAGCCTGCCGAGGCCCACGCCCGTCCGGCCAGGCTCATGTGGGTGACGTGGACGCGCGCGCCGACTTGCTGCGCATGCTCCCGCAATTGCACGAACGCGGGCAATGCCTGGAGGGCGCGTATGCTGCCATCAAGGCTGATCTGCATGGTGCAGCCTGGGCCCAGCGCCAGCAAGCCGGCGCCGACTTGCTCGAATGCGCGGGTCACGGCCTGATTCCAGTTGTGCAGGTGACGGTCGCAATCGAGCGTGCCGCCGTCGCCGGTGAGCACGGGAAACGGGCGCAGCAGCCGCGCCAACCCCGGGCGGCAGGCCTGCTCCCAAGGCTCGAATGTGGACCCGCCGAGTCGGGCCAGCGAGGTTGCCAGATCACCGGGGTGGCGCGGAACGAGCCATTGAAGCGTGCGTGCCGGCATGGCGCGGGCTGCGCGCGCGACGGCTGCCGCGGGCTCCCCGCGGTCGAGTCCGTGCAGCACCATGCGGGCGTGAAGAGCGGGCACGGCGAGCACGCCGCGCGTATCGATACAGTCGAGCGGGAGGTGCGGCGACAATCCCCGGGCGCGGCGCATCTCGGCGATGTCGTCGCGGTGGCGGTCCAGGATCGCCCGCAGCGGCTGCGCGATGTCCAGCCATTCGCCCATGGTTCCGAGCACGATGAGATGGTCGGCGTTGAGGGTGATATTGGGATAAAGGCGGTATTCAAGCGCCGGTTCCCCCGGATGCTCGACCCATGACCGCGTCAGGCGCGCGCGACCCATGGTGCGC
>DAICZP010000072.1 GCA_027311065.1 Thiomonas sp. | reverse complement strand
GTCAGGGAGGTTGGGGGGGAGGAGGATGATGGCGCAATCGGGGTTGGTACGGACCTTCGCGGGCCGCTCGCAGCGCGGGTCGATTCTTTTCTTCACGTTGGTGGTCATGCTTCTGCTTTTCCTCGGAGCCGCGTACACCTTGCGGGGCGCGATCACCGACTCTGGATTGACCGACAGTTTTTCGGAACGCCAGAAAAATATTGCGACGAGTGACTTGGCGACCCAAATGATTGCGAGTTTGATCGCGACCACCGCTGCCGTGCAGCCGCTTGAAATCTCGGCCGCATCGCAGCCGTGGTTCATCAACCCCGGGGTCGGGAATTTCATCCAGCCGACGCCGTCGTACTGGGCCACCTGCATGGCCGGTGCCGACGCGAGCCACAAGTGCCACCAGCTCAGCGGCTTGCCCAGTTCCATCTCCCAGACGGTCTGGTTTTTCGTACAGCCAACGGGCCAGAGCGATGCGAGTGCCTGCCAGGCCCAGACGTCGAGCCAGAGCTTCATTGCGCTTTATTACGACGTCTGGGTGCACACCATCGATGCGCGCGGGCGCGCGCCTGCGGACGTCGAGTCCGTGTACAAACTCTGTGTCTCCAACGGGGGAAATTCGTGATGCGACGTATTCATTGGTACCGGCAAGGGTCCGTACTCGTCGGCGCAGCGTTGAGCGCCGCCTTGCTTCCAGTCGCGTTTGCCCAGACCACGACGAACGTCATCGCCGATGATTTCACCGGGGCCGCGGCGACACAGAATTGGTGGACCACCGGAGCGGCCTGTCTGACAGCGGGGAGTGGCTCCGGATCGATTCCAGCGTGCACGTCGTTGCAGGACACCGTCGGCTCGGGTGCCTTGCGCCTGACCAGCGCTGCCACGGACCAGCGGGGAGCCATCGTCTCGAATTGGACGTTTCCGAGCAACCAGGGTATTCAAGTCACGTTCACGACCTACACGTACGGTGGTAACAATTACGGCGGCACCGGTGCCGACGGCATCGGGTTCTATCTGATGGATGGGGCGAATTCGCCGAACATCGGTGCGTATGGAGGCTCACTTGGATACAGTTGTTCGAATACCAATCACCCGAAGGATGGCATGAATGGTGCCTATCTCGGGGTTGGCTTGGACGAGTACGGGAACTTTCTCAACCAGCGCGACAACACCGCCTCAGGCTGGACCAATGGATCGCAGACCCACAACGAAGTGGGCGTGCGCGGCTACGGAACGGTGAACTGGAGTTGGTTGAATACGAACTATCCCAACTACTACCCGTCCGGTCTCACCGGGGTCACGGATCCACAAGACTCCAAGCAGACCCTGGCGCAGCGGGCGGTGTACAACACCTGCAGAACTGGCACGCTTTGGGACTACAGTGACTCGACATCTCCCAAGCAAACCAGCACCGCGGTGGCTGACTACCCCATGCTGTACGGAGTGACGATCCCCACCAGCCAGGCGCTGTCGGATGAAGGAACGTCGACGCGCAGCGGCGCGACTCCCATCACCTACAAGCTGGTCATCACACCAACGGGTAGTCTGTCGCTGTCGTACGAATACGGGGGCAGTGCCACGACGTTCACGCCCTTGCTCGAAAACAAAAGCATCACGGCATCAAACGGCCCGTTACCAAGCAGTTTCCGGTTCGGGTTCGGCGCGTCGACCGGGGGTGGAACCAATTTTCACGAGATCACCTGCTTTTCCGTCACGCCGTCAAACCAGACGGTGGGGGCGCCGGTACTCCCGGCGCAGATCAACAATGGCAGCCTGATCTATTCGCTGACCACAGGCCTGTCACCGATCGCCGGCCACGTGTCTGCCTACCCGACAGATGCCAGCGGCAACCCCTCCAGTACGGCGTCGTGGGATGCCGCAACCTTGATGAACGCAACGAATCGGGCTACCAGACTGTGGTCCACCAATGCTGACGGAACCACGCCTCAGTTGCTCAGCCAGCTCGACAGTGGCGCGTTCGCGCTGAGCAGCACCAACCAGCAATGTGTGCCCGACACGGCGACCATCGTCTCTTACACCGTCAACCCGAGCTATGCATGGAGCGCAATGCCGAGTACTTGCGCCAGCTACCTGGGCGCGAGGCAGTCCAACTGGTTTCTGGGTCAGTTCTCGGTGAACGACATGGCGGCCTTGCTCACGCCGCCGAATGACGTCGCCAAGCTGGCGTTGCCGGGTTACGTGACCTATGCCAGCGGTGCGGCAGCGCGTCGCGCCGCGCTCTTGTTCACCAACAACGACGGTTTTCTCTATTCCGTCGACGCGAGCACGGGCGCCCTGAATTGGGGTTGGATGCCGCGCCCGATGGTCGCGCAGCTGCAAAACTATGCCACTGTTCCTGGCGCCGGGTTGTTCGATGGCGCGTTTCGCACTGTCGACGCCATCGATGCCAACGGGAACTGGGGAACCTATGTCATCGGTTCCGCCGAAGGCGGCGCGTTGTGGTGGGATCTGCAATTGGGGTCGACCGGAGCGCCATCGAAAGTGATTTCCCTGCCGTCTGTTGGCAGTACGGCGGTCTACCCGCAACGGCAGGCGCCTGTCGTTGCGAATCTCGCTGCTGGAGCGCCAATCTGCGCGAGCGCCACCCAGGTTTGCCAGGTCGGGGCTTTCACGGCCGTGACAGGCTCCGTGAGCTCGCCGGTCAGCACTCTGTACGAATTCAATGTCGCCACGGGTGTCGCCAACCCGAGCGCCGGCACAGCGTTCCCGACCGGTACGGGCAGTATCAGCAAGCGCGTGACAAGCAACCTGTTTCTGGATCCGACCGCTGACGTCGTTTACTTCGGTGACAATGCTGGCCAGGTATGGTTGATGCCGATGACGGGCAATGCAACGCACGACGTCGCAGCGCTTGGATTTCTCGGCACGACCCAGGATGGACAGCCGGTGAAGTACGTTGGGGTACAGACGATCAATGGTGCCCCCTATCTTTGGGCGGCGAGCAATACGGGAATCACGATGTTTGGCATCGGCCCATCTGGCTGGCAGGCGCTGTGGGCAGCGACCGCGGGGCAGGGCTATACCGTCTCGAGTACCGGGGCGTTTACGGCGAGCGCGTCGGTCCACACGCTGCAAGCGGGGGCGGTGATTTCGTCCCCACCCGCCGTGAATTCAGGCGTGTTGATCGTGCCGGTCTACGTGGCGCCAAGCAATGCCGCGTGCAATGTGAATGGCCAAGGTTACGAAGACCTGTTCTCGATGAGCAGAGGTACATTTCCCATCAATGTTCCGGCAGCATCTGGTGGGTATCTGACCACCGACATCAGCCTCGGCCAGGGCCTCGCCTACAGTCCCAGCATCGGAGTCGGATCCAACGGGCTCCCAACGTACGGCGCGTCGCAATACCAGTCGGCCAATCAGACCCCGGTCGGCTTCACGCGCTCGACGACGAGCAATGTCGTGCAGTGGCGGGTTCAGTAACCGGCGTGGCCATGCTCAGGCAGGTTGTGCCGACCGCCCCTGACGGCCGATGCGCAGCACCAGTATCGCGGCAATGATGCCAAGCATGCCTGCCAGGGTTGTCGCCAGGGTGTAGCTGCCCAGGGCGCTGCGCAGCACGCCACCCATCAATGCCGCGAAGGCGGCGCCGAGCTGGTGACCGGCGACGATCCAGCCAAACACAACCGGGGCGCGCTGGGTGCCGAAGGCGTCGTTGCACAGGCGCACGGTGGGAGGCACCGTGGCAACCCAGTCGAGCCCGTAGAACATCGCGAACACCGGTAGACCGAAATAGCCGAGACCAAACGCGGACGGAAGGTAAATCAGCGCCAGGCCCCGCAATCCGTAGTAGAAAAACAGCAGGATCCGACTGTCATACCGGTCGCACAACCACCCGGACAAGCTGGTGCCGAACAGATCGAACACCCCCATCGTGGCAAGAATGCCGGCACCTTGCACAGCACTGAGCCCCTGGTCCCCACACATGGCGATGAAATGCGTGCCGATATAGCCGTTGGTGGTCGCGCCGCAAATGAAAAAGCTTCCGAACAGCAGCCAGAAATCGCGTACCCGCAGCGCTTGGCGCAGGGCGTCAAAGGCGATCTTGATCGGGTTCCCGCGTTGCATCGGCATCGGTGGGGCGTCGGCAGCCTCGCCGAGGCGGCGAAGTCCGAGACTTTCAGGACCCTCGGGGAGAAACAGCAAAACCAGTGGAATCACCAGCGCGGCGGCGACGGCAACAGTCACCACGACGGCGCGCCAGCCGACATGCTCGGCCAGGGCTGCCAGTGCCGGAAGAAAGACCAGTTGACCGGTGGCGGTGCTGGCGGTCAAAAGTCCCATTGCGAAGCCACGACGCGCGGCGAACCAGCGGTTGACCACGACCGCACCAAGGGTCATGGCAGTCACCCCGGTGCAGGCGCCCACCGCGGCGCCCCACAGCAACCAGAGTTGCCAGCGCGCGTGCATCAAACCTGAGCCCGCGACGGCGACACCCAGCAGACCAAGAGCTGCGAGCACGCTGCGGCGGACGCCAAAATGCTGCATCGCCGCGGCGGCGAACGGCCCCATCAACCCGAACAACGCGAGATTGAGGGACAACGCTCCTGAAATCGTCGCGAGGCTCCATCCAAACGTCTGCTGCAGCGGCCGCAGCAGCACGCCCGGCGCGGCACGGGCGCCGGCGGTCACCAGCATGACCAGAAACGTGACGGCGAGGGTGACCCACGCATAGTGAAGACGCTCCGAATTCCAGCGGCGTGGGTGCAATCCGGGCGGCATGAAAGCTCCTTGTTCGACGGTGTCAGGACGCGTGAAGCCGCCGTATCAGTCGACCACGACGGCCTGTGCGGTGAGGACCAGGACGGGTCCGAGAATGAGTCCGGTGAGCCCAAACATCGCCACGCCGCCAAATATCGCCAGCAGCACCAGCAGGAATGGCGCGTGGCTGGCGGCGCCGATGATTTTCGGTTTGACGATGAAATCTCCCGAAAGGGTGACGACGTGACCGAGTACCAGCACCGCCAGCGCCGCCGGCACGTGGCCGCCGGCGCCGAGCAGCGCGGTGGCGAGGACAAGCGCCAGCCCCGTTCCACCGGGCAGCACCGACAGCATGCCAACCGCCACACTCCACGCCGCCCAGCTCGGCAGACCCGCAACTGCGAACAGGGGAAGACTGAGGACGACGTCCCAGATCGCCAGGCCGAGCATGCCGATGATCACCGACTGCGTCGAGCGCAGCGCATGGCTTTCAATCCGGTCCGCCAGCGGAATCGAGACCACTCTGCGCAAGCTGGATTGAAGTGCGCGCCCGATCGCGTGTCGGGACGTGAGGATGGCCCATAGCAAGGCCAGCGCGAGGCCGGCATCGAGCAGCACGCCAAGCATATGCGCGCCGAGTGCGCGCACTTCAGCGAAATGCTGGCTGAACAGCGCTTCGGGCTGATGCTGACCGATCCATGTGCGGATGGCATCCTGATGGCTGGCCGCAAAGGTTCCTACCCAGGGGGCACGTACAGCGGCAGCGACCATGGCATCCGGATTGAGGCTGGCCTGATGCAAGGCGGGCAAGACCGGCGCGAGCAACGCGACGATGGCAGCGACCGGAATGACGGCGAGCAATGTCCACCCAAGCGTGACCAGGGACGCGGCCACCCAGGGCGCCAGACGCTTTTCGAGCCGGGCCTGCAGCGGCAGGCTTGCTGCAGCCAGCGCGAGCGCGGTGACCACGGGGATGGCGAAAGGTACCAGCGGCAGCAGGCCAAGGGCGCCAAGAAGGGCAAGGATCCAGGGGTCGAGACGGCGTGGCAAGGGAGGGGTCGTGGGAGGTGCGTTGGACCGACATGGTAGCCGGTGGGCTTGTTCTTATACTGTGTTCCGTTGCGGCGCGCAATCGGGGTCGCATTTGCCAGGAATTGAAACCATGTTTCCAGAGTATCGCGACCAAATTTCCAAGCTCAAGATCGCTGACGCGCATTTTGCCAAGTTGTTTCATGCGCACAACGACCTCGATCAGCGCATCAAGAACATCGAAGCCGGGGTCGAGAGGGCGGACGCGTTGACGGTCGAGGGGTTGAAAAAGGAAAAGCTCCGTCGCAAGGACGAGATCTACGCGATCCTTCAAAGGCTTGCGGCGGCCTGATCGAGACGCGCTTGCCGCTTGCCTTGCCCGGGGACGATGCATCCTGACCGTGGCGCGGGGGCGGGTTCCATGCATTCCTTCCTTGTTCGTCCCAGCTTGAAACTCTCTGCCGGACTACGTCGCCTCGTTGTCTTCATCGCGGTCTGGCTTCCCTTGGGTATGGCGGCGGTCTGGACTGCGCTGGACGAGCACGCGCGTTTCGTCGCTGCGCAGCACGCCGTCGCCAGCGCAGCGGCCGAGGCGGCGCGGGCCGAAGCGGAACTGGTACATGTGCGGCTGATGCGTCAGTTCAGTGCCTTGGGCATTGCAGCAGAGGGTGTCGTGGGACCAGCGCAGCCTGGTGCGCTCGATGCGCAAACCGCGCGCATGCTCCAGCGCTTCGCGCAGAGCAACAGGGAGTTGTTCGCGCTCAACATCCAGTCCGCCGATGGCAACCGCATTTTGTGGTCGACGCTGCGGCAACCGTCGGCGCCGATCACGCCGGCCCACGCATTCACGCCGCTGCCGACAGATCCGGACTGCTTGCTGGGGCGCAACAGCTTCGCGCCGCGCGCGCAAGCCGCGTTGCTCACCATGCGTCATCGCGTGCTCGACGCCTCGGGACACGTGCGGTTTTACGTCGGATCTCCCTACCGCATCAATGATCTGCTGCGCACGACGGCAGTTTCTCCGTTCATGCTGTTGGTGCGTGACCAGCGTGATGGATCGCTGATCGGGGCGGTGCATGACGGGCGGGTCGTGCATCTGGCGAGCGCGCCGGCCGCGCACGAGGTCAGGGTGAACGTCGCCGATCTGCCGCTGACGGTTGCGGCGCAATGGACACCAGCGATGGTGCGCCGCGTCTACCGCGGGGATTTCGCACTGCGTGTGGGCGCGCGCGGATTGATTCTCGCCACGCTATTCGCGGTCGGGATGACCATGTCCGCGCTGTTGCGTCGGCGGGCGCGCCAGGCGCGACGGATCGAACGCTTGTCCGGCTTCAATGCCATGCTTGCGGAGGTCAATCAGGCCTTGGCGCAAGCCGAAGACGAGCGCGGACTGATGCAGGCGGTTTGCGAGTTGGCGGTGCGACATACGGGACTGCGTCTGGTCTGGATCGGTCGGCCAGACCCGGGTGGTCGGTTCGCTTTTCCTGCCGCCGCCGGCCCCGCAATCGGCTATATGGACGATCTTTTCATTTCCACCGACCCGATGATCCCGGAGGGGCAGGGCAGCGTCGGTAGAGTGTGGCGGGAGGGGCAGGCCTATTTCAATTCGGGTTTCGGGCAAAAGCGCTATCTGTTGCCATGGAGTGAGCGCGCCGCGCGTCAGGGTCTCAAAGCCAGTGCCGTCATGCCGATTCGCCGACGCGACGCTGTGTGGGCCGTGATGGCTTTGTATGCGCCGGAGAACAATTTCTTCGACGTCGACCTGCGGCCCGTCCTGCTCGGACTCGCCGATGATGTCTCGCACGGGATGGATCTGGTCGAATTGCGGCAGGCCAACAAGGCATTGACCGACCACGCCGACGCAGGTGTGGTGCTGGTACGCAACCGTCGCATCGAGTACGCGAACGCACGCTTTGTGCAGATGTTCGGCTTCAAGGACGCGGCGCAGGTGCGTGGCATCGGCACCCGCAGCCTGTACGCGGATGACGCCTCGTATGTGCGCGCCGGCAGCGCCTACCGGGATCTGGGGCCCGGGTCGATTGCTCGGATGCAAGCGCTGCATTATGTGCGTCAGGACGGTTCCACATTGCCCTGCGATGTCGTCGGCGTCGGTCTGGCGGACGGGCAGTCGGTGTGGACACTGACCGATGTGGGACAACGCGAGGAACAGGCGGCGCGGCTGCTCCGGCTGTCGACGATGAACGCCTTGCTGGCCGCGGCCAACCAGGCTGCGGCAACGGCCACCGACGCGCGAGCCTTGTTCGCTGCGGTGTGTCAGGCGGGCGTCGACCGCGCCGGCATGCTGCTTGCCTGGGTCGGCCAGCCGCTGCAGGACGGCAGCTTCGCGGTGGTGGCGGCCGAAGGGCGCGCGCGGGCCTACCTCGATCAGACGTCGATCAATATCGATGACGACCGACCCGGCGGGTGGGGACCGACCGGTCGCGCCTGGCGCGACGGCGCGCCGGTTTTCGTACAGCGCTATGACAGCAGTGATTCCGGCCGCGTCTGGGTGCAGGCGGCGCGCCGCTACGGGTTTGGGGCGTTTGCCGCCTTGCCCCTGCGCCGGGGGCTGGCAGTGCAGGCTGTATTGACGGTGTACTTCCGGGAGCCCGACATTCTCGATGAACCGACCCGCGGTCTGCTGCTCGAACTGGCCGCCGCGGTCGACCGTGGACTGCAGATGTTGTGGCAGCGGCTGCGCATCCAGCAACTGCAGCGGCTTTACCGCGCCTTGTTGGCCGAGGGCGATGTCGTCCTGCAAACGCGCAATGTCGAGGAAATGATGGCGCGCACCTGCTCCAAGCTGGTGCGCGGAACCATTTTCCATGCGGTCTGGATCGGGCGCCCGGGTGAGGATGGCTTGTTCCGGGTGCTGGCGCGGGCGGGTTCGGGTGCGGAACTTGTCGATGAACTCCGCATCTCGGTCAACGACGAGGGGCCACTGGTGGCGCGGGCGTGGCGCGAGCAGACCCTGGTGCATTACAACGAAAATCTGAAAGTCCAGCACACCAGCGCCTGGCTGGACAAATTGCGGCGGCATGGCTGGGCGTCGGCGCTGGCGGCCCCCATTCGCCGGGGGGGTGAAATCTGGGCTGTACTGACTTTCGTCGCACCGGAAGCCCAGGCGTTTGACCCGCAATCCATCGAGGTGTGCCGGCGCGTGGCCGCGTTGTTGGGACATGGACTCGACGAGCTCGATCTCAAGGAGAATCTCCGGCGCCTGCAGTCGGAAGAGGCTCGCCGTGCCAGGCTCGATTCGCTCACCGGCCTGCCGAACCGATTGGCGCTCGAGCAGCACCTTCCGCAAGCGATCGCGCGCGCGCGGCGCCAAGGGCGTGCGCTGGCGTTGGGGATGCTCGACCTCGATGATTTCAAGCCGATCAACGACAGGTTTGGGCACGAGGCCGGCGACGTTCTGTTGCGCCAACTCGGCGCGCGGCTGCAGGGGCAGTTGCGGGCCACCGACATGATCGCCCGCCTCGGTGGCGACGAGTTCGTCATCGTGATCGAGGATCTGGAGCCCGATCAGCCCCTCGTGCAACTCGAAGTATCGCTGGCGCGGCTGCACCATGCCGTCGAGTCGCCGTTCGATCTCGGGGATGGTCGCCGGGCGGAAGTCGGGATGAGCATGGGCGTGGCGCTGTATCCATCGGATGACACCGAACCCGATGCCTTGCTGCGACGCGCTGACGCGGGGATGTACGCGGCCAAAGCGCACAAATTCGACCGCACGCGGTGGTGGCGCCTGGGAGTTTCACAGGCTGACGCGGTGACGCTCGAGGCCCCCTTCGATCCGCTTGGCGCGGAAGCGCCGCGAATGCTGGCGCTCATTCAACCGCACCTCGATGGTGTCGCGCACGCGTTCGCGAACGATTTCTACGCGACCCTCGTGGCGCAACCCGATACTGGCGCCGTCCTTGCGTGCCTGTCGGAGGACGAGTTCGCGCGGCTCAAGCGCATGCAGGCGGAACATCTGCGTTTTCTTTTGTGCCCGGCGACCTCCTGCGAGGCGATCGAGGCGCGCGCCCGTGCCATTGGGCGCGTCCATGCGCTCACCGGGGTGAGTGGAGCCTGGATGACCCAGGCCATGGGTCTGTATCGGGAGCTGTTGCGGCAACACCTTGAGTCCCTCGCATACGCGGCCCGCGAGCGGTATCGCGCGCTGCGCGCCGCCGACGCGCGGCTGCAACTCGACGTGCAGACCGAACTGGATGCGATGCAGAGCGTGGTCGATGTCTACCACGCCAATCCGGCACGGCCGTTGCCGTCTTCGGGCGCGAACTGGACGAGCCTCGTGCAGGCGGAGCTCGATACCCTCGGGGCCCTGCCGGGCGTGCGTGCCTGTCAGCTGATGCGTCCCCGCTCCGATGGCGTGTTTGCCATCGAATTCAGCAGCGGGCCTGCCGCCGAGGCGATGGAACGTATCGCGCTCACCGATGGTCTGCAGCCCAGGCTCGATGCACGCGACGGCTCGGGCCAGGGGCTGATTCCGCAAGCGTGGTTTGGTGAGTCGATTGAACGCAGCGATGCCTACGGCCTTGATGCACGCACCAGCGTCTGGCATGCCGAGCTTGCGGCGCTGGGAATCCGCAGCTTGGTCGCCATTCCGGTGCATGGGGGGCAAGGGCCGGAGTTCGTGCTGGTGCTCCAGGGCGCTTTCCCGCACCAGTTTTCGAGCGGCTGGGCACAGACCTTTTGCGCGTCCCTGCAGAACCGCTGGGGCCAGATCACGCGCCTGACGCAGCAGCAATCAACACTGCTTCCGGTTGCACAGGCTGCGGAATATCGCCGATTGTTCCATTCCGGTGCATTGCACATGGACATGCAGCCGGTGGTCGACCTGATCACCGGTCGCCCGGTCAAGCTGGAGGCGCTGGCACGACTGCGTCGTGCCGATGGCAGCCTCGTGCCACCAGGCCAATTTCTCCCCGCTCTTCGCGACACTGACCTCGATGCGCTGTTCAGGCAAGGGCTGGATGTCAGCCTTGCGCAGCTTCGCGCGTTGGGCGACCAAGGGATTCACGTGGGACTGTCCATCAATCTTGCGCCGTCGACACTTGTGCATCCGGACTGTCCGGCGTGGGTCGGGGAGGCGCTGCGGCGATTCGGGATCACGCCGGCGCGGTTGACGCTTGAGTTGCTCGAAACCCAGGAATTCGACGAAGCACGCCGTGACCAGGCGATCGCCGGTCTGCGGCGTCTTGGTGTTCAACTCGCCATCGATGACCTCGGCGCCGGATACAGCAGCCTCAAGCGACTGGCGAGCCTGGCCTTCGACGTCATCAAGGTCGATCAATCACTGATCCGGGACGTCGCCGCTGATCCGGTGAAAACGTTGAGTCTGGTCCGAACCATTGTCCAGATCGGTCGGGATTTCGAGCGCGAGGTTGTGGTCGAAGGACTTGAAAGCCGACCGATCATCGAAGCCGTGGTGCGCCTCGGTGCGGTCTATGGCCAAGGGTATGGGCTGTCACGCCCGCTGGCGCCCGAGACCGTCTCGGCGTGGATGCACGCCTGGACCTGGGAAACCGTCGGAACGATGGAAATCCGGAGCTTCCTGGGTGCCCTGGCTTACCACTGGGGCTGGATGCATGAGGAGAGCGGGGCGGAGCGCGGAGCTTTCCCGGATTGTCCCATGCAGGCATTCCTCGAGGCGCGCGGTCTGACTCACCACGCGGCTGCGCAATGGCATCGGGCGGCGCACGAGGCCATCGACGATGCCACGCGCAAGGCGTCGAGCGCGGCATTCATTGCCTGGTTGGTCGAGCAGGTGCGGGAAGAGTGCGGGCCTGACGCATCACAGGCTTGATGCCGGACCCAGGTGTGGCCCGCCGGCCCGCCAGCACACGCATCGGCAACCTGTCGGCCGTCAATCGGGGGTGCTGCGCAGGGTCAGGGGGTGCGCGTACGATGCGAGGTTACCTTTCCCACGCAACAGCCCCATGCAACCAGAAACTCAGGACAAGCCGCTCGATGCCGTCGTCGCCGCGGTCCAGTTGCCCGATGTCACCGACGCGGAGTTCGAGTCATCGCTCACCGAGTTGCGGGAACTGGCCAAGACCCTGGGCTATCGGGTTGTCCAGACCTTTACCCAGAAACGCGCCAGCTTCGACACTGCAGCCTATCTTGGTACCGGCAAGTGTGACGAAGTGCGGTCCTACATCGATGACCAGACCGGGACGGGTCATGACGACCGGCCCGGACACGCGACCACACCTGAACTCGAGGGCATTCAGGTGCTGCTGATCGATCATGAGATCTCGCCGTCACAGTCCCGCAACCTGGAAAAGGCGGTGGGGTGCGAGGTGATGGACCGGACCACGGTGATCCTCGAGATTTTCCACCGCCACGCGCGCTCCCGCGCCGCGCGGGCGCAGGTCGAGATCGCACGCCTCGGTTACATGGCGCCGCGTCTTCGCGAGGCCGCCAAGCTGGCCGGACCACAGGGCCGGCAGCGCAGCGGGACGGGGGGCCGCGGCGCCGGCGAGTCGCATACCGAACTGGATCGGCGCAAGATCCGTGACCGCATTGCCGAGTTGCAAATGGAAATCGATGCCATGGGTACGGAACGCCAGACCCAGCGTGCGCGTCGCCAGCAGGGCCAGGGTGTGGCGACGGTGGCCTTGGTCGGGTACACGAATGCCGGCAAGTCGACGTTGATGCGCGCACTCACCGGCAGCGAGGTCCTGGTGGCCAACAAGCTGTTTGCAACATTGGACACCACGGTGCGTGTCCTCCATCCTGAAACCGTCCCGCGCGTACTGGTCAGTGATACCGTTGGTTTCATCAAGAATCTCCCGCACGGATTGGTGGAGTCCTTCAAGTCGACGCTGGATGAAGCGCTGGACGCCGCGCTGCTGCTGCACGTGATTGATGCCAGCGACCCCGGGTTCGCCCGTCAACGACAGGTCACCGAGGACGTGCTGAAAGAAATCGGTGCGCAGGAGGTGCCGCGTATTCGCATTTTCAACAAGGTCGACCATCTCGGTGATGCAGCGGCGCAGATGGAATTCGAACAGAAAATGCACGCAAGCGATCCGACGAGCATCGTGATGAGTGCGCGACGCGGGGAGGATGTCGCGGCATTGAGGCGCGTCATCCTGTCGTTTTTTCAGAAAGACCTCGTCGAGGTGGAGTTGTGCGTGCCTTGGTCGGCGCAGCAGCTGCGCCGGGACATCTACTCCAGCTGTGAAGTCGTGTCCGAGCGGGCGGACGAAGCGGGCGCCGTGTTCCGGGTACGCGGTGAGCAGGCGACCCTCGATACGCTACAGGCACGCCTGCGGTAGGGGATGGCCGCACACGTGCCCATTGCACCATGCGGCCATTCCATGTTTACTGCATGAACCAGCCGTGGCTGACAACCAGCGACTGCCCGGTGAGCGCATTCGAGCCGAAGCCGGCAAACAGCAGCGCCACCTCGGCGACGTCCTGTACCGTGGTGAACTCGCCGTCCACGGTTTCCTTCAGCATGACCTTGGAGATCACGTCGGCTTCGCTGATGCCAAGCGCCTGCGCCTGCTCGGGAATCTGTTTGTCGACCAACGGGGTGCGCACAAATCCAGGACAAATGACGTTCGCCCGGATGCCGTGCGAACCGCCCTCCTTGGCCACGGTCTTGCAGAGGCCGATCAGTCCGTGCTTGGCGGTGACGTAAGCCGACTTCAGCACCGATGCCTCTTTGGAATGCACCGAGCCCATGTAGATGATGCTCCCGCCCCGGCCCGACGCCTTCATGTGCGGCAGGCAGGCCTTCGTCGTCAGAAACGCGCCATCAAGGTGGATCGCGAGCATCTTCTTCCATTCGGCGAAGGGAAATTCCTCCACCGGGTGGACGATTTGCACCCCGGCGTTGCTCACCAGCACATCGACACCGCCATAAGCGGCGACGACATTCGCGACTGCGGCGTTGACGTCAGCCTCGCTGGTCACATCCATGCTCACTGCCATCGCCGTGCCGCCGGCCGCGACAACGGTGTCCACCACGGCTTGTGCCGCTTGCTGGTTGATGTCCGCAATCACGACCTTTGCGCCTTCGCGCGCGTAGGTGAGCGCAATTTCTCTGCCGATTCCGCTAGCCGCGCCAGTGACGATACAAACTTTGTGCTCGAGCTTCATGAAACCTCCTCGTGGTGAATGTACGTTTGATGCGGGCAGGTTGGAGCACGTGGGCCGATCAACCCAGATAGTCATGCACAACCCGCCCAAGGCCGAGCGTGAGATCCGCGAGCACGTGAACGCCAGAGACGACCTCGAGCACGGGAAGCCGCGCTACCGGAGCCAGCGCGTGGGCCGTCAGTTGCAGTGCCACTGGCCCCGTCCATGCGCCCTTGATCAACACATCCTCGAGGCGATATTCCACCAGTTCGCAGATCCGCGCGCTACCGTCGACGTGTGGAATGATTTTCAGCAGGTAGTTCGGCTCCAGCATTCCACGCAGCACGCCGTCGAGATCAATGGCGCGGTGCTTGTAGCCCATCGTCGCCGTGGCCACGCGCACCGAGCCGTAGTCAAGGGTTCCGATCAGGGTATCGGTTTCCGCGCGCAGCGCCGGCGAAGCGAGCTTTTTCGGGAATCCCCAAAGTTCACGACCGCCCGCAATCGGCGCTTCGTCGTTGAGGAACATCGCGTGCACGTAGCTCCCGCTTTGGCCCTGGTATCGAACCGGGATCACCTGACCGGATTCGGTGTAGTCACCAAACCCGGTCGAATCGGGCATGCGGATGAACTCATACTTGACCAGCGGTTCGGCAATTTCCAGTGGCTCAGGCACGACTTCGCGCAGCAGTTCGGGGTCCGTGCGGTAGGTCACGATCAGAAATTCGCGATTGACGAAGCGGTATGGCCCCGGTGGAAACGCGGGACTGGTCAGGGGCATGGCGAAAGCCGTGCGACGTACGTCATCGATTTTCATGTGCGCGGTTCCTCGGTGCGCGAACCATCGGCGGCAGGGACATCGAAGACGTGCAGACCCTGGGCATCGGCAGCAAGATTGCTCCAGGCCGGATCGGTCAGCGTGCGTGTCATGTCGTCGATACCTGAATCCCAGTGCTCGGTCATCGAGCGGCGGGAGAATTCATAATCCTTGGACTGGGTCTCGTAGTGCTTGCTGCGGTAGATCAAGTGGACGATCTCGACGCTGCCACTGTGTGCTTCGAGCCTGGCCTGAATCTCGCGCACGTCGGGATCGTCGTGCAGGTGCGGTGGCAGCTTGTGGAGAAGTCGCCGGGCCGCGTCGGCCAGGCGATGGCCGGCGACAGCGTGATCAGTGTTCAGCCGGGTACGACTGGAAAAGCGAATGTCCTTTTCCCGCATCACCACTTCCCCCATGGTCTGCGGTACACGCCCCAAAGCGCTGAACAGATCGACCTGGAAAATCATCCGACGCTGCTTTCCCGGTTGATCCAGCACGTATTGCAGCGGCGTGTTCGATACCAGCCCACCGTCCCAGTAATGCTCACCATCGATTTCGACCGGTGGAAATCCCGGTGGCAGCGCGCCGCTCGCGATGACATGACGGACGTCGAGGCGGCGCGTCGCCGAGTCGAAGTATTCGTAATTCCCGGTGCGCACATTCACCGCGCCAACTGAAAGCCGGGTATGGCCATCATTGATGCGATCGAAGTCGACCAGCTTCTCGAGAGTCGACACCAAAGGCGATGTGTCGTAGTGACTGATGGCCCCGAGCGTTCCACGCGGCTGCCAATCGGCACCCGGAACGCGCGGTGTGAAAAATCCGGGCACACCGAACAACACGCCACGGACCGCGCTCACTTCGTTGAAGGCGCTGCGCAGATTGCCGGCCAGCAGCGCGTCGAAGGCGCTGGGCATCGGCGAACTCACCAGATCCCAGAACGCACGCAGTCGCTGCAGGCGCAACTCCGGTGGGTTGCCCGCGATGATCGCCGCGTTGATTGCGCCAATTGAAACCCCGGCGATCCAGTCAGGGTCACGGTGTATCGACGCCAGCACCTGATAGACGCCGCCTTGATATGCTCCAAGAGCACCTCCACCCTGCAGCACCAGAATACATTGCCCGCTTGCACAGCGCGCGGACGCGGGAGAGGCGGTGGATCTGGGATTCGGCATGACAACCTCGTTGACTGCGGTGAGCAGGCCGGTTGGCCTGCCAGTTTCACCCCACAAGGTAACAGTCCACGCGTGCCAACGCTGTTACAGATTCTTCATCGCCGCGGCTTCGGCGAGCATATGACGGTCTGGCGCAGGTCTCGGCGCGTCACGGCGAACAACCCCGGAAATGAAAAATGCCATCAGGTGTTGATGATCAACACCTGATGGCATTTGAAACAGCCTGCATTTAATTCGCTGGTGCCCAGAAGAGGACTCGAACCTCCACGCCTCGCAGCGCTAGTACCTGAAACTAGTGCGTCTACCAATTCCGCCATCTGGGCAGCGAAGCGAGCATCGTAGCATGATTTTTTTGCATGTCCAGTATGCTGTGTTTCGCGCAACAATCTGTCGCGTCGGGGCTGCGGGTGATGGCCTCCATGAACAAAGGATGAAACGGTGATCGTCGAAGGAATCGTACAGGGACATCGCGACGGCTACGGCCTGGTGGTGGGGACGGAAGGCGGGCAGGATGTCTACCTGGCGCCGCAGCAGATGCGCACCGTGATGCACCTCGATCGGGTCCGGGTGCGGGTGACGCGGCAGGACAAGCGAGGTCGCCCCGAAGGACAGGTGCTCGAGGTTCTCGAGCGCTCGGCGCGGCCGATCATCGGGCGGGTCTTGCAGGAAGGTGGGGTCTGGGTTCTGGCGCCCGAAGACCGTCGTTATCCCCAGGATGTGCTGCTGCAGCCGGGTGGGCTCGGTGGGGCGAAGGCGGGGCAGGTTGTCAGCGTTGAAATCATCGGCCCGGCAAGCATGCACGCGCAGCCGATCGGGCGGGTGGTGGAAATTCTGGGCATGCTGCACGATCCGGGCATGGAAATCGAGATCGCCGTGCGCAAATACGGAGTGCCACATCGATTCAGCGAGGCCGCCGAAGCACAGGCCGCGGCTTTGCCCGGACACGTGCGCCCGCAGGATCGTGCCGGACGCGTCGATCTCAGGGACATACCGCTCGTCACGATCGACGGAGAGGACGCGCGCGATTTCGATGATGCCGTGTATTGCGAGCCTGCGAAGGTTGGGCGCGCACAGGGCCACCGGCTCATTGTCGCCATCGCCGACGTGTCCCACTACGTCAAACCCGGCGATGCGCTCGACGATGATGCCCTCGAGCGCGCGACCTCGGTGTACTTTCCGCGCCGGGTCATCCCGATGCTGCCGGAAAAGCTGTCGAACGGCTTGTGTTCGCTCAATCCTGAAGTCGAACGACTATGCCTGGTCTGCGACATGCTGATCGATGCCCAAGGCATCCTCAAGGGCTACCAGTTCTACCCGGCGGTGATGCGCTCGCACGCGCGCCTGACCTACACCGACGTGGCGGCGATGCTCGAGAACACGCGTGGCCCCGAGGCGCGTGCGCATGGTGCGCTGGTGCCCCATCTGTTGAACCTGCATGGTGTGTTCAGCGCGCTTCTCGGCGAGCGCCAGCGGCGGGGTGCAATCGACCTCGACGTCCCTGAAACCCAGATCGTCTGTGATGCCGGTGGCCGCATCGAGCGTATCGTGGCCCGGACCCGCAACGAGGCGCATCGGCTGATTGAAGAGTGCATGCTGGTGGCGAACGTGTGTGCTGCCGACTTCCTGCAACGGAACAAGCACCCCGGCCTGTACCGCGTCCATGAAGGCCCGACACCGGAGAAACTCGCGCTGTTGCGGGGATTCCTCAAAACCATGAATATTCCGGTGGGATTCGGCGATGCGCCGACGCCGGCGGATTACCAGGCCATCGCCGAAGTCGCGCGGGCGCGGCCCGATGCCGCGCAAATCAACACCTTGATGCTGCGCTCGATGCAGCAGGCCATCTACAGCCCCCACAATGTCGGGCATTTTGGATTGGCGTACGAGGCATACGCGCATTTCACGAGTCCGATTCGGCGTTACCCGGATCTGCTGACGCATCGTGCAATCAAGGCCATTGTCGAGGGAGGGCGTTACAAGCTCGTCCTGCCATCGGCATTGGTGCTGTCGCTTCCCAGCACACCGGGGAAGACGGGTGAAGTGCAACGCAAGCCCGCCGCGCGGCGCACGGCACTCGCCGATCTGGCGCAGTGGGAGAGCGTCGGTGTTCATTGCTCGACCAATGAGCGACGCGCCGATGAAGCCACGCGTGACGTCGAAAGCTGGCTGAAATGCTGGTACATGCGTGACAAACTTGGGGAAGAGTTCGTTGGAGCCGTCACCGCCGTCACCAGTTTTGGCATTTTTGTCCAGTTGACCCAGTTGTACGTGGAGGGGTTGATTCACATTTCCGAACTCGGGGCTGAGTATTTCCGCTTTGACGAGGCGCGCAATGAGTTGCGCGGCGAACGCACCGGGCGCCGCTACGGACTGGGTGAGCGCGTGTTGGTGCAGGTCAGCCGGGTCGATCTCGACGCGCGCAAGATTGATTTCCGACTCGTGCAGGACACCGTGCGCGTCGCCGCCCCCGGGACTGCGTCCCGTCGTCGCCGCCGTGCCGAGGCCGGTGCGCCCATCGAAGGCGCAGCCAGCGACGACAGCGTATTCGCGTTGCCGGTTTCGGATGCGGCGACGCCGGGCCCCACGCGGACGGTTGCAAGTGCCAAGCGCAAGGTGGGCGCCGATGTTGCCGCCCCGACGACGTCCGCCAAGGTCGTGAAGACCAGCAGTGGCGGCAAACCGACGAGCAGGCGCGCGGTCGCGAAATCAGGCCCCAAGACCGCGACCGCACGCAAGCGGGGACGCAGCGGACGCGGTTGAAAACGGGAGACCGGCGACGTCGAGGCCGGTCACAGTGATAGCGTCGCGCGCACTGCAGCCATGGCCTCGCCAAGCGTACCGGCGCGCAGCGCGTACTGGCCGGCGCTGGCGCGATCCGCAGCGGCGCCATGCATCCAGACCGCGGCCAGCCCGGCGGCCGTCGCGCCGCGCGTCTGGGCGAGCAGTGCCGCGATGGCTCCGGACAAGACGTCTCCGCTGCCCGCCGTGGCCAGCAACCCGTTGCCACCGTGGTTGATCCAGGTGGCACCCGATGGTGAGGCCACGACGGTTCCCGCGCCCTTGAGCACGCATGTCGCGCCGGTGAGGCTCGCCAGGGCGCGCGCCGCCGCGAGCCGGTCCGCCTGCACCGTCCGCGCCTCCTGACCCAGCAGCGTCGCCGCCTCTCCCGGATGTGGTGTGATCCAGGTTGGTGCCCTGCGCGACCGCAGCGCGCGCCATGATGCGCCGTCGCGGTCTTGCGCGGCCAGCGTGTTGAGGCCATCGGCGTCGATCAGAAGCGCACATGGCAAGGCGAGTACCGCAAGCAGCAGGGCGCGCGCGCTGTCGGTCTGGCCGGCCCCCGGGCCGAAGACGACGCAGCGGGCGTCATCGTGCGCGGTTCCAGAAAGCGTCGCGAGCAGGGCATCCGGTGCGCGGATCATCAATTCAGGCCATAGGGGGTCGAGCGCTGGCGCGCCGGCGTCCATGAAACCGCACCACACGCGTCCCGCACCCATGGCCAGCGCTGCCCGCGCCGCGAGCATTGCCGCGCCATCCATGCCGGCAGCACCCCCGAAGATGTGAACGCCGCCACGCGCACCCTTGTGCGGTGCGGCGGCAAGCGCGGGAAACGCGGCGCGCGCCTGAGCCGCACCGAACAAGGACGCGCACGGCTCGGGCGCCGCGGTCGCAACCTCCAGATCGTCCAGCCAGATCTCGCCGGCGGCGGCGGCGCCCAGGGCCGTGAACAAGCCCGGCTTGGACACCAGCATGGTGACGGTGACCGTCGCCCGGATGCAGGCACCCGGAGCGTGCCCGGTATCGGCCTCGATGCCGCTCGGCACGTCAACCGCCAGGACCGGGGCAGGGGCGAGACTGACAGCGCGCATCGCCTCCGCGATGTCGCCGGACGGCGGTCGCCGCAGCCCGATGCCCAACAGGGCGTCGATGACGAGATCGGCATCAGCCAGGACCGTGGTGTCGCGAGCACCATCCCAGTCCACGACGCGTATGCCAGCCGCGCGCGCAAGGCCGAGGGCCCACGCGGCATCGGGAGGAAGCCGATCGCGCGCAGCGGCGTGACCGAGCAGCATCACGGTCACCTCCATGCCAGGGCGTGTCAGCAAGGCGGCCGTCACCAGCCCGTCCCCTCCGTTGTGACCGGGGCCCGCGAGCACGACGATGCGGCGGGCATGCGGGAAGCGGGCGCGAACCAGGCGCGCCACGCCAGCGCCGGCACGGTGCATCAATTGATGCGGCGAAAGACTGCTGGCGGCCTCCTGCTCGATCGCGCGCACCTGGGCTTCGTTGCACAGGGGATGCGGTGAAGACGAGGCATCAAGGCGCAGGAGCATGGGACGGGCTCGGTTTCAGGATCAAGGAATGCTGTTCCACGATATGAAATATTCCTGCTGCACAGCAAGGCGATTGAATTCAGGATCACGGATCTTGATATCACATCGCGAAACGTAGACCGTAAACTATTGTTTTTACAAGGTATAAAAATCAGTCTTGTATAAGATATAACTCGTTTGTGCGGTGCACATCTGCGGTACAGTTTCTCCATCGACAGACGCTTTCTTTCCTCCCTTCTTTCATTTTCGGAGAACGTTCCATGGCAACCCGCGAACAACAGATCCAGCAACTTGAACAAGACTGGGCCGCCAACGCCCGCTGGGCAGGCATCCAGCGCGGCTATAGCGCCGCGGACGTCGTCAAGCTGCGCGGCTCCATCCAGCCCGAGCATACGCTCGCGAAGCGTGGTGCAGAGCGCCTCTGGAATTTGATGCGCAGCGAACCATTCGTCAACGCCCTGGGCGCGCTGACCGGCAACCAGGCGATGCAGCAGGTCAAGGCCGGCCTGAACGCCATCTACCTCTCAGGCTGGCAGGTTGCCGGTGATGCCAACCTGGCCGGTGAGATGTATCCCGACCAATCGCTGTATCCCGCCAATTCGGTGCCTGCCGTCGTGCGTCGCATCAACAACACGCTGACCCGCGCCGACCAGATCCAGTGGATGGAAGGCAAGAACCCCGGTGATGCCGACTACATCGATTACTTTGCGCCCATCGTTGCCGATGCGGAAGCCGGATTTGGTGGCGTTCTGAACGCGTTTGAGCTGATGAAGTCCATGATCGACGCGGGTGCGGCCGGTGTCCATTTCGAAGACCAACTCGCTTCGGTAAAGAAGTGCGGCCACATGGGTGGCAAGGTGCTGGTTCCCACGCGCGAAGCAGTCGCCAAGCTCGTCGCGGCGCGACTTGCCGCCGACGTCATGGGTGTGCCGACCGTGCTGGTGGCGCGGACCGATGCCGAGGCGGCGGATCTGCTGACGGCGGACGTCGATGAGAACGACAAGCCGTTCTGCACGGGTGAGCGCACGGTCGAGGGTTTCTACCGCACCCGTCCCGGCTTGCAGCAAGCCATTTCGCGCGGTCTGGCCTATGCGCCCTACGCCGACCTGATCTGGTGTGAAACCGGCAAGCCGGATCTGGCCTACGCCCGCGCGTTCGCCGAGGCGATTCACGCCAAGTTCCCGGGCAAGATGCTGTCGTACAACTGCTCCCCGTCGTTCAACTGGAAAAAGAATCTCGACGACGCCACGATCGCGAAATTCCAGAAGGAACTCGGCGCGATGGGCTACAAGTTCCAGTTCATCACGCTCGCTGGCTTCCACGCGCTGAACTACTCGATGTTCGAGTTGGCGCACGGCTATGCGCGCAATCAGATGAGTGCGTTCGTGGCCTTGCAGCAGAAGGAATTTGCGGCGGCTGACATCGGCTTCACAGCAGTCAAGCATCAGCGCGAAGTGGGCACTGGCTACTTCGACGCCGTGACCACGACCATCGAGTCGGATGCATCGACCGCGGCGCTCAAGGGTTCGACCGAAGACGAGCAGTTTTTCGACAAGCGGGTGGCCTGAAAGCCGTACCGCACGCCGCCGGGTCCCCATCGGCAGGCGCGCACCGATCAAGACGAGGAGACGAAGCCGCGGGCCGCCCTTCGGGGCGGCCCATCGACGGTTCAAAATGGCGGGGCCCGGATACGTTCGGGGCTCCGGCCTGCCCGATCAACCCGCAGTGACGCCCGTGCTGGATCAAACCCCCGGCTTGCGCATGATGCGCGCCTTTTCGCGCTCCCAATCGCGTTTGGCTTCGGTGTCCCGTTTGTCGTGCAGCTTCTTGCCGCGGCCGAGGGCGAAATCGACCTTGATGCGCGCCCCCTTGAAGTGCAGATTCAGCGGCACGAGGGTATAGCCCCGTTGCTCGACTTTGCCGATGAGACGGCGGATCTCGTCCTTGTGGAGCAGGAGCTTGCGGGTTCGTGTGGCATCCGGGTGTACGTGGGTGGAGGCGCTGTTCAGCGCGGTGATATTCATGCCCACGAGGTACAACTCCCCTTCACGAATGAGGACGTAGCCATCCAGCAGCTGCGCCCGGCCCGCGCGAATGGCCTTGACCTCCCAGCCCTCCAGCACGATGCCGGCCTCGAAGCGGTCTTCGAGAAAATAGTTGAACGCAGCCTTGCGATTTTCGGCGATGCTCATGACATTGCCGGATTGTTGTCCGGCCGGTTTTCTACAATCATCGGATTTTAAGAAGCTCGCGAGCCGCCTACCGATGGCCCTTGTCCACAAGTCCGTGCTGATTTGGCACAGCGCACAGCAAATGTACGATCTGGTCGCGGACGTTGCGTCGTATCCGGAGTTCCTGCCCTGGTGCGGTGGCGTCGACGTCAGGGTGTCGACACCGGAGCATATGCGAGCGACCATCCGCATCGACTTCAAGGGCGTGAAGCAAAGCTTCACGACCGATAACACGCACGTGCCAGGTTCGGAGATCCGCATGCATCTGGTCGAGGGCCCGTTTTCGGCGCTCGGCGGGCATTGGCTGTTCACGCCGCTGGAAGGTGGGCAGGCCTGTCGCATCGACTTCGACCTCGACTACCACTTTTCGAACCGCGTCATCGACGCTGTGATCGGTCCGGTGTTCTCCCATATCGCGAAGACGTTTGTCGATGCATTCGTCGAGCGCGCGGACGTTGTCTATGCATGACCACGCATGGCTGGAAGCCGAAGTCTTCTGGCAGCCTTCCCGAGGTGAAGCACTGCTGCGTACGGTGCGGCTCGCGGCGGGGTCGACGCTAGGGGACGCTGTCCGTGCCAGTGGCGTTGCCGATGTGCTCCCGGACGCCAGTTGGGAGCAGGATGCAGGCGCGTTGCGCCTGGCGGTGTTCGGGCTTTGCAAGCGCGCACGCGATCCCTTGCGTGACGGTGACCGCATCGACGTGACGCGTGCCCTCACCGTCGACCCCAAGGAGGCACGCCGCACGCGTGCACGCATGGCGGCGAAAAGGCGCTGAGCGTCCGATCAAAGCTGCGGGGGTGGCAGCGCATCGAGGGGATCGCGCATCAGCCACAGGCGCAACAGCAGGCCACCGTCCTTCGCATTGCTGACCACCAGTCGACCGCCCATGCGGTCCAGAGACTTTTCCACGATCGCCAGGCCCAGCCCACTGCCGCGGTCGGCCGGACGCGCCCGTTCGCCGCGAAAGAACGGTCGGGTCAGAAGTGGGAGTTGCTCGGCCGGGACACCAAGCCCGTGGTCGCGCACCGCGAGCACGACCTCGCTGCCCCGACGCGCCAGGGAGATGTCGACATCCGCGCCCCCGCCTCCCGGGGTGGAACCGTAGCGACGGGCGTTTTCCAGCAAATTCACGAGCACGCGGTGGAGTTCGAGAGGGTCGCCGAGTACCCGTCCTTCCGGCTCACCCAGGAAGGTGATGCGGAGATCGGGCACTTTTGCATAGTCACTGATGACCTTGGCAACGAGATCGGCGAGGTCGACGCTTTCGCGCGCTGGAATCGCGCGACTGGCGTACTCCATGAATTTGCTGATGATGGCGTCCGCCTGCTCGATGTCAGACACGATGTCCCGGCGTGCGCAAGGGTCCGGGACACTGAGCTCGGCCTCAAGACGCAGCCGTGCCAACGGCGTGCGGATGTCGTGTGAAATTCCGGCCAGCATCAATGCGCGGTCTTGTTCGAGCGCATGCAGTGAGCGTGCCATGCGATTGAAGCCGCGGTTGACGGCGCGGATTTCCTCCGTGCCGGCATTTTCGTCGAGCTGGTAGGAAAAATCGCCGGCGCGCACTCCGGCAATGGCGCGGGCAAGATCGCGCAGTGGACGGTTCACGAGCCCGGCAATCACGGCGGCGCCAAGCAAGGCCACCACGGTGGCAAGCAGGCTTCCGATCAGCCAGCCTTCACTCCCGGTGTCGCTGAATCGTTCTGGATCGAAGCGCAGCCAATAAGGTGTCTTGCCGATGTTGAATCCGATCCAGATGCCGCGCGCACCATTGACCGATGCGGCGAAATCAAGGGGTATCGATTCGCTTCGCTGCGCCGCGCGGCGCAGTGTTCGCATGAACTCATCGTCGCCGATCGGCGTTGCGACATCCGTCGGATGACGCAGGAAAACATACGCTTCATGACGCTCTGCGAGGTGAGCGAACAGCGCTTCGCGCCGCGCCGGCGAGGCATCGGCGAGGGACAGGCGCGCGAGGTCAATGGTGCTGGCGATGTCATGCGCAGCATGCGTGGCCAGCGGATCGCGCTGCAGGGTACGAAAGCTCTGGTACCACGCCGCAACACTCACCGAGACAAGCAGGGCGATAAGAAAGAAGGTTCGCCAATACAGTCGCGCCGACAGCCCTCCGACGATGCGGGCAATCCAGCGCGGTGGGAAGGCGCGCGCCCCCTGGGCGGCTTGGGGGCGTTCCGTCAAGGGATTCAGGCGTCCTTGCTGTCGGGAACGAAGACATAACCCACGCCCCAGACGGTCTGGATGTAGCGGGGATGCGCGGGGTCCGACTCGATGATTTTCCGGAGTCGTGAAATCGCGACGTCCAGGCTGCGGTCGAACGCCTCGTAATCGCGTCCGCGCGCGAGCTCCGCCAGACGGTCTCGTGACAGCGGTTGCCGCGGGTGACGTACCAGCGCCTTGAGCATGGCGAATTCGCCCGTCGTCAGGCTGATGAGCTCGCCGTCACGCGAGAGCTCCCGCCGTCCGAGATCGAGGCTGAACGGCCCGAACTGCACGGTTTCATCGTCACGCGCGGGAGCCCCCGGCAACTCCGGGTTGGGTTGGCGCCGCAGCACCGCGCCGATGCGCGCAAGCAGCTCGCGTGGGTTGAACGGCTTGGGCAGGTAGTCGTCCGCGCCGACTTCCAGGCCGATGATGCGGTCGACATCCTCTCCCTTGGCCGTGAGCATGATGATGGGGGTGAAGTCCTTGGAGGCGCGCATGCGCTTGCAAACGCTCAAGCCATCCTCACCCGGAAGCATCAGGTCGAGCACGATCAGATCAAAGCGTTCCTTGACCATCACGCGTTGCATCGCCTTGGCATCCTCAGCGACGAACACCTCATAGTTCTCTTGGGCCAGATAACGGCGAAGGAGATCCCTTATGCGGGAATCATCGTCAACGACCAGAATTTTTTTAAGCTTGTCCTGTTGCATGGGATGTCATCAGAGAGTTTTGAAACCATTCCGCCGCATTCCGGCCGGCCAAGATCTCCGGTACGTTCGGTCATGGTGGGTCAAATGTAACCGCGCCGCCAGCCGGGCGACAACCCCGAGGCACCTCCCCGTTCCGTTGATGCTTCGCTTGCTGCATTGTCAGCCAAGAAACTGAAGTGCGACCAGGCCCGCGTACAGCCCGTCCCGGGCCATCAGCTCGGCGTGGGTTCCGCTGTCGACCACCCGGCCCTGATCCATGACGACGATGCGGTCGGCACGCTGTACCGTTGCGAGCCGGTGGGCGATGACCAGGGTGGTGCGTCCGCGTCGCGCGCGTTCGAGCGCCTCCTGGAGGGCGCGTTCGCTCTGGGCGTCCAGCGCGCTGGTGGCTTCGTCGAGCAGCAGGAGGGGCGGATCACGCAGCAGCGCGCGCGCGATGCTGATGCGCTGGCGCTGCCCGCCTGACAGCCGCACCCCGCGCTCGCCGAGCTCGGTGCCGTAGCCTTGTGGCAACGCGCGCAGGAATGCGTCTGCCTGGGCGGCGCGGGCAGCTTCGCCGACCTGCTCCTCGTCTGCGTCGGGGCGGCCGTAACGGATGTTTTCAAGGGCACTGGTGGCGAACAGGGTGGTGTCCTGCGGGACGAGGCCGATGCGGCTGCGCACGGCATCGATTGACGCGTCCTGCAGCGCAACCCCATCGAGCCGCACGGCGCCCAGCTGTGGATCGTGGAATCGCAGCAGAAGCTGAAGTACGGTGCTCTTGCCCGCTCCGCTCGGGCCGACAAGCGCGACCGTTTCTCCCGCAGCGACATGCAGCGAAAACCCGCGCAACGCCGGCTGATCCGGACGGGATGCGTAGCTGAAGGTGACGGCGTCGAAGTCGACGACCGAGCCGCCCTGCGGCGCTGGCAGGGCGCGGGGGGTCGCGGGCTCGCGCACGGTGGGGCGTGCGGCGAGCAGTTCGAGGAGCCGCTCGGCGGCACCCGCGGCACGCAGCAGATCGCCAAACACCTCGGCGAGCGATGCCGAGGCGCCGGCGGCGAGGCCGATGTACAGCACGGTTTCACCAAGGGTGCCGGCGCTCATATGGCCCTGCATGACCGCCACCGTCCCCTGATACAGACCTTCGAGCAGCGCGCCGAACAGCGCAATGATGACGAACGCGGTGAGCAGCGCGCGTACCCGGTTCCGACGGACCGCCATCTGGAATGCGGCGTCGGCGGCGGTGGCGAAGCGACGCGCCTCGTCCGGCCCCCGGCCGTGGGCCTGCACCGTTGGAATGGCCCCCAG
>DAICZP010000138.1 GCA_027311065.1 Thiomonas sp. | reverse complement strand
ATCTTGTCCTTGATCGCCGCTGGCACGCCGGGGCCGTTGTCGGTGATATGCAAGAGCAGTGCCAGCTTGTACCGCTGCTTGGCCAGCGTGACCTGGCGCGCCGCCCGGGTCTTGAACACGATGCGCGCGTCTCCCGCCGCGCGCCGCTGCGCCAGCGCCAGGGCGGCATTGTGCGCAATGTTGAGAATGGCCTGGATGAGTTGTTCACGATCGCCGCGGAATTCCGGCAGGCTCGCGTCGTAATCGCGCACGACCTCCAAGCCCTTGGGAAACTCGGCCAGGATCACCGAGCGCACCCGTTCCAGCACCTCGTGGATGTTGACATCGCCGACCACATGCGGACGCCGGTGGGGTGCAAGCAGGCGATCGACCAGGGTCTGGAGCCGATCCGCCTCGTGAATGACAACGCGCGTGTATTCCTGCAGTTCGCGACTCTCGAGCTCCATCTGCAGCAGCTGCGCGGCACCCCGGATGCCGCCCAGCGGATTCTTGATTTCATGGGCGAGATTGCGGATCAGGTCCTTGTTCGCCTGCGCCTGGTTGAGCCATTGCTCCTCGCGTTCCTGACGACTGTGCTGGCTGAGTTCCAGCAACTCGACCAGCAGCACATCAGCGTCGTCGGTCCGCGAGACGATGGCTTGCACCGGCATGGGCTCCCCTCCACCACGGGGGGTCAGCGTGTCGTCGAAACGCTTGCTGCTGAATTCATTGCCGTGGACCTGCGCGAGCGCATCGCGCCAGGGCTGGGCGCGCGCCAGCCATTGCGCCAGGTCCTGCCCCAGCAACTGGCGCCGCGACAGGCCCAGGCCCGCCTCGAGGGCAGGGTTGGCGTACAGCACGCGCCCGCGGATATCGACCAGCGCTGCCATGGTCGCCAGCCAATCGAGCACCGTCTGCGCCTGCGCAGACAGGTCTGGGCGGCCGGCGCGATCCCCCGCGGTGTGGCTAATGGCCATAGCGCTGAAGTTCCCGCTGCAGCGCATCGATATTGGACTGGGTGAGGTCGATGGACTTCTTCATCGCATCGACCCGATCGAGATATTTCTGATAGTTGGCCTCGCCGCCCAGACGGTCGGGATGGCCGCCGTTGTACGCCTTGAGCTGCTCCTGCAGGCGTACCTGCTGCGACTGCAACTCATCCTCGAGCAGGTGCCTGGCCTCGGCATCGCGCGCTGCCTGCGCCGATGGTTCCACCCGCTGCGCCGCCGAGCCCGGGTGTGGTGGCGGATGGTGCCCGCCACCTTTCACGGCACCCGGCGAAACCACGCTGATATTGGCGTTGTCAACCGGCTTGCAATGCCGGGCCCGCACAACACTGAGCATGTTCGTGTAGGAATTGTCCGGGCAACGGTAGACGCGGTTGGGATCGGTCTGCTGCGCCCGCGCCGAAAGACAAGCGAGCGCCAGCGCGCACGCGGCCAGGATGGATGTCCGGGGAAAGATGCAGAAGCGGCGCATCGTTGAGCTCTTGGTCGTGGTGAATGCGCGGGCCAGGTTGCCCGCGGGCCGTGGGCGCAGTGTAAGCCTGGCAGGCCGGAAGCCGATGCGGCCTCGGAAAAACGACGAGGGGACGGCAAGCCGTCCCCTCGGGTCCGTCGCTGCAGCGTGCCTGCAGATGCAACGCACGCCGCCGCCAGGGGTTTACAGCGAGTAGTACATGTCAAACTCGACCGGATGCGTGGTCATGCGGAAGCGGGTGACCTCTTCCATCTTGAGGGCGATGTAGGCGTCGAGGAAATCATCGCTGAACACGCCACCCTTGGTCAGGAACGCGCGGTCCTTGTCCAGAGCTTCCAGGGCCTGATCGAGGCTGGAGCACACGGTCGGGATCTTCGCATCCTCTTCCGGCGGCAGATCGTAGAGGTTCTTGCTGGCGGCTTCACCCGGGTGGATCTTGTTCTCCACGCCGTCAAGACCGGCCATCAGCAGCGCGGCAAAGCCGAGGTAGGGGTTGCAGGTTGGATCGGGGAAGCGAACCTCGATGCGGCGCGCCTTGTCGCTTTGCACGTAAGGAACGCGGATCGACGCCGAGCGATTGCGCGCCGAATACGCCAGCTTGACCGGCGCCTCGAAACCCGGAACCAGTCGCTTGTAGCTGTTGGTGCCGGGGTTGGTAATGGCGTTGAGCGCGCGGGCATGCTTGATGATGCCGCCGATGTAATACAGGGCGAACTCGGAGAGGCCGGCGTAGCCGTTGCCAGCGAACAGGTTCTTGCCATCTTTCCACACCGACTGGTGGACGTGCATGCCGGAGCCGTTGTCGCCGACCACGGGCTTGGGCATGAAGGTGGCGGTCTTGCCATAGCTGTGCGCGACGTTGTGCACGACGTACTTCAGGATCTGGGTCCAGTCGGCACGCTGCACCAGCGTGGCGAAACGGGTCCCGATTTCGCATTGGCCGGCACCAGCGACCTCATGGTGATGCACCTCGACGGGCACGCCCATCTGCTCGAGAATCAGGCACATTTCCGAACGGATGTCCTGCAGGCTGTCGACCGGAGGAACCGGGAAGTATCCGCCCTTCACCGAGGGGCGGTGCCCCATGTTGCCGCCCTCGAGCTTCTCGCCTGTCGACCATGACGCTTCGTCGGAATCGACCTTGACGAAGCAACCGGACATGTCGACGTTCCAGCGCACCTGGTCAAAGATGAAGAATTCAGGTTCCGGGCCGAAGTAGGCTGTGTCACCGATGCCCGAAGCCTTCAGATAGGCCTCGGCCTTCTTGGCGATGGAGCGGGGGTCGCGGTCGTAGGGCTTGCCGTCGCCTGGCTCGAGCACGTCGCAGCTCAGCAGGAGCGTGGTTTCCTCCATGAACGGGTCGATATTGGCGGAGTTGGAGTCCGGCATCAGCATCATGTCCGACGCCTCGATGCCTTTCCAGCCAGCGATGGACGAGCCGTCGAATGCGTGTCCTTCGCTGAACTTCTCCTCATTGAAGGCGGACACCGGCACGGTCACGTGCTGTTCCTTGCCGCGGGTATCCGTGAAGCGGAAGTCGACGAACTTGACGTCGTTTTCCTGCACCATCTTCATCACGTCTGCAACGCTCTTGGTCATGCGATTTTCTCCATTCAAGGGAGTTGTTGAAAAAGCGCGTGCGCGCCGCGGGCACCGCGTTCGCACCTTCAGGAACCTTGGGGCCGTCGGCTGGCGCCGACCCCGCACTCATGAAAATCTAGCAGAAACCATGCCACTGCCCTGAGGACGGGTGCGCGACGCGCAGCCCGACACCCCGGCGGCGCGCAACCTTTCTCGGGGCACGCGCGCACCAGTTTGAAGCTTTTCAAATTTTTCGCACTGTTTCGGTGCGGATGTCGGCATGCAACGCGGCCAGCCCTTGCTTCAAGGTTTCAAATGCGGCCTCGACCCGCTGCGGCTCGCCTTTGACGCCCAGTTCGATATGCCGACCCCACTGCGGATGATCGACGCTGGGAAGACTGAATACCTTGACATCCTCGAACTCGCTTTCGATGCGCACCATCAGCGGTGTCAGGTCTGCTTCCATGGCGCCAAGCACGATGCAGGCACGCTCCAGATAGGTTCCCGCACGCTGGAGTGCGTGCAAGGCGCCATCAAGCACCCACTCGAGCATCGGCCAGGCCATGACCGGAAAACCGGGCACAAAGTAGTGGCGTTGAATCGAGAAGCCTGGAATCTGGTTATACGGATTCGGGATGATCTCGGCACCACGTGGAAACACACCCATCTGCAGGCGCTGCTGCACCGCCTCGCTGTCGACAGCGTCGAGGCCCACGCTTCGCAGTCGCTGCAAAATCAGCTCCCGCGCCTCAGGGTGCAGTTCCAGCGGAACGTCGAGCGCGGCTGCCGCGCTTTGACGGGTATGGTCATCGGGTGTTGCGCCGATGCCACCGCAGCTCAAGGCGATATCGCCACGCGCGAAACTGGCGCGAAACGCCGTACGCAGCAGCAATGGGTCATCGCCCAGATACTGCACCCACTGCAGTTGCATCCCTCGCGCCGCCAGCAGCGCCTGCACCTTGGGGAAATGCTTGTCTTCGCGCTTGCCCGAAAGAATTTCGTCGCCGATGATGTAAAGCCCGAATGCCATGATTGATCCGCCCTTGTTTCGGAATTGTTCCGCCGCCTTCGATCCGTTTCGCGCACTGCGTCCGGCCTTGGAGCCCGCCTGCGCGAAATGCTAACCCGCGACGGATGGGATGACATATGCCGACACCGCGCAGCACAATGCCAGAATTGCTGAGGGATTTTTCCCCGATTTTCCTCAGATGTTCCTCCCACCTTCCCCTCCAATCACGCCATGGAGCTTCCGATGGACGACGACACGGCCAGCAACACGCGCGGCGTTGCACCCGACCCTCAGCAACTCGACGCCTTGTGGATGCCCTTCACCGCAAACAGGCAATTCAAGGCCGCGCCCCGACTGCTCGTCGGCGCGAAGGACATGCACTATCGCAGCCATGACGGTCGGCTGATTCTCGATGGCATTGCCGGCCTGTGGTGCGTGAACGCGGGTCATGGGCGCGAGGAAATCACCCGCGCCATGGAGCAGCAGTTGCGCGAAATGGATTACGCGCCGCCCTTCCAGATGGGCCATCCGGTGCAGTTCGAAGCGGCACGCCTGCTGGCAGCGGTGGCCCCGGACGACCTCACCAAGGTGTTCCTGGTCAATTCGGGCTCGGAGGCCGTCGACACCGCGCTGAAAATCGCTCTCGCCTATCACCGCGCGCGCGGCGACGGCACGCGCACCCTGCTCGTCGGCCGTGAGCGCGGTTACCACGGTGTCGGCTTCGGTGGCATTTCGGTTGGCGGCATCCCGGCAAACCGCAAGGTATTCCACGGGAACCTCCTGCCCAATGTGGCGCATCTCCCGCACACACACGATCTTGCGCATCAGGCGTTCTCGCGCGGGCAGCCGGCCTGGGGCGCCCACCTCGCCGACGCGCTGGAACATCTGGTACAGCAGCACGACGCCAGCAATATCGCTGCGGTCATCGTCGAGCCGCTCGCCGGCTCCACGGGGGTGCTCGTGCCGCCGCGCGGCTACCTGGAGCGCCTGCGGTCCATCTGCACCCGCCATGGCATTCTCCTGATCTTTGACGAGGTGATCACCGGGTTTGGTCGGCTCGGAACGCCATTTGCGGCCCAGTACTTCAACGTGCTGCCCGACATCATCACCAGCGCGAAGGCGGTCAACAACGCCGCCGCACCCATGGGTGCGGTCTTCGTGCGCGAAGGCATCCACGAGACGGTCACGGGTGGGGCGCCCGAGGGGAGTATCGAGTTGTTCCACGGCTACACCTACTCGGGTCACCCGTTGTGCAGCGCCGCCACCGTGGCGGCTCAGCAGCTGTACGCCCGCGACGGGCTGCTCACCCGCGTTCGCCGCGAAGGGCTCGACGCCTACTGGGAAAACGCCTTGCATGACCTGCGCGATGCGCCGCATGTCAAGGACATCCGCAACCTCGGCCTCATCGGAGCTGTGGAGCTGTTGTCCCGACCGGGCCAACCCGCGCGCCGGGCCTATGACGTGTTCGTGAAATGCTTTGAGTTGGGTGTGCTCGTGCGACAAACTGGCGACACGATTGCGCTCTCACCACCATTGATCCTGGAGCGCGGGCATGTAGACCAGATCGTGGACACCTTACGCCAGGCTCTGCGGTCGGTGCCGTGAGGGCTCCGGACCGAGCACGCGTCGGACGACGCCGTCGCCATGGACGTCGGGCCTCGCGATGTCTATGCTTGCAGTACCGGACCTCGCTGATGGTCGCGCCACTGCCATCGCACGCGCGCGTCATGTAAGGAGCACGCCATGCGACGCTTGTACTTCCTTGTTCCCGACCTCGTCATGGCGCACGCCATCGTCGATGACCTTCTGCTCGCGAGGCTGACCGAGCGACAGATCCACGTCATCGCCCGCGAAGGCACGGCGCTGGGCAACCTCCCGGAGGCCGGGCTGGCGCAAAAGACCGACCTGATTCCCGCGATCGAGCGCGGCATCGGACTCGGCGGCGTCACCGGCACCCTGGCCGGACTGGTCGCCGTGGCCATTCCGGGCGCCGCTGTGGTGTCGGCGGGCGCAATGGTGCTGGCGTTGGCGCTGGCGGGCGGTGCGACCGGCGCGTGGATCAGCAGCATGATCGGTGTCAGTGTCGACAGCCCCCGCCTCAAACCCTATGAGGACGCCATCGCGCAAGGTCAGATCCTGATGATGATCGACGTTCCCGCGGCACGCGTCGCCGAGCTCGAGCAAGCGATCCGCGAGCGACACCCCGGTGCGCGGGACCAGGGCGTCGAAGCAGCGATTCCAGCGTTTCCCTGACCGCGGCGGCGGTGAAATGACCTTAGAGATCAACGCGATTTTTCGTGCGACGGTATCGCGCGAGCCAATGCGCGTCTAACCTAGAGAGACGTACGCCGTCATGGTGACGGCGCAACTACAGGAGAGTTGCCATGGGCCTGCGCTTGGGCGATATCGCCCCCGATTTCACCGCCGAGACCACCGAGGGAACGATTCAATTTCACGACTGGATCGGGGATCATTGGGCCGTCTTGTTTTCGCACCCCAAGGACTTCACGCCGATCTGCACCACGGAGATTGGCGAAGCGGCGCGGCTGAAGCCCGAATTCGATCGACGCAACACGCGGCTGATCGGGCTCTCGGTGGACAGCGTCGCCGATCACCAGGCGTGGGCGCAGGACATTGCCGATACGCAAGGCCACGCACCCAATTTTCCCCTGATCGCCGACACCAGCCTGGAAATATCCAAGCTTTACGACATGCTGCCCGCCGACGCGGGGGAAAGTGCGCAAGGCCGCACGGCGGCGTCAAATGCCACCGTCCGCTCGGTGTTCTTCATCGGCCCGGACAAACGCATCAAGGCCATGCTCATCTACCCGATGAGCAACGGGAGAAATTTCGACGAATTGCTCCGTCTGCTTGACGGACTGCAACTCCACGCGGCGCAAAACCTCGCCACCCCGGCCAACTGGCGGCCGGGTGACGCCGCGGTCATTCCAACCTCGGTGAGCGACGAAGCCGCCCGCAAGCTGTACCCACAGGGCTGGAGCGCGGTTCGCCCCTACCTGCGTCTGCTGCCTCCCACACGCTGATCGTGCCCGCGTCGGCCCCCTTCGGGGCACGGCCGTCGCGCGCTATCATTGAAAGGGCGCACGCCCGTGCCGGGGCTGAGGGAGAATTCAACTGAAATCCGATCGCGACCGACCACTCACCGTACTCGCCGAATCGGCGAAGCCCGCGGCCACGCGCGAAACCCATGTGCGTTTTCGTGCCCACATGACGCCGTCGTGCATCGGCTGCATCCATCGCAAACGCCTGGGACAGGACGTATGGTGCGGCAACAAGGACATTCCGCCCGAGAAGAGGCCTTCGAGCGATGCCATGCGCGGGTGTGATGCCTATTGCGTCGCCGGCGATGACAAGGCAACCGGTGACGGCGTGCGCGTGGGGCTGGTGAAAATCGCTACCCGTCGCAGCGTGCGTTGAAAGCTTTCTGCGCGTCCACGCTGTCAATCTCGCCAGGCGCTTAGGTCAAATTGCTACTTTCGCAGGTTTTCAAAGGCGATTGCTGCATTTCCGACAAATCTACTCAGCCGCTTGCGCGCGCGCGTGCAGCGGCGTAGAGTGGTCACAAGACGGTTGCAGGAAGGAGGGCAATATTGAAGGATCCACACGGATATTCGTGACCCCATCCAGCACGCTTCGGCGTGAACAGCCTCCGCCCATGGAGGCACGCCCCAGGCACCGTCCGGACCGCGTCCGCCGGTGCCTGATGCATTCTGGCTCCACCCCTGCTGCGATGAACACACCCGAGAAGTTCCTGATTGCCATGATTCTGGTCGGCTACGTTGCCGCCGAGGTCATGCTGGCCCAACATGGCGCGACCACACTTGAGATGGCCGCAGCGCTGGTGTTCGCGGCCCTGCTCGTGCTGTACGTCTACCTGACCGCGCGCCGCGCGGGGCGGGAGGTGGCGCAGGAACAGGGTACCGACGGCTGCTCGCATTGCGCAGCACCCTCCTGCGGCAACTGCGCATCGACGCCGCGCCCGCCAGCCAGGCGCTGACCCGGCGCGACTACGCATGCGGCTGCAAGTGCGCAATGTCATTGAACCGCATGACACGCATTCCGCCTTGGTCATCGAGAAACAGCTCGTTGATGCAGCAAGGCTCCTGTTCAATGCGCCAGTAGGCCGACAGCGGCAGGTCGAGCGCTTGCAATAACGCCACCTTGTTCACGCTGTCGTGCCCGACGAGCACCGCCGTCTTGTCGCCACCGAGGCGCCACAATTCGCGCAACGCGTCGGCGGTGCGCGCCGCGACATCCTGCAGCGATTCACCCGATGGAAATCGCACCCATTGCGGCATGTGCTTCCAGCGCGCATATTCGCGCGGAAATGCCGAGGCCGCATCGGCGTGGGTCATCAGCGTCCAGATGCCGCAGTCGACGTCCACCAGGCCAGCAAGGACGCCCTGCGTGGCAATCCCGCAGGCCTCGGCGATGACGGCGCCTGTCTCACGACACTGCTTCAATGGGCTGGTCAGGACAATATCGGGCTTGAACTGGCGCGCGATCGCGCCGGCGAGCGCCACCGCCTGCCGTCGTCCGTGGTCGCACAGCGCCAGCTCCGTGCGGCCTCGAAACCGCGGCGGATCGATTCCCTCGGTCTGCCCGTGGCGCGTCAACACGATCTGCATGATTCGACTCCCGCATTCCCGCGCAGCGGCCGCCGCGCGCCTTCCCTGATGTCGATGCAACCCTGCCGGCGAGCATAGGAATCGTTGGGCGCGGCCGGTGTTACCTCGCCGTCAGGAATGGGCATCCAGCGCGTTGCGTCCTCATCGGCGCCAAGGTTGGCTGCAGTCGGGGCGGGGCCGGAGCAGCGCCTCTCGACGGATGGCCCGCGTGCGGAGCATGTCGCAGAAATCTGCCACAATGTTTCACGACTTTTTCTGGAGGACCGTCCGATGGCCGCGCCAAAGAAACACCGCCTTTACCCGTCTTCGTCGCCCGTGCAGATCGGCATCGCCGACAAGCACCGCGAAGCGATCTCCCAGGCCCTGAGCGGCGTGCTCGCCGACACCTACACGCTCTACCTGACCACGCACAACTTCCACTGGAACGTCACCGGGCCGATGTTCAACACCATGCATCAGATGTTCATGGTGCAGTACACCGAACTTTGGAATGCAGTGGATCCCATTGCCGAGCGTATCCGTGCGCTCGGCTTCGCCGTACCCGGCTCCTACCAGGGCTTTGCTGAGCGCAGCACCCTGGCCGATGCGCCGTCCAAGCCTCCGAAGGCCACGGACATGATTCGCATCCTGGTCCAGGGCAACGAGGGGGTCGCCAAGACCGCGCGCGCTGCCTTCCTCGTTGCCGATGAGGCCAACGACCAGCCAACCGCCGATCTTCTGACCCAGCGCATGGATATTCACGAAAAGGCCGCCTGGATGCTCCGCTCATTGCTGGAGGACTGATTTCGTGGTCGTGCGCCCGCGCCCATCAACACTTCGACATGGTCCGCGCATGAAGGCGACAACGCCGGCGCGCATGCTTCATCCTCCCATTCCACGCCGGATTTCGGCCCAGACAGGAGGACATTCATGCGACGCAAACTGCATTCTCTCGCCCTTGGCATCGGCGCTGCCATGGCCATCGGTGGACTGTGTTCCACCGGTGCCCAGGCCCAGACCACATCTGCTCCCACTGCCACGACACCCCGCGTGACGCAGCCCGGGCATCCATCGCACCACCACCCTGATTGCGCAGGCGATGCGCGTGGCGCCGCGGCCTGGATGCGTCGCCTCGGCGTGACGCCGCAGCAGCGCGCGCGCATCCGTGGCATTGTGGAGCACGCACGCGCCGCCAGCGCGGCCGACGTGCAGCGCCTGCGCGAACTCAGGCAACACGCGCAAGCCCTGTTCGGCGCGCCGGTGCTCGACGCCAATGCCCTGCAGAAGCTGCAACAGCAGCGCAGCGCCATTGCCAGTGAACTGGCCGCCCAGCGCATGAAGACCCGCATCGCCATCGCCCAGGTCCTGACGCCGGAGCAGCGACGCACCATGATGCAGGTCTGGGAGCATCGGCATCACGCGCATGCCGACCACGCTCCCGGACATCGTGCGTGGCCGGCCCGCCGGCCGATGCAGGGCGGCAGCACACCAGGCTGAGGCGCACGGAAGCGGCCGTGGAAACGGCGTTAGCATCGCGTCGTGTCAACTGCGGCCAACTGCGCGCAGGTCGCGTGCGGTTGGCCCGATGTTCATGCCCAGCCCCGGTCCGGAGACCCCGATGTCCCAGCACACCCTTGTGCCCTGCACGTTCGAGCGTCACGCCGATGCGATCCTTGCGATTTTCAATGACGCGATCCTGCATTCGACCGCTCTGTACGACTACGCGCGGCGCGACCGACAAAGCATGGTGACATGGTTCAACGCCAAAATCGCCGGAAACTTTCCCGTACTCGGGCTTGAGGACGACCACGGCAACCTGTTGGCATTTGGAAGCTACGGCATGTTCCGCGCCTGGCCCGCTTACAAATACACCGTTGAACACTCGGTCTACGTCCACGCGGAGCACCGCGGACGCGGATGCGGCCAGCGGGTGATGCAGGCGCTGATCGCCGCCGCGCGTGAAAACGATGTCCACGCGATGGTGGGCGCGATCGATGCGACGAATGCCGGCAGCATCGCGCTGCACGCGCGGTTGGGGTTCCAGCATGTCGGAACCCTGCCCCAGGTCGGCTTCAAATTTGGCCGATGGCTCGATCTGGTGTTCTATCAGCTGTTACTGGACACACCCACGCAGCCAGTGGACGGCTGAGCCACGCCGGGGCCGGGGTCCGCAGGCGGTTGTCGGGCAGGCTGTTGAAAGACCGGAGGGGCGACCCGCAGCGCCCGCCCCCGCGTTTAACTTCTAAGATGGGCGCCATGCAAAATTCCCTGAAGCAGGCCGCCGTTCCCGACAGCCTCTGGTCTGCGGTGTATCAAAACACCCACGAGGCCGTCCTGATCTCGGATGCATCGGGGCGCATCATCGACGTCAACCAGGCGTTTACAAAAATTACTGGCTACAGCCGCGAAGAGGCGGTCGGTCAGACCACCAAGCTCCTCAAATCCGGCTATCAGGACGCCTCGTTTTACAGAAAATTCTGGCGTGCGCTGACGACCGAAGGTCGCTGGCAAGGGGAAATCTGGAACCGTCGCAAGGACGGGAATGTCTATCCGGAGTTCATCACCGTTTCGACCATCCGCGACGACGCGGGAAGCATCGCGTATTTCATTGCAATTTTTTACGACATCGGTTTCGTCCCGTCGCAAACAGAACGCTTCAAGCATCTGGCACATCACGACGCACTCACCGGTTTGCCGAACCGCCTCGCTCTCAGTCTGTTTCTTCCACAGGCGATCGAGCGCGCGCAGCGCCAGGGCAGTCTGGTGGCGGTGGGCATGCTTGACCTCGATGATTTCAAGCCGGTGAACGACACGTTCGGGCACAAGGCGGGAGACGATTTGCTGTGCGCCTTCGCGCAACGCCTGAAGGACGCCGTGCGGGGGTCGGACATGGTCATCCGTCATGGCGGTGACGAGTTCGTGATCATCCTCGACGGATTGCAGGAAACAGAAATCCATCCCCTCCTTGATCGCATCGGTGCCGTCTGCGACGCGCCGTTCACGGTGCCCGATGCTGGTGCGTTGCAGATTGCGCTCAGTCTGGGCTGGACGCTTTACCCGGAAGACGACCCCGACGGCACCGATTCCGCCAACCTGCTGCTGCGCAATGCCGACATGGCACTCTACGTTGCCAAGGCCGACAAGCTGCATCGGTCATCCTGGCAACACCGTTGGGGACAGACCAGCGCCGCGAAAAAAATCCTGGCGCAGGGGTCGAGCATCACGGATGCCTTCGGCGAGGAATGCCAGCGAATCCTGCGCGTGGGGGCGCAGACCCGAACCATTGCGGATGCATCCTCGCAATTTGCCAGGGAGTTTTACGCCTCGCTGAGCGCGGTTCCAGAGCCCGCGCGCATCCTGAGCATCCTCAGCGAGGCGGAGCGCGCACATCTGGCACGGCGGCAAGCCGAGCATCTGGAATCGTTGATACAAGCGGATCTCACGCGCGAACAGCATCGCCATCGCGCGCGCTTCATCGGGCAGATTCACGCCTTGATCGGGCTGCAACCTTCGACCCTGGTCAACGCCACGGGCATTTATTTACGGATCCTCACCGACAAAATCATTTCCATGCCTGGACGTGTCGGAGACCGGGCACTGCTGGTGCAGGTTGTGAACGCACGCTTCAAGGAAGAACTGCAGTGTCAGCTCGAGGCAACCGAAGAACTGCACGCCCTCTACCGGCGCTTCCTGCTCGATCATGCGCAGAATGCCGATGAAAAGCCGCCACGCGGGGACCAGATCCAGGCATGTCTGGATGCGCTGTGCACCTTGCCCGGCATCGCGGCAGCGGCCTGGGGCTACCGCGCCGCGGATGGATTCGCCAAGGTCGCGTCCGCGAGTGGTTCCTTCAACACCTACGCCGAGGCACTTCGGCAGGCAGGACTGGACACGCGCCTCGGACTCGAACCCTCCACCACCAGCGGTTCGAGCGTTGCGAAAGCGTGGGCGAGCCGTGCGCTGGTGGTCAACCCGAGCTATGCGCGCGACCCGCACCATACGCGCTGGCGGGATGTGGCGGCGCAGGCAGGCATCCGCTCATCGGCAGCGTTTCCGGTGGTGGGCGCCGACGGCCCCGTCGGGGTTGTCAGCGTCTACGGCCGTTATCCGGGACAATTCGAACATGGTTTCATGCGCGACTTTCTCTTGCTGCTGGCTGCCAGCCTTCAGCCTCGCGCAACCGGATTCAACTAAACGCAACGAAACGGTTGCGTTGCGTTGAATCCGGGTCTAAAGTTGTGGACATGCGGCGGCCCTTTCGGGCCCCTACCTTGGAGCGCAGACATCGTGAATACACCGAAACTATCCCATGCCGCACTGGCCGGCGCACTGGCAATCGGCCTGCTGTCCGCGACGCCCGCCCGGGCTGATGGATGGCACGATCATGACAATGCAGGGCCATTCGCGTTTATCGCCGGCCTCGTCGCAGGAGCGATTGCCGCTCCCTACGTCGTCGCCCCTGCCCCCCAGGTCTATGCGCCGCCGCCGGTCGCGTACGTGCCACCGCCCGTTTACAACTACGCGCCACCGGTCACCTACGTTCCCGCCACCCCCTCTTATGTC
>DAICZP010000133.1 GCA_027311065.1 Thiomonas sp. | reverse complement strand
GCGCGCGCAGATGGCGACGTTGGCGCCTTCCTGGGCGAAAGTCTCCGCGATCGCGCGTCCGATTCCCTTGCTTGCTCCGGTGACGATGACGTTTCGCCCTTTCAATTGCAGATCCATGTTCGGCTCCTTGGGGTTCTCTGGCTTCAGGTCGCGCTGAGGTACTTTTTCCGGATCGCCGCACCCACGGTGTATTTGGGGTCGACGAAATTGCCGAGCCGAACCTGGCCGCACTGACTGAGCATCATGTACGCATCCCACAGGTCAAATCCGTATTCCGCCGCCATCCAGCGGACAAGCTCGGCGTAGGCAATGCGCGTGGCATCCTCGAGCGGGCGCGCGCTGCCGATGCACATGAGCAAGTGATCGGTTTCGAGGCGCGGCCATTCGATCGCCCAATTCTTGATGAGGTCGACATGGATCGTTGTCGTGCTCGAGAACTCCACTGCGGTGCCGCAGACTTCACCGTCGCCCTGGCAGGCATGCGCATCGCCAATGAACAGGCGCCCACCCTCGGACCGCACCGGCAGGTACGTGATGCTCCCCGGCCCCATGTCGGGAACATCCATATTCCCACCGTGGTTATCAGGGGTCAACGAATTGATGGAGTCGATTTCCGGTGACAGGCTCAGGGTGCCAATGTGCGGTCGGTATGGAAGCATGACGCGTTTGCTCCAGTACACGCCTTCTTCGTCGAGGTCGATCTTGCGTGTGATCTCGGGTAGTGGCTCGTTGAGCGTGGCAGTGAAGTCCGTGCCGGTCAACGCCCCGAAGCGGGGAATCAGACAGCATGTACCGCGTGGATTGTCGCCGCGCGGTTTGATCGACTCGATATGGATGGCAACGACGTCACCTTTTTCGGCGCCCTCGATGATGATGGGGCCGTTTTGCGGGTTCAGGAACGGCACGCGCAGGACCTGGCTTGGCAGATCACGCTCGGTCTTGATCCGGCCGTCGAAGGCGTCGCGGGTATCGATCACGACTCGATCGCCGGGCTGGATGTGCATCACCGGCTCCGAATACGGGCCGATGGTGTAGTGGAAAGTACCCTGCCGATCCTCGGTCAGTTGGTGCGTTGTTCCGACGCTGCCTTTGGCGATGCCGCGGGTATGCATGATCGATTGTGTGAGCCAGGACATGGGTATTTCTCCTCGAATGCAAGAATGGGGCGCGGTGGCCCGATGTAAAAATGACGCCGTCTCGGCGCGGCGGGGCAGGGTTCAGACAGAGATCCAGCGGATCACGTCGTCGCGTTCGATGTGTTCGCCACGGCCGTGAGCGACGACCTGGCCGCGCACCAACACCACGTAGTCATCGGCGACGGATTTCGCGAAGTCGAGATACTGTTCGACCAGCAGGATGGACAGGGTGCCCTTGAGCGACTGGATGACTGCTTCGATCTCCTTCACGATCGAAGGCTGGATTCCCTCCGTCGGCTCGTCGAGCACCAGCAGGCTGGGGTTGGTGAGCAGTGCGCGCCCGATCGCCAGTTGCTGTTGTTGTCCCCCTGACAGGTTGCCTGCCAGGCGCGATCGCATGTCCTTCAGAACCGGGAAAATCTCGTACACGTCGGGGAAGCCGAAGCGCTTGCGCGGGCTTGCTTGTCCACCGTACGCGCCGACACGGAGGTTTTGCTCGACCGTCAGTTCGGCAAAGATCTCGCGCCCTTGTGGAACATAGCCAAGGCCGGCCGTCACGCGCTTGTGCACCGGCAATCTGGTCAGGTCCTGGCCGTCGAGGGTGATCGTGCCGGAGGTGACGTCGAGTAGCCCCATCAGACTTTTGAGCAGGGTTGTCTTGCCGACTCCGTTGCGACCCAGCACCACGGTACATGCGCCATCGCCGACGGTGAGGTCGATGTCCCGCAGCGTGTGACTGCTCGCGTAATACTGATTGATACCGCGGATGTGCAAAGCCATTTCAGCGCCCCAGATACACTTGAATCACGCGCGGATCACTGCGCATCGAATCCATGCTGCCCTCGCCCAGAACCCGACCTTCGTGCAGCACGGTGACAAGGTCGGCGACGCGATCGACAAACTCCATGTCATGTTCGATGACCACCACGGCGCGCTGATCCGACTTCAGGCTGCGAATGAGTTCGGCGGTACGTGCAGTTTCATGGTCGCTCATGCCCGCGACCGGTTCATCGAGCAGAAGAACCTTGGGGTCAGCGACCAGCATCATGCCGATTTCCAGCCACTGCTTCTGGCCATGCGATAGTGTTCCCGCCCGTTGGCCCGGGTCGGTGTCGAGGCCGATACGGTGGATCACAGCGTCGACCTGCTCGCGTTCTGCGCCCGTCAGCCAGGAGCGCAGCATCGCTCCGTAGCCGCGTCCGCGACGTATCGCCAGCTCCAGATTTTGCGAAATGCTCAGGGCTTCGAAGACACTGGGCTTCTGGAATTTGCGGCGGATGCCGTGCCGCGCGATGCTCGCCTCGTCGCAGCGGGCCAGGTCCATCGATCGATCGAGGAAAACCTCGCCACTGCTGGGGCGGGTCTTGCCGGTGATGACGTCCAGCAATGTGGTCTTGCCGGCCCCATTCGGACCGATGATGGCCCGTACCTGGCCATAGGGAATCTCCATGCTGATATTGGTGATGGCCGCGAATCCGGAAAAATTCACATGCAGTCCATCGACATAGATCGCAGTACTGGCTGTCATGATCTGCCTCCTAGACGGTGCGGGCACCGGCGACGCGTCCGAGCCGGGTCAGTTGCCGTGGCAGGGCACGCAGCAGAGCCGCGAGTCCACCGTCCGTGGACATGGTGATCGCCAACGTGACAGCGGCGAGAATGAATGGCCATATGCTCGGGGCCGCGGCGGCGAGCCAGAATTTCAGCGCATTGACGAGCACGCAGCCGATGACGGCACCGAGCAGGGTGCCGCGACCGCCGATAGCGACCCAGACGGCGATTTCGATGGATTGCGTGGGCGAGACGATGGTCGGATTGACGATCCCGACCTGCGGCACGTACAGCATGCCGGCGAGCGCCGCCAGTGCGGCCGACAGACCCCACGCGAACAACTTGAGCACATGGGTACGGTAGCCAAGGAAACGCAGACGCGCCTCGTCGTCCCGCACGGCGACCAACGCATGGCCCAGACTCGACGAGACCACCCATCGGAGCATGAGATAGGCAGCGGCCAGCGCCAGGCAGGAAACCACTGCAAGCGCGATCTGCGTGCTTGCCTGCTCGAGCCTGAAGCCGGCGATGCGCGTGAAGCCCGTCAACCCGTTGTTGCCCCCCAGCCCGACGTCGTTGATGAACAGCAGCAGCATCAGTGCATAGGTGAGGGCCTGGGTGATGATGGAGAAGTACACGCCGTGGATGCGCGATCGGAAGATGACGAAGCCAAACGCACTCGCGACCGCGACCGCGGTTGCCAGGCACAGCGCGATGGTTGTGCCAAGCCCCGAGAACAGCTGCCACCAGCGCGGAAACGCGGCGAGCCCCATGTACTGCATGAAGTCGGGTAGAACATGGGACGCCGCGTACGACGCATTGACCAGGTACATGCCCATCATGTAGCCACCGATGCCGAAAAAGATGCCATGCCCCAAGCTCAGCATGCCGGCGTAGCCCCACACCAGATCAAGTGCCAGCGCCAGCAACGCGAAGCACATGATCTGGCCAACTTCATTGATGCTGAACAGTGACATCGACCACGCGCTGCCGTGGGGCAGCACGAAGTGTGACAGCGGCATATACAGGGCAAGAAGCAGCAGCGCGGCAACGAACAGGGTTCCGACCCGACGGTCGTTGGCAATAAGTGCGTGTTTCACGTCGATTCCTCGGGATAGGGTCAGCCGCGGACCTTGACCGTGAACAGTCCGTTCGGTCGTCTCTGGATGATGAGCACGATCAGCAGCAGCACGGCCACCTTGGCCGCGACCGCGCCGTAGAACGGCTCGATGAATTGATTGACCTCGCCAAGCGCAAGCGAAGACACCGCCGTCCCGGCCAGACTTCCCGCGCCGCCAAGCACCACCACCATGAAGGCGTCGATGACAAAGCTCGAGCCCATGAACGGGTTGATGGAGGCGATCTGGGTCAGCATGACCCCGGCCAGTCCTGCGAGACCGGCGCCGAGGGCGAATGCGCTGCGATCCACGCGATGTGCAGGAATACCGAGACTGCGCGCCATATCCCGATTCTGGGTTGTCGCTCGCATCAGCAAGCCCAGGCGCGTCGTCCGAACCAGTGCATAGGTGGCGGCGAAAACAAGCAGCGCAAAACCGATCGCGAATAATCGGTTGTAGGTCACGAAAAATCCACTCATGACCTGCACCCCGCCGTTGAGATAGGACGGCGGGATGAATTCCAGGTTCTGCGAGCCGAACACGATCTGCACCAGTTTGACAGTGGCAATGCTCACCGCCCATGTGGCGAGCAGTGTTTCAAGCGGACGTCGGTAGAGGAAACGTATGACCAGAAACTCCAGAGCCACGCCGAAGCCCGCACACACGACGAAGGCCACCGGGATGGCGAGCAGCACATAGAGGCCGAACCATGCTGGCGCCAGGTATTGCAACGACCGTTCAACCAGATAGGTGGAATAGGCGCCGAGCATGATGAATTCGCCGTGCGCAAGGTTGATCACCCCCATGAGTCCGAAAATGATCGACAGGCCGATTGCCGTCAACAACAGAATGCCGGCATAGCTCAGGCCACTGAACAGCACCGAAAACGCTTTGCCCATGCCGAGACTGGCATTGATCCCGCTCAGCGCTGAACGGGCGGCGTGCTGGAGCAGCGGATCGGTCCGTGCCGCATCCGATCCGAGGTAGTCCTCAAGCAATGTGCGTGAGCTTTCGCTCGGTGCCTGCGCGAGCGCCTGGATCGCTTTGCCTTGTTCCTTGCGATCGTCCGAGAGCAGGCCGCGCTTCGCCATGGCGAGTTCGAGCTGTTCACGAATTGCGCCAGCGCCTGGGGATTGAAGAGCGCGCCGTACGACATCGGGGTCGAGCAGCTTGAACAGCCGACTGATTTTTTGCGCTGCCTCCGCGCGCGCATTGAGATCGGCGCTGAACAAATCAATCTCTGCCATGCTGACCGCCAGCCTGCGCATGACCAGGATCGTCGGCACGTAAGGCTGCGACTGTGCGAAGGGTGGCGCTGCGTGCATGGTTCTGGCGTCGAGGTCGCTGCCGTTGGCGTGGATACGCGCCTGGTCTGCGTTCCCGGTGCTGCAGACCAGGGTGCCGTCGCGCATTGCGCCCATCAGCTGGAGTGCCCAGGTCCGTGTCGGTCCAGCGCCTTGTGTCCCAAGCAGAACGAGCTGCCGCAACGCCGCAACGGGGCGGGCGTCGCCGCATAGCGTTCGAATGACGTGTGCACGCGGATCAGGCGGCGAGGCGTGCTCTGCGATGGGCGGCTCTTTGGCATGCGCAAGGACGCAAAGCGTCAGCACAGTGATTCCGAGCGGATATTTCCAGACGTCAGACAATCTCATCGCGGCGCATCCACGAAGCATGCTTGCAGGAGGGAACCAGCGGCGCCGCGATTGGATGCGGCGCCGCTGGCGACGTACCGTTCGTTGTTCAGGCCTTGACGAAGGGGCTGAACGGAATCGGTTTGACGATGCCCTTGGATTTCCAAAGAATGTCGAAACCCTGGTTGGCATTGATCGAGCCGATCATGTCGCCGCGCCAGAGGTACTGGTTCGTCATGTCCATCCTGTCGACATAGCCGGCGGGGTCGTCGATCGTCAGTCCCGCAAGTGCCTTGCGCACCGCGCCCGTCTGGGTCGACTTCGCCTTGGTCACCGCTTGCGCCCACAGATTCAGCCCAAGGTAGGTGGAGACCATGGGGTCGATGACCATGTCGGGGCGGTGTTTGAGGCTGTGTTTCTGCACATAGGCTTTCCAATCGGCGCGCAATTTGGTGTTGAGTGGCGTCTGGACATTTTGAAAGTAGTCCCAGCAACTCAGGTGGCCGACCAGGGGTTTGGTATCCAGGCCTTGCAGGTCGCTGTCGACCACGTCCAGCCCGAGAATCGGGATGTCGGTCGCCCGAATTCCCTGATTGACCGCTTCCTTGAACATCGCCGGGATCGAGTCGCCCACCACCGTCATGACGACGATCGCTTGACCACCCGGCTGCGCCGCAAACTCCTTGATTTCCCGAACGATGCTCTGGAAATTTGATTGTCCGAAGGGGACATAGCGCTCACGCAATGCTGAATCGGGAATGCCTTTCGTTTTCCAGTAGCCCTTGAGAATTTTGTTGATGGTGCGCGGCCAGACGTAATCGGAGCCGATCATGTAGAAGCGTTTGGCGCCACCGCCGTCGGGGCTCATGAGGTATTCGACGGCTGGCAGTACCGAGCTGCTGGGGGGCGAGTTCAGATAGACCACGTTCTTCGAGGCTTCCTCGCCTTCGAAATGCAGCGGGTAGAACAGCAGGCTGTCCTCGGATTCGACCACTGGAAGCACGGATTTCCGCGACACCGATGTCCAGCAGCCAAAAATGGCCGCGACCTTGTCCTGCTGGATCAGTCGCTTGGACAACTGCGCGTACATCGGCCAGTCGGAACCCGGGTCGACGACGACGCCCTCCACGCGCCGCCCCATGACGCCGCCTTTGGCATTGATCTGCTCAATGGTCATCAGCGAGATGTCCTTCAGCAGCGATTCGTTGTTTGCCATGGTTCCCGATTGGGAAAACAACAGGCCCAGCTTGATCGGATCGTGGCTTGCGGCGAGCGCGGTGGGGGGCATCATGGAACCAGCGCTGGCAGCGACGGTGGATCCGACAACGGAGAGAAAGGTGCGTCTTTTCATGGTTTCAGTGTCCGAAAACGAGAAATCCGAAAAACAAAAGCCCGATGACCAGTGAACTGGTGATCGGGCTTCTGTGGCCGGTGCCGCTCGAGACGCCTTTGTCGGGAGCGACGCAACTGGATCGGGCAGCAACGCGTGAGTCTCGAAATTGCTGCGCCGACGTCTCAGCCAAAGCAAAGGGCATGCCAGGAGCAGGATCTGGTGTCACTGGAACAGGGCCACACTGGGGCCCCGCCGGGCGAAGCAGGCGTGCACGCTTCTTGCTGCGCCGGCAGCGCGGAGCTGCATGCGTCCGTTCGCGTCCAAGGTCTCGACGCACCAAGTCGGGAATTTTTTGAGCGAGCTGGCACCATCTTGAACCCAGGCGCCCCTGAATGGGGCATTCGATCCATCTGGAGGGAGGCATTCATACCGGCCATGAACCAGCAAAATCATCAAGGCCCGATCCGGATCGGCGTTCTCTACTCAACCTCGGGGGTCACGTCGATCGTCGAACGTTCGCAGCAGCAGGCCGTGGTGCTGGCGGTCGAGGAGATCAATCGGCAGGGGGGGCTTTTGGGTCGTGAGATCGAAATGGTGATCCGCAACCCGGAGAGCAATCCGCGGCTCTACGCGCCTCTCGCCGAAGAGTTGATCCTTGAACACGATGTTCGCTTCGTGTTCGGTTGTTACATGTCGAGCACCCGCAAAGCGGTGATCCCGGTGGTCGAGCGTCACAATGCGCTGCTGTGCTACGCCACCCCTTACGAGGGCTTCGAGTACAGCCGCAATGTGCTCTACGCCGGAGCGGCGCCGAACCAGAATTCGCTGCCGTTGGCCGGATTCATGTTGTCCAGATACGGCGCCAGGGTCTGGATGGTGGGGTCGGACTATATCTGCCCCTACGAGTCGAACCGGGTGATGAGCGACCTCGTGCTCGAGCGTGGAGGGGAGAAGGTCTCCGAGACCTATCTGCCGCTGGATGCGGGATGGGAAAGTTACCGGGACGTGGCCCGGAAGATTCGCGCTGCGCAGCCTGATTTCATTTTTTCCACCGTTGTCGGGAAAGGTATTCCGCTGCTCTACCGCGCGTTCGCCAGCGTCGGACTCGACCCCTACAAAATGCCGATCGCCAGTCATATGACCAGCGAGGCGGAAGTTGACATGATGGGGGCGGAGTTCGCCGAGGGGCACCTGACCTGTGCGGCGTATTTTCAATCGATCGCGAGCGATGCGAATCGCTCCGCCATTCAACGCTACCGCGAGCGTTTCGGCGCCGAGTTGACAACCAATATGTGCTGGGAGGCAGCGTACTTTCAGGTTCATCTGCTGGCCGATGCGATCCGCCGCGTCGGCAGTGATGAAGTCGAGCATGTGCTGCGGGTGCTGCCGGGCCTCGAGTACGACGCTCCTCAGGGCAGGGTGCGTGTCGATGAGCATAACCACCATACGCACCTGCAGCAGCGTATCGGGCGGGTCAATCGCCGGGGTGAGTTCGACGTCGTCGCGAGCGCTCCCGGCTTTGTCAAGGCGGACCCTTACGTCGTCTCGCACACCACGCCGGCATGGCTCGACGATGGAGCCGGGAAACCCGCAGAAGCGGACCGCGTGGGCGCGCCATGAAGCCGCTCGCCGACCATGCCAGCGTGTTGCGGCGCATCCGGGGTTTGAGCGTGGCGGTCGTCCATCCACAGGATCAGGATGGAGAGGAATTGCTGGCCCAGTTGAGTCGGATCGGATGCGACGTGCATGCGGCGTGGCCACAGCTTGAAACACTGCCCGATGAGACCGGCCTCGTATTGATGGCGGTCCGGCCGGAAACCCTGCGTGTGCAGTACCCCTGGCTGAATCGCCCTGGCACGCCCGCAGTGATTGCGGTGGTTACGTACGAAAGCCCGGTCACCATCGAAGCCGTGCTTCAACTCGATGCGCGTGCCACCCTGGCGTCGCCGGTGCGCTCGTTCGGGTTGCTGACGGCGATGGCGCTTGCGTTGTCGCAACATGCGCGTCACCAATCGCGCGAACGGTATATCCAGCGGCTGGAGCAAAAATCTGCGCAGCAGCGCATCGTGCTGCAAGCCAAGCAGTTGATGATGCGTACGCGCGGCGTATCTGAAGACGAGGCCTATGCCTTGCTGCGATCAGAGTCGATGGTCAGGCGCGCGCAGATCGAGCAAGTGGCGCACGAAATTGTCGAGGCGCACAAGCTGCTCGGTCTCTGACCGCGCTTCGAGATGTCGCGGCGGTCTCGGGCCGGAGGCATGTGCCGCCGGCCCTGGACGTTCAGCTCAGCGCTTCGTACAGAGGCAAGGTCAGGAACTCGGTGAATTCCGCGCCCGTGGCCATGTGTTCGAAAATCTCTGCCGCCTTCTCGAACTGACCTTCGGCTCCAGTGTCCTGCACGCGCACCAGCTCTTCGCCAATGATCGCGCGCACCATCGCCGCGTCGACCTTGCGGCCATCGTCGAGCACTCCCTTGGGGCTTTGAATCCACTGCCAGACCTGGCTGCGCGAAATCTCGGCTGTCGCGGCATCTTCCATCAGATTATGGATGGGGACCGCGCCACTGCCGGACAGCCAGGCGCCGAGGTAGTGAATGCCGACGTTGATGTTGTTGCGCAGCCCGGCTTCGGTGATCGGTGTTTCGGGCTTGAAGTTCAGGAGGTCGGACGCGGTGACTTGCACGTCCTCGCGCGTCTTGTCGATCTGGTTCGGGCGGTTGCCGAGCACCGCGACGAATTCCTCCATCGCCGACGCCACCAGGCCTGGATGCGCGACCCAGCCTCCGTCGTAGCCGTCGGTGGCGTCGCGTCGCTTGTCAGCGCGAATACCTTCCATCGCTTTTGCATTCTTTTCCGGATCGTTCTTGATCGGAATCAGCGCACTCATGCCTCCGATGGCGGGTGCGCCACGACGATGGCAGGTCTTGAGAAGCAGCAGCGCGTACGCGCGCATGAACGGGACGTTCATGGTGATCTGCCCACGGTCCGCAAGGCAGAAATCGCGGTCGACCTTGAATTTCTTGATGGCGCTGAAAATATAGTCCCAGCGGCCGGCATTCAGACCCGCGCTGTGTTCACGCAGTTCAAACAGGATTTCGTCCATCTCGAAGGCGGCGAGTATGGTTTCGACCAGCACAGTCGCCTTGATGGTGCCACGTGGCAGGCCAAGTTCGTCCTGCGCCAGCACGAACACGTCATTCCACAGCCGCGCCTCGAGGTGGCTTTCCATCTTCGGCAGATAGAAGTAGGGGCCGGCCCCACGCGCCAGGAGTTCACGGGCATTGTGAAACAGGAACAGGCCGAAGTCGAACAAGCCGCCGCTGACGCGCTGGCCGTCGACCGTCATGTGCTTCTCGTCGAGGTGCCAGCCGCGAGGGCGCACCTGGAGTACGGCGACGGTGTCGTTGAGTCGGTAGGTCTTGCCGGCCTGTTCGAGGGTGATGGTGCGGCGGATCGCGTCGCGCAGATTGATCTGTCCCTGAATCTGGTTGTCCCAGTTGGGGGTATTCGCGTCCTCGAAGTCAGCCATGTAGCTGTCTGCCCCCGAGTTGAACGCATTGATGATCATCTTGCGGTCGACCGGGCCGGTGATTTCGACCCGGCGCCGCACGAGTGCCGGCGGCAGCGCAGCGATGCGCCAGTCGGCGTCACGCACGCTGGCCGTGGCAGCCAGGAAGTCGGGTTTTTCTCCGGCGTCCAGGCGGCGGGTGCGTTCATTGCGCGCCACCAACACGTCTTGCCGGCGCGATTCGAACGCACGATGGAGTTTGGCGACGAACGCCAGCGCGTCGGTCGTGAGAATCGCGTCGTACGCGGGGTTGGTCGGTGCCGAAATGGCGACACCGTCGGGAAGCTTGCTGGCGGACATGGGATGCTCCAAGATGAGCTGATGCTGGGGAACGGGCTCCGAGGCGGACAAGGTCGGATACCTAAGCCACCAGTTTAGGTCGATTTACCCCAAAAAAACTGCATGATTCACGCGCTAAGATCAGTTCACCTTGAACCTGAACGCATGTAATCGATCGCGATGGACCGACTCAAACAGATGGAAACCTTTGTCGCCGTCGCCGTCCGCGGCAGTCTTACCGCTGCCGCCAACGCAGAAGGCGTTGCGCCGGCGGTGATCGGACGCCGCATCGATGCGCTGGAGGCGCGCCTGGGGGTGAAACTGCTCGTACGCACGACCCGGCGCATCACTCTCACGCATGAAGGCACATCGTTCCTCGAGGATTGCCAGCGCCTGCTGGGCGAGTTGCACAATGCCGAGGCGAGCGTCAGTGCCGGAGGAGTGCGCGCCAGCGGTTTGCTCCGCGTGACGGCACCTGCCGGCTTCGGGCGCGCGCATGTCGCGCCCCTGGCGCCAGCCTTCTGGCGCGCCAACCCCGGTGTCGTGGTGTCGCTCGACCTCAACGACCGCATCGTGGATCTGGTGAATGAAGGCTATGACTGCGCGGTGCGCGTCGGTGCGCTGGCCGACTCCTCACTGGTGGGCGTGCGCCTGGGAGAAAGCCGCCGGGTGTGCGTGGCGTCACCGTCCTATCTGCGGCGCTTCGGCGCCCCGCGCGCTCCACAGGACCTTGCACGGCACCGTTGCCTGGTCTATACCTCGGTGGCCAGTCAGCCGCGCGGCTGGATGTTCCAGCAGGAAGGACAAGTCGTGAATATCCGTCCGGGCGGCCCGCTCGACTGCACGGACGGTGCCGTGTTGCACACCTGGTGCCTGGAGGGCGAAGGGCTGGCTTGGCGGTCAATGTGGGAAGTCGGCAACGATCTGGCAGCCGGTCGGCTGGTGGAAGTGCTCGGCGCATTCGCAGCTCCCCCGGTTGGCATCCACGTGGTCTTCGCGCAACGCAAGCACATGTCGCTGCGCCTGCGTCTCTGGATCGAGCATCTCAAGACCTGCTTTGCCGACTCGGCGCAGTGGCCGTGGACCACCGACAAGACGTCACCGGGTACGGCGTCAGTGATGGCTTGAGCGCGCGGCGCGCACTCCCTGCGCCACGAGATACAGCAAAAAGCTCAGCGAGGCGATCCAGGTACTGGCTGGAAAGCCGATGGTGTACGCCGCTGCCATGCCGGCCCATGTGAGCACGAGCCCCAGCGCTGCGGCGAAGAGCAGGCCGCGTCCGGGGGAACGTGTGAGCGCCTGGGCCGCCGCCGCCGGACCGATCAGAAATGCAAAAATCAGCAACGCGCCGATGACTGGCACGGCGATGGCCACCGTGGCAGCCAGCAAGACGATGAACGTCAGGTCAAGCGCGCGCAGCGGCACGCCCCGCGCTCGCGCGGCTTCCGGGTTCAGGCTCGCCAGCAGGAGGGGACGATAGATGGCACCCAACCCGATCAGGCTGGCGCCGGCGACTCCCAGCGACATCCACGCCTGCTGTGCCGTGACGCCGACGATGCTGCCGAAGAGGATGCTCATCGCCGCCTGCGCGTTGCGCGTATACAGATTCAGGAACAACACGCCAAGCCCGAGGGCGAACATCAGCACCATCCCGATGCCGAGGTCGCGTTGTCGAAGGCGCTCGCCCGCGACTCCCAGCGCAAGCCCCGTGGCCAGTGTGAAGCTGAACAGTCCGGCATAGGGGCTGAGCCCCAGCAGGATGGCACCGGCGGCCCCGGTGAAACCGACGTGTGACAGTGCGTGTGCAGCGAAAGCCTGGCGCCGCAGCGTCACGAAATAACCGGCGGCCGCGCACGCCACCGCGATCGCGCTGCCCGCGGCGAGGGCATGCCGCATGAATCCGTAGTCGAGGCCGAGGATCATGCGGCGTTCGCGTGGTCGTGTCCGCAATGAACGGAGCCCTCGGCCATGAACCCATGCGCCGGGTGAATGAAAACGTACCCGTCATGACGGAGGACGCGCATCGGCGTGCCGTACAGCGCGGAAAGCTGTTCCGGGTTGACGATGGCGTCCACCGTACCGATGCGACCGCGACCACCCGCGAGATAGATCATCCGATCCATGACCGGAAGCAATGCGTTCACGTCATGCGCGGAAAGCAGCACTGTCAGACCCTGCGTCCGGCACAAACGCGCTACAAGCGCCAGTACGCCTTGCTGGGCACCCGGATCGAGATTTGCCAGCGGCTCATCGAGCAGCAGAAGCTCTCCCTGGTTGACGAGCGCCTGAGCGATACATACGCGCTGGCGTTCGCCACCCGAGAGGGCTTCCATGGGCCGACGCGCCAAGTGCAGCGCGCCGACGCCGTCAAGTGCGCGCTCGACGGCGTCCCGTCGCGTGCGCGTGTTGAACAGACCGACGCCCCAGCGCTCGCCGTGCCAGGCCGCGCCAACGAATGCGGCGGCGCACAGGCCGCCGAACGCGCCTTCGGGCATCGCTTGGGCGACGTAGCCGACACGCGTGCGTGCCTCCCGAGGAGATCCTCCGAGCAGCTGCAGGTCGCCGGCGCCGGGAGGGAGATTGCCGGCGAGGGTTTGCAGCAGGGTGGTCTTGCCCGAGCCGTTACTGCCGAACAGGCCCACCAGACTCCCCTTGGGAACGTCCAGATCGAGCCCGGCGACCACGGCACGCCCGCCGCGCTGGCAGTCCAGCGCGCGCGCCACGATGGCCGCAGGCGGGGGCAGCGTTGCGTCAGTGACTCTCATCGACCGTGACTCGCGTCGGCGGCGCGCGCCACCGCGGCCAGACTGGTGTGCAACCAAGTGGGGTAATCCATGCCAGGAGGAACGAACTCGTCGACACCAACCTCCGGGATGCCCGCCGCCTGCGCCACGGCGCGCATGCGCGTCGTCAAAGGCTGGCTGACCTGCCGGTTGTAGATCAACAGCGCGGCGCGGTGCGCACGCAGGCTGTCTTCGAAATGTGCCACCACCGCGGGTGCGGGTTCGGTCCCGTTCATGATGTTGAGCTGGAACGTTGCGCCCAGCGAGACCCAGCCAAGCCGGTGGATCATGTACCCGAAGACGGGTTCGGTGGCGGCCAGCGTCAGTCGGGGATGGCGCCCGGCCAGGGCGCCGATGCTGCTGTCCACGCCATCGAGCGCGTGCGCGAATCGCACCAGGTTGGCGGCGAACAGCGCTCGGTGCAAGGGGTCATCGGCCTCGAACAGTGCCGCCAGGCGCGTGGCCACGCGCCGCGCGACGCGGGTGTCGTAGAACACGTGCGGATTGCGGTCGGGGAGGATCAGATCACCGGCGAGTGCGGCCGCCATGATGACCTGGCGGCCCGGCGCGGGGCTCGCCTGCAACATTTGTCGCATCCAGTCGTCATAGCCTAGCCCGTTGTATACGACCACGCGCGCGGTGGCCACAAGGCGCGCCGCCTGCGGCGAGGCCTCGAATGCATGCGGATCCGCGTTCGGGTTCTGGATGATCGCGGTGACGCGCACCTGATCGCCACCAATGGCCTGCGCGATGCTGGCGTAGGTCGACTCCGCTGCAACCACCTGCAGTGGCGTCGTTGCCGCCCCGGCAAGCGGAGCCAGGAGGCAGGACAGCACGGCGGCGAGCAGGAGTCGGAAAGGCATGGGGCGTCACGTGGCATTCGGAGCCTGGAAAGTCTAGTCCTTGTCGTGGTGCCGCGTGCCGCCGCGCGATGCTCGGGCTCCAACAACGCTTCTTTTTTCTCCCCTTGCATGCAGACTTCGCCCGCGGCCTCACGCGCTCGACCGGCGGCGCGACGCTGGCGGTTTGCGACAATACCGACCATGACTCCGATTGCCAACGACACGTTTCTGCGCGCGCTCCTGCGTGAGCACACTCCCTACACCCCCCTGTGGCTGATGCGCCAGGCGGGCCGCTATCTGCCGGAATACAACGCCACGCGGACGCGCGCCGGCAGTTTTCTGGGGCTGGCCCAGAATCCGGATTTCGCCACCGAGGTGACGTTGCAGCCGCTGGACCGCTTCCCGCTGGATGCGGCGATCCTGTTCTCCGACATCCTCACCGTGCCCGACGCGATGGGGCTTGGTCTGCGCTTCGCCGCCGGGGAGGGGCCGCGCTTCGAACGCCCGCTGCGTGACGAGGCGGCCATCGAGGCGCTGCGTGTGCCCGACCTCGATCGGCTGCGTTATGTGTTCGATGCCGTGTCGCAGATCCGCCGTGCGTTGATGCAGGACGGTCGCCAGAGGGTGCCGTTGATTGGTTTCTCCGGCAGCCCCTGGACACTCGCCTGCTACATGGTCGAAGGTCAGGGCAGTGACGATTGGCACCGCGCCAAGACCTTGCTGTACAGCCGTCCAGACCTCATGCACCGCATCCTGGCCGTCAACGCCGAGGCTGTGGCCGCCTACCTGAACGCCCAGATCGAAGCCGGAGCGCAGGCCGCAATGATTTTCGACTCGTGGGGAGGTACGTTGGCGGACCGCGCATTCCAGGCGTTCTCGCTCGATTACAGCCGCCGCGTCATCGCCTTGCTCAAGCGCGAGCATGCGGGGCGACGGGTTCCGGTGATCCTGTTCACCAAGGGCGGTGGGATGTGGCTCGACGCCATGGCTGACAGTGGCGCCGATGCCCTGGGCGTGGACTGGACGGTCAACCTGGGCGAGGCGCGCAAGCGGGTCGGCGCACGTGTGGCCCTGCAAGGCAATCTTGACCCGGCGATTCTGTTCGCGCCGCCGCATTGCATCGCCGAACAGGCGCGCGCCGTGCTTGACGACTTTGGTCCGCTGCGCGCAGGCGATCGTGTTGGCCACGTATTCAATCTCGGACATGGCATCTCCCAGTTCACGCCACCCGAACACGTGGCGGCGCTGGTCGAGGCGGTGCACGCGCACAGCCGCACCCTGCGGTCCTGACGGTTGCGGGCAAGTCGGAGACTTGTCAAGTGATTCACGTGCTTATGCACAATTTCGGGGTGCGTGCGTCGCGGCACGAAAATGCGATGCGGTACTTCAAGAGGTGCTCTAAAACCTATTGATTTCACAGTTTTTTTTGTGATTTTGCGTCTATGTCTCCGCGTTGGGAGGAGGATTATCCACAAGAAAGCCGGAGACCTCCGTAGGCAATATGCACAAAGTTATGCACAGCCTTGACCTCTCGCGCCAGACCTGGTTCTGGAACCGCTGAACATCCGGCCTGCCATGCGAGTTAACACTCACTTAAGTCCGCTTCAACGCATGTGCCGTGGACGATCCTGAGCGCCCGCACGCGGTAAGCGGCCCCCCGCATGTGCTTCGGGTTGCCGTTGATGCACCGCTATGGGGCGCTTTCGACTACACCCATGATGTTGTGCTTGCGCCCGGCACGCTGGTCCGCGTGCCGTTCGGACGTACCGAGGTGGTCGGAGTGGTTCTGGGCGCAGGTGACTCCGCGTCGGACCGTGCATTGCGCCCGGTTGCGCAGACCCTCGACGCGCTGCCGGCGCTGGGCCCGGCGTGGATGGCCATCCTGCGCTTCGCCGCTGATTACTACCAGCGTCCTCTCGGTGAATTGATGGCCGCTGCCTTGCCGGGATGGTTGCGGGCGAGCAACGCATCTGCGGTGAAGCGCCGCATCGACGCGTGGCACCAGCGGCGTCGGCGCTGGGCGCTCGTACCCGGGGCGCTGCCGTTGCTGATGCAATCGATCCCCAACCGTGCCGTGACTGTTCGCAGGCTGGTGGACGCGCTGGTTTCGTCGGCGGAAGCAGGCGTGGACGCGCAATCAGCCCGAGAACGATGTCCCCGGGCGTGCGCGCTGATGCAGCTCTGGCAGGCGAAGGGTTGGCTTCGCCTGGTCGACGCCGGGCCGGCGGCTGCCTCCGCGCCACCGACGTTGCATCCGGCACAGCAGGCCGCGGTGGATGCTCTGGAAAAGGCTCGCCGGTTCGTGCCGTTTGTCCTCTTCGGTGTCACTGGCAGCGGCAAGACCGAGGTTTACATGCGCGTCGCCGCCGTCGTGCTGGCGCGAGATCCGGAAGCACAGGTGCTCGTGCTCACGCCGGAGATCAATCTCACGCCGCAACTCGTGGAGCGTTTCGCCGCCCGATTTCCCGGTGAGACGCTGGCCTTGCTGCACAGCGGGCTGGCCGAGGCCGAGCGCTTCGATCATTGGCAGGCAGCGCATGCGGGGATCGCGCGCATCATTCTGGGAACACGCATGGCCGTGCTGGCCAGCTTGCCCAAGCTGGCGCTGGTGCTGGTTGACGAGGAACACGACGCGTCCTACAAGCAGCAGGATGGCGCACGCTACTCCGCACGCGACCTTGCGGTCTGGCGGGCGCACCACGCCGATGTGCCGATCGTGCTGGGCTCGGCCACGCCGTCGCTGGAGAGTTGGCGGGCCGCCAAGGGCGGGCGCTACCAGCTGCTGGCCCTGCCGGCGCGCGCCAGCGGTGTGCTGCCCACGGTGCGCTTGCTCGACGCCGGGCGTGACGCATTGCTGCGCGGCGGGGCGCCGGTGGGCGAAGCACTGCGGGATGCCATCGGCGTGCGCCTGTATCGGGGTGAACAGAGCCTGCTGTTCATCAATCGCCGCGGCTACGCGCCGGTGGTCCGTTGCAATGACTGCGGGTGGTTGTCCGACTGCCCGCACTGCGATGCCCACATGGTGTTCCACCGCACCGACCGCACCCTGCGCTGCCATCACTGCGGCCAGCGAACCTCGGTGCCACGTGCCTGTCCGGGATGTGGCAGCCCGGAGCTCGCACCGCTGGGCCGCGGCACCCAGCGGGTCGAGGAGTTCCTCTTGACCATGTTCCCACAGGCACGGATCGCCCGCATCGACGCCGACACTGCCAGCCGCAAGGGTGCCGCGCAGGAGGGGTTCGCGCGCATGCATGCGGGAGAGGTGGACATTCTGGTGGGCACCCAGATGATCACCAAGGGGCATGATTTTCGTCGTGTGACGCTGGTGGCGGCGCTCAACCCTGATGCAAGTCTGTTCAGTCACGATCCGCGCGGCCCCGAACGCCTGTTCGCGCAGTTGATGCAGGCCGCGGGTCGTGCCGGTCGCGCCGATGCAGCCGACAGCACCCCTGAAATGCTGGTGCAGACCGCGTACCCCGAGCACCCGCTCTACCGCGCCTTGCGCGCCCACGACTACCCCGGTTTTGCCGCCGGCGAGCTCGCCGAGCGCGAAAAGGCGGGCATGCCGCCGTTCAGCCATCAGGCGCTGC
>DAICZP010000067.1 GCA_027311065.1 Thiomonas sp. | reverse complement strand
CCAGCAGCAGGGTGCAGGCCAGCACGGCTGCGCCGCGACGCCACTGGCGGGCACGTGAAGGGTGGGAAACGGATGAAGCATGCGTCGCATTCATGGCGTCTGGGCGGGAAAAGCCGCGTCTCCGGATGGAGACACCAGCTGGATCGGGATCGTCCCGACACCGGTTGCGCGGCGCGCGCGCGAGGTTCGGTCCCGCACATCACCGGCAAGTTGGCCACAGGCCGCGTCGATGTCATCGCCGCGCGTCTTGCGGACCGTGGTCACGATGCCAGCCTCAAGGAGGACGGACGCGAATGCCGCAACGCGCTCTGAGGTCGAACTGCGCAAGCCGGAACCGGGAAACGGATTGAAGGGAATGAGGTTGAACTTGCACGGAATGCGTCCGTGCACCATGTCGACCAGCGCCCGCGCATGCGCGGGCTGGTCATTGATTCCATCAAGCATGCAATATTCGAACGTGATGAAATCGCGCGGCGCATGCGCGAGGTAGCGTTCGCAAGCCGCCAGAAGTTCTTCCAGCGGGTATTTCCGGTTCAGTGGAACCAGGTCGTCGCGCAGCACATCGTGCGGCGCGTGCAACGATACTGCCAGAGCCACGGGGCAGTCAGCTGCCAGGCGGTCGATCATCGGAACGACACCTGACGTCGACACGGTCACACGCCGGCGTGACAGCCCGTAGCCATCATCGTCGAGCATGACCCGAAGCGCCGGCACCAGGGCGCCGTAGTTTTGCAGGGGCTCACCCATTCCCATCATGACCACGTTGGAAATGGCGCGCTCACCCGCGGCGAGCCCGAGTTCGGCACGCATGAAGAATTCGGCGTGCCGCAACTGGGCGAGAATCTCGGCAGTGGTCAGGTTGCGGCTGAAGCCCTGCGCTCCCGTGGAGCAGAAGCGACAGGCCATGGCACAGCCGGCCTGTGAAGACACGCACAGCGTATTGCGACTGCGCTCGGGGATGAACACCGCCTCGACGGCGTCTCCGTTGCCGACGTCGAACAACCACTTGACGGTGCCGTCGCGTGAACGCTGGGTTGTCAGCACGGACAGCGCGGCCATGGAAGCCTCGGCCTCGAGCCATGCCCGCAACGGTTTGGCCAGATCGGTCATGGCTGCGAAATCGGTCGCGCCGCGCTGGTGCAACCAACGAAACACCTGCCGCGCGCGGAAAGGCTTTTCCCCATGCGCGGCGAACCAGGAAGCGAGCCCGGGTCGATCAAACTGCAGGAGGTCGGTGGTTGCCATCGCGCGGCGGCCGTCGCGCCTTGTCAGCGCGAGAAGATCCAGTTGGACGGGAAGAAGTAGGCAATTTCGATCGCCGCATTCTCCGCGCTGTCGGAGCCGTGGACCGCGTTGGCGTCGATGCTCTCGGCGAAGTCCGCCCGGATCGTGCCGGCATCGGCCTTTTTCGGATCCGTGGCGCCCATGAGTTCACGGTTTTTGGCCACGGCGTTCGTGCCCTCGAGAACCTGCACCATCACAGGACCCGAGACCATGAAATCCACCAGATCCTTGAAGAACGGACGCTCCTTGTGAACCGCATAGAAACCCTCAGCTTCGACGCGCGACAGGTGCATCATGCGGGCGGCCACCACCTTCAGGCCGGCGGTTTCAAAGCGATCCAGGATCTTGCCGATGCAGTTCTTGGCCACGGCATCGGGCTTGATGATCGAGAGCGTGCGCTCCATGAAAATTTCTCCGTAAATGAAAAATCAAATCAATGAATTAAACGAAAATTGTAAGGCGACTCTTCACCGTGCGACAGCATGGCCCCGGTCAACGCGGAAAATTCCGCCGCTTCGGGCCACCGCCTGGCCCCTGATGCGAAGTCCCCAGCGCCGAGTGCGTGGGATCTGGCTTGCCTCCCTGACCTTTGCGACCCCCACGATTCGAACGCCCCTGACCACCGCCGCCCGTGCCTCGACCGCTGCCTTTTCCAAACAGCGCGTCGACGGCGCTCATGGCATAGCTGTTGGGGCCTGGCTCGCGGTCGGGAATCTCGCGCTCGTCGTGAGCGCCACGCAGTCCGGCCAGGCGCGCTTCACGGCTTGCACGACCGAACAAGGCATCGACCGCGCTCATCGCATAACTGTCAGGGCCCGGCTCGCGGTCACCGCGGCCGCCCTGGCGTTCACCGCCCTGACTCTGTCCCCGACCCTCGGCCTGGCGGCGCTGCCCTTTTGGTGACGGTCCACCCTGCTTCGGTCCCTGGCCCTGGCCCTGCGCGCGTCGCTGACCCTGACCCTGACCCTGACCCTGAC
>DAICZP010000122.1 GCA_027311065.1 Thiomonas sp. | reverse complement strand
TGTCGGGACGCCAGCCTTGCGCGCGCGGTCAGGGGCGATCAGTACGCGCCGCTCTTCTTGAACTCAGCGATCGCGGTCTTCAGCGCCTCTTCGTCCTCCTTGCCGAGATCCTTCTTCGACTCGATCGACTCCACCAGCGCTGCGTACTTCGCCAACAGATGGGCGTGCAGGCCCTTCTCGAAACTCAGCACCTGCTTGACGTCGAGGTCATCGAGATAGCCGTTGTTCACGGCGTACAGCGACGCCGCCATCTGCCAGACCTGAACCGGCTGGTACTGCGGCTGCTTGAGCAGTTCCACGACGCGACGACCACGCTCGAGCTGGCGACGGGTCGCCTCGTCGAGGTCGGACGCGAACTGCGCGAACGCCGCCAGCTCGCGGTACTGCGCGAGGTCGGTCCGGATGCCGCCAGACAGCTTCTTCACGACCTTGGTTTGCGCGGCGCCACCGACGCGGGACACCGACACACCGGCGTTGATCGCGGGACGAACCCCCGAGTTGAACAGGTCGGTCTCGAGGAAAATCTGGCCGTCGGTGATCGAAATCACATTGGTCGGCACGAAGGCGGAGACGTCGCCAGCCTGGGTCTCGATGATCGGCAGCGCGGTCAGCGAGCCGGTCTTGCCTTTGACCTCGCCGTTGGTGAACTTTTCAACATACTCTTCGTTCACGCGTGCGGCGCGCTCCAGCAAGCGACTGTGCAGGTAGAAAACGTCGCCTGGGTAAGCCTCGCGGCCCGGCGGGCGACGCAGCAGAAGCGAAATCTGGCGGTAGGCCCAGGCCTGCTTGGTGAGGTCGTCATAAATGATCAGGGCGTCCTGCCCGCGGTCGCGGAAGTACTCGCCCATGGTGCAGCCGGCGTACGGGGCGAGATACTGCATCGCCGCGGAGTCCGAAGCCGTCGCGGCAACGACGATGGTGTAGTCCATCGCGCCCGTTTCCTGCAGCTTGCGCACCACGTTCGCCACCGTCGAGGCCTTCTGGCCGACCGCGACGTAGATGCAGATCATGTCCTTGCCCTTCTGGCTGATGATCGCGTCGACAGCGACGGCGGTCTTGCCAGTCTGACGGTCACCGATGATCAGCTCGCGCTGGCCGCGGCCGACTGGAACCATGGCGTCGATGGCCTTCAGGCCGGACTGCATCGGCTGCGACACCGACTTGCGCCAGATCACGCCGGGTGCGACCTTCTCGACCACATCGGTCATCTTGGCGTTGATCGGACCCTTGCCATCGATCGGTGCACCCAGGGTGTTGACCACGCGGCCGATCAGCTCGGGCCCGACCGGAACCGAAAGAATCTGACCAGTGCACTTGACGGTGTCACCTTCGGAGATGTGGCGGTATTCGCCCAGCACCACCGAACCAACGGAATCGCGCTCAAGGTTGAGCGCGAGGCCGAAGGTGTTGCCAGGGAATTCGAGCATTTCGCCCTGCATCACGTCGGACAGGCCATGGACGCGCACGATCCCGTCGGACACGGACACGACGGTGCCTTCGTTCTTGACGTTTGCGGTCGCACCAAGGCCTTCAATGCGGCTTTTGATGAGTTCTGAAATTTCTGCGGGGTTGAGTTGCATGATTGCCTCGGAACTTGGAGCGGGCGCGGCCGCTTACGCGGTCAATGCGGTCCGCATGGATTCGAGCCGGGCGCGCACCGAGGTGTCGAGCACCTCGTCGCCGACGGCGACGCGAACGCCGCCAATCAGGTTGGCGTCGACCACGACACGCGGATAAAGCTTGCGGCCGAACTTGCGCTCGAGCGAGGGCAGCAACGCGTCGACCTGTGCCTGCTCCAGCGGGTAGGCGGAGCTGATCACGGCCTCGGAACACTGCTGCGCCGCGTCCTTGAGTTGATGGAACTGCGCGGCGACAGCCGGCAGCGCTGCCAGGCGATGGTTCTCGAGCAGAACCTGCAGCAGGTTGTGCACGGCAGCGCAAGGAGGCTGCGGCAACGCCGACAGCAGCAGGGCACCGAGCCGCTCCGCCGGCAGTTGCGGGTCACCCGAAAGCGATCGCAGCTGCGGGTCACGCGCCAGCAAAGCCAGCGCGTCGAGTTCGGCCGCAACCTGGTCGAGCGGCGCGGCGGCGGTCGGCCCTTGCGCGGCCTGGAAGATCGCCTGGGCGTAAGGCCGGGCGACGGTGGCGAGTTCAGCCATGGCGTGCTCCGATCAAAGCTCGGCTTGCAGCCGGGCCAGAAGATCGGCGTGCACCTGGGCGTTGACCTCGCGCTGCAGGATGGCCTCGGCGCCCTTGACGGCGAGCGCGGCCACCTGGTCGCGCAAGACCTCGCGGACCTTGACGGCCTGCTGATCGGCCTCGGCGCGGGCTGCGGCGATGATGCCTTCACCTGCCTCTTCGGCGCGGCGCTTGGCTTCTTCGATCATCGCTGCGGCACGGCGTTCGGCTTCCTGCAGGCGCTGCGCGCTGTCCTGGTGGGACTGGGCGAGCGCTTGCTCGACCTGCTTTCCAGCCATGGCCAGATCGGCCTTGGCGCGATCCGCCGCGGCCAGGCCGTCAGCAATTTTCTTGGCGCGCTCGTCGAGGGCCCTCGTGACAGGTGGCCACACGAACTTCGCCGTGAACCACGCCAGTCCCAAGAACACCACGAGCTGCGCAATCAGTGTTGCGTCCAAATGCATGGCGCTACCTTTGCGTCGTGAGTGGGTGATTGGGAGTGAATTACTTCAGGACGAACGGGTTGGCGAACGTGAACATCATGGCCAGGCCGACGCCGATCAGGAAGGCCGCGTCAATCAGACCAGCCAGCAGGAACATCTTGGTTTGCAGTTCATTCATCAGCTCAGGCTGGCGAGCGGCGGACTCGAGGTACTTGCTGCCCATGATGCCGATACCGATACAGGCACCGTTGGCGCCCAGGCCGATGATCAGACCAGCTGCCAGTGCGACGTAACCGAGGACGTGTTCCATGAAATGCTCCTATTGAAAAAGTTGAAAGTCAGAGAAAGGTGAAAAGTCTGGAATCAATGGTGATCGTGCGCCTGACCGATATAGACCAAGGTCAGCATCATGAAGATGAACCCTTGCAGCACGATGACCAACATGCTGAAAATCGACCAGGCGAGCCCTGCGGCGATGTTGCCGAAGAACAGCGCCCAACCGGTGAGGTTGCTCAGGCCGGCCGCGCCCATGAGCGCGATGATCATGAAAAGAATTTCTTCGGCGTACAGGTTGCCAAACAGTCGCATGCCGTGGGAGAGGGTCTTGGCAAGGTATTCCAGCAGCTGCATGGCGAAGTTCAGAGGCCACAGCAGGGGGTGATTGCCGAATGGCGCAGTGAACAATTCATGCAACCAGCCGCCCAGGCCTTTGACCTTGATGCCGTAGTAGAGGCTCAGCAACAAAATGGTGATCGACATGCCGAGGGCCACCGACAGGTCTGCGGTGGGCACGACACGCAGGAACACATGCTCGGGATCCTGTCCGGCGTGCGCAGTCTGCCACAGACGCGGCAACAGATCGACCGGCAGCAGATCCATGAGGTTCATCATGATGATCCAGATGAACGACACGAAAGCCAGCGGGGTGACGAACTCCCGCGACTTTGCGTTGCGCACGATGCCGCGCGCCTGCTCATCCACGAACTCAACCAGAAATTCAACCGCGCCCTGCAAACGGCCTGGAACACCGCTGCGCATGCCCTGAGCGACGCGCCACAGCACGAAACACGCCAGCAGGCCGAGGCCCACCGCGAAAATCACGGAGTCGATATCGATGATGCTGAAGTCAATCACGCCACCGCGTGGCGCGCTGGTCCAGTGCGTGAGGTGGTGAATGATGTATTCACCGGCTGTGATGGGAGTCTGGTCTGCGGACATTTGAAGAGGGCGAGGATGGGGGAATCGTGATCTCAGCTGGATGGACGACCGCTCCGCTTGCCGCGGAGCAACAGGGCAATCCAATACACCTGAAGGGTGGCGACCAGACCGACCAGCAGCGCAGGCCAGCTCGGCGTGCGCAGCAGGCGTGGCGCCAGCAGGAAGAGAACGACGGTGAGCGCGATCTTGAGCAACTCACCGAATGCGAAACCAAACAAGGCAAAGGCCGGCTGCAGCTTGACCAGCCAAGCTCGCATGCCGCCGGCAAACAACGCGGCTGGGACCATCACCACCAGGCCGCCGTACAGCGCCGACCACGCCACCGTGCGTCCCGCCAGGGCCAGCGCGCCGAGCGCAACCACGGCCACGACCACCACCTGGAGCGCAACGACGCGCTGCACGGATACGCCAGGCTTGGCGGCCAGCAGCGCCTGCGCCTGCGCGCGGTTCAGCGGCTTGCGCTCGGGCTCGTCGTCCTGCCAGGAATCGGTCACTTGCACGGTTCAGGTGGTCAAAGATTTGGAAGCTGCGTCAAGCGACGCGAGCCTCGACTGGGTGATGCACAGCTGGAGAGCACAGGTGGAGACAGCTTGCCATGATCAGCGGGGCCGTGCCGGGGTGCGCAGCCGCACGCGAACCCGACGCCGATGTCCAAGCCCTGCCCCAAGGCGGCTTGCACCGCACACTACAGACCCGCCCACATCCTGCGGGCCGCACCCTGCCGCGTGTCCACCGCAGTCGATGGCGGAAAAACAGCGGAAGTATACGGGAAGATCCGGGGATGAACACCGTTTTTCATCCCTTCAGGGCGCGGATTGCGCTGCATCGTGCCCATTGAAAAGTGGCCAAGGTCGGAGATCGTGTTCGAATCCAGGCTTCACCCCAGGGAGGTTTCATGTCCGACATCGCGTTGCTGCTCCATCTCATTGGTGCCATTGTCTGGCTCGGAGGCATGGCCTTCGTGCTGTTCGCACTGCGTCCGGCAGCGTTCGCCACACTGGAGCCTCCCTTGCGTCCGCGCATGTTGCTGGCGGCGCTCGAGAACTTCTTCCCCCTGGTGTGGGGATCGATCGTGCTCTTGCTGGCCAGCGGCGCGCTCATGTTCGCCCGTGCGGGCGCCGCCGCACCCCACGGCTGGCACGCCATGCTGGGTGTCGGCATCGTGATGACTGCCATCTTCGGCCACATCCACTTCGGCCCATTTCGGCACGCACGCCGCGCGGCGCTTGCAGAAGACTGGCCCGGCCTGGGCCGGGCACTGCAACGGATTCACCAGCGCGTGCAGTTGAATTTCGCACTGGGCTGGGTCGCGATCGCCTGCGTGCTTTTCTGGCGCTGACGAAGCGCGCGCATTTCAACCGCGCAGCAAGCGTGCCGCGTCGATTGCAAAGTAGGTCAGGATGCCATCGGCACCCGCCCGCTTGAATGCCAGCAGCGATTCCATCATCACCGCCTCGCCATCCAGCCAGCCGTTGGCGGCGGCGGCCTTGAGCATCGCGTATTCGCCGCTCACCTGATAGGCGAACGTCGGCATGCGAAATGTCTCCTTGACCCTCCAGACGATATCCAGGTAGGGCATGCCGGGCTTGACCATCACCATGTCAGCCCCCTCGGAGATGTCGAGCTGGACCTCACGCAAGGCCTCGTCCGAGTTGCCGGGATCCATTTGGTACACCTTTTTGTCAGCCCGGCCGAGGTTGGACGCCGAACCGACGGCGTCCCGAAATGGCCCGTAGAACGCACTGGCATACTTGGCGCTGTAAGCCATGATCCGCGTGTGAATGTGCCCGGCCTGCTCGAGTGCGGTGCGAATGGACCCGATCCGGCCATCCATCATGTCGCTCGGCGCAACGATATCGACACCAGCGCTGGCCTGCACCAAAGCCTGAAGCGTCAAAACCTCCACGGTCGGATCGTTGAGGATATAGCCGTGTTCGTCGAGGATTCCATCCTGCCCGTGCGAGGTATAAGGATCGAGCGCGACGTCCGTGAGCACACCCAACTGCGGATACGCGTGTTTGAGTGCGCGCACGGCGCGTGGAACCAACCCGTCCGGGTTGAGCGCCTCCAGTCCGTCCGGCGTCTTGTGCTCCTGCGCGATCACGGGAAACAGCGCGATCACCGGCACGCCCAGTTGCACGCAATCAGCCGCAACCTGGAGCAGCAGGTCAATGCTGACACGTTCCACGCCCGGCATCGACAGCACGGGCTCGCGCCGGCCTTCGCCGTCAAGCACGAACACCGGCAGGATCAGGTCGTCCGGGCTCAAACGATGTTCGCGTACGAGACGACGGGTGAAATCATCGCGCCGCAATCGGCGCATGCGCATGGCGGGGTAGGGGGGGTGG
>DAICZP010000119.1 GCA_027311065.1 Thiomonas sp. | reverse complement strand
ATGGCACGGGCCCGACACGCCATGGTGGTCAGCCCCTCGCGTTCCATGTCTCGCAATAGTTCCGCCAGGCGCTGCGGACGCAGATCGCGTTGCTGCACCAGCAGTGCCGCTTCTGCTTCGGCCAGAAATCTGGCATTGGCGGTTTGATGATCGTCGACCGCGTGAGGGAAAGGAACGAAGATGGCCGCCACTCCCGCGCATGCGACTTCGCTGACGGTCGACGCGCCGGCGCGGCAGACAAGAAGATCGGCGTCGGCATACGCCGCCGCCATGTCGTCGATGAACTCGCGGCAGTCTGCCTGCACGCCCAGGTCGGCGTAGCGGCGCTCGAGCTCCTGCAGGTGGCCGCGTCCGGATTGATGGAGCACCTGGGGACGCTGCGCCGGATCGATCTGCGCCAGCGCTTGCGGCACGCAGACGTTGAGCGCTGCCGCGCCGAGGCTGCCACCCACCACCAGCACCCGAAGCGGACCGGTGCGGTCGGCGTAGCGTTGTTCCGGTGGCGCGAGATCGCGGATGGCCTGGCGCACCGGATTGCCGACCCACTCGCCATGCGCAAGTGTGTGCGGAAAAGCACACAGCACCCGGTCTGCAAGACGGGCCAGCAAGCGGTTGCTCATTCCCGCCACTGCGTTCTGCTCATGCAGGACCAAGCGCGCGCCGGTCAGGTCGCTCATCAATCCGCCCGGAACCGTGATGTAACCCCCCATGCCGAGCACGACGCCGGGGCGTACGCGGCGCAATGCCCGGAATGCCTGCACGAACGCCCGCAGCAATCGCGCCGGCAGCAGCAGCTTGGTCGACAGTCCCTTGCCCCGCACGCCGCCGAAATCGACGCCAAGCATGGGGAATCCATGCGCTGGTACGATGCGCGCCTCCATGCCGCTGGGTGCCCCCATCCAATGCACGTCCCAGCCCGCGGCGCGCAAGCCCTCGGCCACCGCCAGTCCGGGAAAAATATGACCACCGGTTCCCCCAGCCATGATGACCGCAGTCTTGCGTGGCATGCCTGCACGGCGGTCCGGCGTCATACGCGACCTCCCCGCATGAGTACACGGTTCTCGAAATCGACCCGGAACAGCAACGCCAGCGCCAACAGCGACAGAATCGTCGCCGAACCGCCATAGCTCATCAATGGAAGCGTCAGACCCTTGGTTGGCAACAGGCCGAGATTGACACCGATGTTGATAAAGGCCTGACCACCGATGAGCACGCCGACGCCCTGTGCGACCAGGGCCGAGTACATCCGATCCGCGGCCAGGGCCTGGCGACCGATATCGAAAGCGCGCTTGGTGATCCAGGCATAGATCATGGTCACAACCAGAACACCTGCAAAACCGAACTCTTCCCCGATGATGGCCAGGAGAAAGTCGGTTTGCGGCTCAGGCAGGTAGTGCAATTTCTCGATACTGCCGCCGAGGCCCACCCCGAAAACGTGGCCGCGCCCCATCGCGATCAGGGCATGCGCCAACTGATAGGCGCTGCCCTGCGCGTGGTTGTCGCTCCACGGATTGAGATAGGCAAAAATGCGCTCGCGTCGCCATGGCGACAACACGATCATCATGACGAAGGCACCGATCATCACGACTGCCAGCGCGGCGAACATGCGACCGTTGACGCCGCCGAGAAAGAGGATCGCCATGGCCACCGAAGCGATGACGAGAAATGCACCCATGTCAGGCTCGGCCAGGAGCAACAGGCCGATGACGCCGAGGGCAATTCCCATCGGCAGGAAAGCCTTGCTGAAGCTCTCCTTCACCTCCTGTTTGCGGACGATGAAGTTGGCCGCGTAAAGGATCATGGTCAGCTTCACCAGCTCCGAGGGCTGGAAGTTGAACACCCCGAGCGGAATCCAGCGCCGTGATCCGTTGACGCCTTTGCCGATGAGCGGAACCAGCACCGCGAGCAGCAACCCCAGCGACGCCGCGAAGAGCACCGGTGCCCAGCGTTGCCAGAATGACATCGGAAATTGCACTGCGACCCAGCCTCCGAGCAATCCCAGCGAAATCGCCGCCAGATCGCGCCAGAAGAAGTGAAACTGCGTCCAGTGCGCGAAGTGCGGATCATCCGGAATCGCGACGGTGGCGGAATACACCATGACCAGTCCGAACGACAGCAAGAGCACGACCACCCAGAGCAGGTTCTGATCGAACTCGAGCATGCGCGACGCGGCCGGACCCACATAGCCGATGCGCACCGGCATCGGTGTCTCGGCGTCGCGGCGCCTGCCGAACCGCAGCCAGTTCGAGATCATGCGCCGGCCTCCAACTGCACACCGCGCGCATGCGCGATGTCCGTCACCGCGGCGGTGAACACCTCGGCGCGGTGGGCGTAGTTGCGGAACATGTCGAGGCTCGCACATGCGGGTGACAGCAGGACGACGTCACCCGCACGTGCCAGCTCGGCGGCGCGGCGTGTCGCCTGCTCCAGATCGGGCATGCGCTCCACCGTGCAGATGTCGCCCAGCACGGCTTCGATGGCGGCAGCATCGCGTCCGATCAGCAGCGCCGCGCGCAGCCGCGTGGATGCGGCTTCACCCAGAGGGGTGAAATCCTGACCTTTGCCGTCCCCGCCGGCAATGAGTACCACCGGCCGCTGCATGCCCTGCAGCGCGGCCACGGTGGCACCGACATTGGTTCCTTTGCTGTCCTCGATCCATTCGACACCGTCGATCATGCCCAGCGGTTGCATCCGGTGCGGCTCGCCGCGATAAGCGCGCAAGCCGTGCAGCATCGGCCCGAGTGCGGCGCCGGTACTGGCGGCGAGTGCAAGTGCCGCCAGCGCGTTGGCCCAGTTGTGGCGCCCCTGGATGCGCAGCGCATCGGCCGGCATCAGCATCTGGATCGACACCGGCACCGGCACCGGGGGTGGCACCCCCTTCGAACGACGTTTCGGCTGTTCCTGCTCCGCCTCGATGCGTGCGCGCGCCAGCCAAGCCATGCCATGCTCGTGCACGACGCCCCAGTCGCCGTCGCGCTGCGGGGTGTCCAGCCCGAACGTCTGCATGCGCCGCCCCGCACGCCCCAGCGCCATCACGCGGGTATCGTCGCGGTTGAGCACCATCAGACCAGGCTGCGCGGGCAGCTGCCAGACGCCGGGGCCGAAGATGCGTGCTTTGTCGGCCACGTAGGCTTGCATCGTGCCATGCCAATCGAGATGGTCCTGCGTGATGTTGAGCACGGTGGCGGCAGTGGCGGCGAAGTCATCCGCGCCGTGCAACTGAAAGCTGGAAAGCTCGAGGACCCAGGCCGCGGGAAGGCGCGCGCTGTCGATGCGCGCGCGCAACGTGTCAAGCATGGCCGGTCCGATGTTGCCGGCTTCCTGCGCGTCAACGCCGGCGCCCTTGAGCAGGTGTGTCGTGAGCGCGGTCACGGTGGTCTTGCCATTGGTGCCGGTGACCGCCAGCACCGAAGGCGCATACCCCTGCGACGTGTGCAGGGCGCACAGTGCGGCGACGAACAGCCCGAGTTCGCCAAGCAGGGCGATGCCTTGCGCACGCGCTGATTCGAGCAGGGAGCCGAATGCCGCGTCACGCGGGGCGATGCCGGGGCTCACGCACACCAGATCGACACCGGCGAGCAACGTGGGATCGCAAGCGCCCAGGTGGACGTTGAGCGTCGGGTAGTCGGCGCGCAGCGCCTCGAGATTGGGCGGCGTCGTGCGGCTGTCAGCTGCACGCACGTGCGCGCCGGCGTCGAGGCACCAACGCGCCATCGCGGCCCCGGAAGTTCCAAGGCCAAGCACGAGGACGGAGCGGTCGCGCAGGTTCATGGGGTCTTTCATCGCAGCTTCAGGCTGGCCAGGCCGACCAGACACAGCATCATGGTGACGATCCAGAACCGGATCACCACCTGGGATTCCTTGACGCCGAGCTGCTCGAAGTGGTGGTGCAGCGGTGCCATCTTGAAAATCCGGCGTCCGTGCCCGAACTTGCGCTTGGTGTACTTGAAGTAACCCACCTGGATCATCACCGAAAGAGTCTCAACGACAAACACGCCTCCCATGATGAACAACACGATTTCCTGGCGCACGATGACCGCGATGGTGCCGAGGGCCGCCCCGAGCGCCAGCGCCCCCACGTCGCCCATGAAGACCTGCGCCGGATAGGCGTTGAACCACAGGAATGCCAGGCCAGCGCCGACCATTGCCCCGATGAAAATCAGCAACTCCCCAGCGCCAGGGATGAACGGGAACAACAGATATTTGGAAAACAACGCGTTCCCGGTGACATACGCGAACACGCCCAGCGAACCCCCCACCATCACCGTCGGCATGATCGCCAGGCCATCGGCGCCATCGGTCAGGTTGACGGCATTGCTCGCCCCCACGATCACGAAATAGGTCAGCACGATGAAACCGGTGATCCCCAATGGGTAACTGACCGTCTTGAAAAACGGCACGATCAAGTCGGCGGCGGGAGGAAGAGGCATGGTCAACCCGCTGCGCAGCCAGGCGACGAACAGGTGCCACACCGCGGCATTGCCGTTACCCGATACCGCGAAGGCGAGGTAAAAGGCCGCCACGACCCCGATCAGGGACTGCCAGAAATATTTTTCGCGCGAACGCATGCCATTGGGGTCGCGGTACACCACTTTGCGATAGTCATCGGCCCAGCCGACGGCGCCGAATCCGAGGGTGACGAGCAGTACGAGCCAGACGAAGCGGTTGGACAGATCCATCCACAACAGGGACGCCGAGCTGATGGCGATGAGGATCAAGACACCACCCATGGTCGGCGTACCGGTCTTGATCAGATGCGTCTGTGGTCCATCGGTGCGCACGGCCTGACCAACCTTCATCGCCGTCAGCTTGCGGATCACGCCCGGCCCCGCGGCCAGGCCGATGAGCAGGGCGGTCAGCGTACTCATCACGGCACGGAAGGTGATGTAGTTGAACACGCGGAAAAAGCGAAGCTCGGGCGAGACCTGCATCAGCCAGAGCGCGAGGCTATGCAACATGGGCTTGTCCTTCCGCAGGGTCGGCAGCCGGCGCCGTACGCTGCTGCACGGCGGCAACGATGCGCTCCATGCGCATGAAGCGCGAGCCTTTCACGAGCACGGCATCGAAGGCATGCATCGCCCCCGTGTCGATCGCTTCCACTGCAGCCACACGGCTTGCGTCCACACCTCCCGCGGCCGCGGCATCAGCCGCCGCCGCGGACTGCGTACCAACACACCACCCGGCATCGAGGCCGCAGGCGGCGGCGTGCGCACCGACTTCAGCGTGAAATGCGGCTCCTTGCGTACCCACCTCACCCATGTCGCCGAGGACCAGCAAACGGCGCCCGGGAAGCGCAGCCAGCGCATCGATGGCCGCTCGCACCGAATCGGGATTGGCGTTGTATGTGTCGTCGATCAGCAGCAGCGCATGCCCGTCGGACCAGCGGCGCGCAATGCGCTGCATCCGCCCCGGCACTGCGCGGAAAGCCTCCAGACCATCGATCACCGCCGACAGCGGCGCACCCGCCGCCAGCGCCGCAGCCGAGGCCGCCAGTGCATTGTGAGCATTGTGCCGCCCGATGAGCTGCAGGCGCACCCGCGCCGCCGTCAAGGTCGGCGTTTGCAGATGCAGCACCATGCCGTCGCCAAGCGCTTCGACCACGCCATGCACTTCCGCGTCGGCGGTGGGTACCAGCACGCCTGCTCCCGCCACGGCGTCGCGCAGACAAAAGCGCATCAACGTCCGCGCACCAGCCTGCGCACGCCAGATCGGTGCCTGGGGATCGTCCGCCGGGTACACCACCACGCCATCCGGCGGAAGGCTCTCGATCACGCTGCCGTTCTCGAGCGCCACGGCCTCGACTGTTTCCATGAATTCCTGATGTTCACGTTGCGCGTTGTTGACCAATCCCACCGTCGGCTCGCAGATCGCTGCCAGTCGGCCTACCTCACCGGGATGGTTCATGCCGAGCTCGACCACGCCCGCGAGGTGCCCGGGCCGCAATCGCAGCAGGGTCAGCGGAAGACCGATCTCGTTATTGAAATTGCCCTGGGTCGCCAGACGTCCGTCCTCGCCCTGCCAGGCAGCAAGGATGGACGCCAGCATCTGCGTCACCGTCGTCTTCCCGTTGCTGCCGGTGACGGCGATCAGGGGCATCGCCGCCTGCTGACGGCGCCAGGCGCGGGCAAGCCGGCCGAAGGCAGCGAGGCTGTCGGACACCTCGATCCCCGGCACGTCGAAATCCGCCAGCGATCGTTCGGTCAGCACCGCTCCCGCACCAGCCGCGACGGCGTCGCGCACCAGATCGTTGGCATCAAAGCGCTCTCCCTTAAGGGCGACGAACAATTCGCCAGCACGCAGTGTGCGCGTATCGGTGGATACACCATGGAGTGCCAGCAAGGGGTTGCCGCGCAGGCGGCCACCGACCCAGGCGTGCAACTCGCGCAGATTGAAACATCCAGCGCCACGCTGGGCGAGCGCCAATCGAACGTGAAAGACATCACTGAAAGGCCGCTTGACACCGCGAACCTCCTGCGTCGTCTCATGGCCCTTGCCAGCCACCAGCACCACGTCCTCGGCATCGGCATGCGAAACCGTTTGCGCAATGGCTTGCGCACGATCAGTTACGGCAAGGGTCCGGGCCGGAGCCACCAGACCCTGCATCAGGTCCGACACGATCTCCTGCGGAATCTCGCTGCGCGGGTTGTCGCTCGTGAGCACGATGCGATCAGCCACTGCCTCCGCAGCGGCGGCCATCGGAGCACGCTTGGAGCGGTCACGATCGCCACCGGCACCCAGCACGCACCAAAGCTTGCCGCCGCGCCGCTGGGCCACGCCTCGCAAGGCCTGCAGTGCATGCCCGATCGCATCGGGCGTATGGGCATAGTCGACCACCACCAACGGCGCAGCGATGCCGCCCAACCCCTGCAAACGCCCCGGCGGCGCCGTCACGGTGGCGATGGACGACACGATGGCATCGAAATCGAGACCGCACGTCGCGAGCAAGCCGCACACGACCAGAAGATTCGATGCGTTGAATCGGCCGAGCAGCGGCACCGTGAGGTCGGCCAGGCGCGCACCGCAGCGCACACGCAGCCGCATGCCCGCGTCTTCCTCCGACAGCGCAGTCAATGCCCAGTCGGCATGCTGCGACAGCGAGACTGTCTGCAAGTGCAGTCCCTTCTGCAGCGCGTGCCCGGCGAACAAGGTGCCGGTGGGATCGTCAACATTGATCACGGCTGCCCGCAACGCGGGCCAGTCGAACAGGCGGCGCTTGGCGGCGGCATAGCTGGCCATGCTGCCGTGGTAATCAAGATGGTCCTGGGTCAAGTTGGTGAACCCGACCGCGTGCAGGCGCACCCCATCGAGGCGCCGCTCCTGCACACCGATGGACGACGCTTCGAGGGCGCAGTGGGCCACGCCTCTGTCACGCATGTCCGCCAGTGCATGGTGCAGTTGCACCGGATCGGGTGTGGTCAGACCCGTCGACCGCAAGGCGTCCGGCATCCCCAGACCCAGCGTTCCGATCACGCCGCAAGGTCGTCCGGCGGCCGCCAGCGCCCGCGCCGCCCACAGCGCGCAGGAGGTCTTGCCATTGGTTCCAGTGACCGCCAGCACAGTCATGTGACGCGACGGGTGGCCGTACCAGGCGTCGGCCAAGCCACCGGCGATCGCTTGCAGGTCGGAAACACGCAGCACGCGCGCCGAGACCTCGTACGCGGCGGCGCCAGCGGCGTCGATCACCGCGCACACCGCACCGCGCGCGAAGGCGTCGTCGAGGTGATGGCGTGCGTCACGCGCAGCACCCGGCCAGGCGACGAACACGTCACCTGTCCGCAGCGCCCGCGTATCGGTACGCAGAGCCGCGCCGGGCTGCGCGCCCGCTGACTGCAGGGCGTGCTTCAGGGCGCCGACGGAATCGAGACGCTGCATCATGCCCCCGCCTTGTGCGCAGCAGTCTGCGCCGTCGATGCGCCAGGGAGTTCAGGCTTCACTGGCAGGTCAGGTGCGACGCCCAGAATCCGCAGCGCCTGAGGCACGACGGCGGCGAAGACGGGGGCCGAGATCTGACCACCGAAGTGGTGCGCGGCGTCAGGCTGGTCGACCGAAACCGCCATCACCACTCTGGGGTTGCTCAGCGGAGACAGGCCGACGAACTGCGCCCGGAAGAGATGTTTGTCATACCCATGGCCACGCCAGAGATAGGCTGTGCCGGTTTTGCCACCCGTGGAGTAGCCAGCAACCGCCGCGGTCGAGGCGGTACCACCCTTCTGGGTAACCAGCGCGAGCATGGCGCGCACCTGCGCTGCGACCCTGGCGGACAGAATCCGTTCACCCTGGACCGGGCCGTCATTGCGCAACAGGCTCGCGGGAAGAATGACGCCATCGTTGGCGAACACCAGATAAGCGTGCGCGAGCTGGAAGGTGGACAGCGCGACGCCGTAGCCGAAACCCTGCGTGACGGCGTCGATGGGGCGCCAGCGGCGCCATGGACGCAGGCGTCCGCTGGCCACGCCAGGAAATGGAACCTGCGGTCGCTGACCAAGGCCGACCGCGGTGTACATGTCCCATTGTTCGCGGGGTGTCATGCGTTCCACGATCTGGCCGGTACCGATATTGCTCGAATATTGGATGACCTGCGGCAGGGCGATGGTGCCATTGTTTGAATCGTCGCAAATCCGGTTGCCGTAAAAACTCTGGCAGCCAGGCGCGGTGTTGAAGGTCGACTGCGGGGTCACGATGCCAAGCTGCAGGGCGGCGCCGATGGTCAGCGGTTTCATCACCGAACCCGGCTCATAAATGTCAGTCAGCGCGTAATTGCGCATGTCCGCAGCTGGCGTTCCCTGGCGGTGATTGGGGTCGAAACTCGGATAATTGGCAAGCGCGAGCACCTGGCCGGTACGCGCGTCCAGCACAACCGCGCTGGCGTTCTTCGCCCTGGATGTCTGTACGGCGTCCTTGAGCGCTTGATACGTCAGGTACTGGATCTTGCTGTCGATGGAAAGCTGCATGTCGGCGCCGTTGACCGGGGGTATCCCGCCCTCGACGTCCTCGATCACGTTGCCGAGCCGATCCCGCAAGACCTTGCGGGTACCCGAGTGCCCCGCAAGCTGCGATTGAAATGCCAGCTCCACGCCTGCCTGACCCTGATTCTCGATGTCGGTAAAACCGACGAGCTGCGCCGCGGCCGCCCCCTCCGGGTAATACCTTGTATAGCTTGGAGAAAAGTAGATGCCTTTGATGCCGAGCGCCTTCACCTTGCGGGCGGTGTCGATGTCGACCTGGCGCTTGACGTAGACGAACTGACGATCGAGTGACAGACGGTGCCGTAACTCGCCCGGATCGAGGTGAAGCAGTGCGGCCAGCGCTGTCACCATGCCAGGCGCAGCCTCGAGAGTCGCCGGATCAGCCCAGATGGTCTTGACTGGAATGCTCGATGCCAGGATGTTGCCATTGCGATCGAGGATTCGCCCCCGCATCGCCGGGAGTTCGATGGTGCGCACGAAACGCAGCTCGCCCTGCTCCTGATAAAAATGCGTGGTGATGACCTGCACCCACAGGGCGCGCGCCAGCAGGGCAGCGAACGCGATGTACAGCATGCCCTTGACGAGCAATGCCCGTCCGGGCGCCAGGCGCAGGCGCAGCAACGGGCTTGCGCGACGCTGAACCGGGGGCACATAAGAGCCAAAGGCGCGGGATCCGAGTTTCATGGGGCGGTCGCGCTTAACGGGTGGGAATGGACAGCGCCTGCGCCGGAACGTGCGCCGCACTCACGTAATCCGTGCGTCCCGGCGTCACCGGCTGCATGCCAAGGGTGTCGCGGGCCAGACTTTCGATACGTTCGGGCACCGACAACGTGCGAACCTCGACCTGGAGCCGATCTTCGTCGAGTTGCAACTGCTGGGTACGCTGACGCTCCACGTCCAGCGCGGTGAAGCTGCGCCGGGCTTCGTACTGCATGCGGACGACGCCCAGTGCGCTGACGATGACGAGCACCAGCAGGAAGACGTTGAGCTTGCTCACGCCTGGTGCTCCTCGTGTCGCGTGTGCTCCAGCCTCTGTGCCACCCGCATCAGGGCCGAGCGTGCACGCGCATTGGCGCGCACCTCGTCAGCACCGGGACGCTGTCTCGCGATGAGCTTGAAGTCAGGATGGAAATCCGGCGGGGCGAGCGGAAGGCGACGCTGCTCCCGCGTCAATGCGGGTGCGCGAGCGTGACGTGCGAGGAAATGCTTGACGATGCGATCCTCGAGCGAGTGAAAACTGATCACCACCAATCTGCCACCTTCCACGAGGCGCGCGGTTACCTGCGCGAGCGCCGCCTCGAGTTCAGCGAGCTCGGCATTGACGTGAATCCGAAGAGCCTGAAAGGTTCGCGTCGCTGGGTCCTGGCCCGGTTCGCGACTGCGCACTTCCTGCGCCACGAGGGCGGCAAGCTCTGCGGTGCGGGTGATGGGTTGTCCCCGTTCGCGGCGAGCCACAACCGCCTTTGCAATCTTGAAAGCCGCCCGTTCATCGCCATAGTCCCTCAATACCCTGGTGATCTCATCGACACCGGCGATGGCCAGGAACTCCGCCGCCGTCATTCCGCGTGTGGGATCCATCCGCATGTCCAGCGCGGCGTCACCCCGGAAGCTGAATCCGCGCGCGGTGTCGTCGAGTTGTGGTGACGACACGCCAAGATCGAACAACATGCCGCGGACCTGCCCGACCCCCAGGGAGTTGAGGACGCTGCCATATTCGGAGAACGGCGCATGAACCAGCGTCAACCGCGCGTCGGATCGCGCCAGTTCCTGCCCGGCTGCGATCGCCTGCGGATCGCGGTCCAGCGCGATCACGCGGCCCTGCGCCGACAATCGATCCAACATGGCACGCGTATGGCCACCCCGTCCGAACGTGGCATCCAGATACACACCCGCGGGCTCGACGCACAAAAGCTCGACAGCCTCCTCCAGCAGCACCGTGCGGTGCTGCAGCGATTGCGCAGCCGTTGCATCCAGAATCGGCATCCAGGACCACCTTCAGATCACGATGTCGCGGACCGCGTCGGGCATGCCCGCCTCGATCACCGCGGCTTCGCGCGCCTGATGCGTGGCGCGGTCCCAGACCTCGAAATGCGAGCCCATGCCGATCAGATCGACGTCGCGCTCGATATGGGCCGCGACGCGCAACTCCGGCGCGATGAGCACCCGCCCGGTGGAATCGATTTCGGCCTCGGTGGCGTGACCAAGATAAATGCGCTTCCACCCCTGCGCCGACATCGGCAGCGCGGCGATCTTGGCGTGAAATTCGCGCCATTGCGGCTCGGCGAACATGAGCAGACAACCTTCAGGGCTTTTGGTCAAGGTCAAGCGTCCACCACCCTGGCTGGCCAGCAGATCGCGATGACGCGCAGGCACGGTCATTCGACCTTTGCCGTCCAGCGTCAACGCCGAAATGCCGATGAACACGTCACTCTCCCTTGCGTCTTGGTGTGTGCGAAATCCTGCACTTTTCCCCACTATTTCCCACTCGGCTGCACTTTATGGGTCAAAACATTTGCAGTCAATAGGGAAAATTGAATTTCCGCTTTCCAAACAAGCACTTAGCTTGGTTTCGAGTGCTGTTTTTTTACACAGATCAAACACAAAAAAACCACTGAAATGAATGACTTGAGTAGCTCTTTGAAGGTCTTGGTTTGAGACACCGGGGAGGATCATCGCCCCCGACC
>DAICZP010000115.1 GCA_027311065.1 Thiomonas sp. | reverse complement strand
GTGGCGGCCTGGCATGCGGTGAAGGGTCAAAAACAGTGAGGTCATCGCCGGTGGCCGGGAGGGCTGGTGGCACGGGCTGGCGCGCCGGCGGTTGAAACAGTCGCGTCCACCGAAAAGTCGACAGCGCGTGACGCGGGCGGCTGATGGCGCCGGGTCCTGTTGCCGCCCTCGGCCAGTCCGCTAAGCTGAGTGCCGAAGCCGCAGCCCCTTCGGGCTCCGTCGGCAATATAACCTCAGACCACGAAAACCATGGCGCAATATGTGTTCACGATGAACCGCGTCGGCAAGATCGTTCCGCCGAAGCGACATATCCTCAAGGACATCTCCCTGTCCTTTTTCCCAGGTGCAAAAATCGGTGTGCTCGGCCTCAACGGCTCGGGCAAATCCACCTTGCTGAAAATCATGGCCGGCGTCGACAAGGACATCGAGGGAGACGCCGTCCCGATGGCCGGCATCAAGATCGGCTACCTGCCGCAGGAGCCGCAGATCGACCCGGAACAGACGGTGCGCGAAGCCGTCGAGGAAGGGATCGGCGGCGTGCTCGCGGCCAAGAAGCGCCTTGAAGCGGTCTACGCCGAATATGCCGACCCGGATGCCGACTTCGACAAGCTCGCCGAAGAACAGGCGCAGCTCGAGGCCATCATCTCGACTGGCGAGGGAGGCAACACCGACCTGCAGCTTGAAATCGCCGCTGACGCGCTGCGCCTGCCGGCATGGGACGCAAAAATCGGCCCGCTATCCGGCGGTGAAAAGCGCCGCGTGGCGCTGTGCCGCCTGCTGCTCTCGAAGCCCGATATGCTGCTGCTCGACGAACCGACCAACCACCTTGACGCTGAAAGCGTTGATTGGCTCGAGCAATTCCTGCATCGCTTCTCCGGCACCGTGGTGGCTGTCACCCATGACCGCTACTTCCTCGACAACGCGGCCGAATGGATCCTTGAGCTCGACCGCGGGCACGGCTTGCCGTTCAAGGGCAACTACAGCAACTGGCTGGAGCAGAAGGAAGCGCGCCTGGAAACCGAGGCGCGTAGCGAGGCGGCGCACCTCAAGACCATGAAGCAAGAGCTTGAATGGGTCCGGCAAAACCCGAAGGGTCGCCAAGCCAAGAGCAAGGCGCGCATGGCACGATTCGAGGAATTGGCTGAAGTCGAATACCAGAAGCGCAACGAAACCAACGAGATTTTCATTCCCGTGGCTGACCGCCTGGGTAACGAGGTGATTGAATTCGCCGGCGTGCGAAAGGCTTACGGCGATCGCCTGCTGATCGACGACCTGAGCTTCAAGATTCCTGCCGGAGCGATCGTCGGCGTCATCGGCCCCAACGGCGCCGGCAAGTCGACGTTGTTCCGCATGATCGCTGGACAGGACACGCCCGATGCCGGCGACATCCGCGTCGGCCCGACCGTGAAGCTGGTCTACGAAGACCAGAGCCGTGGGTCTCTCCCCGACGAAAAGACAGTCTGGGAAGCCATCTCGGGCGGTCAGGACATCATGAATGTCGGCAAGTTCCAGGTTGCCTCGCGCGCCTACTGCGGCCGCTTCAACTTCAAGGGCGGCGATCAGCAAAAAATCGTTGGTCAGCTCTCGGGCGGCGAGCGCGGCCGCCTGCATCTGGCCAAGACACTCATCACCGGCGGCAACGTGCTGTTGCTGGATGAACCGTCGAACGACCTGGACGTTGAGACCCTTCGCGCCCTGGAAGACGCACTGCTGGAATTCGCCGGCTGCATCATGGTCACCAGCCACGACCGCTGGTTCCTCGACCGGATCGCCACCCACATCCTGGCGGCGGAAGGCGATTCGCACTGGACCTTCTTCACCGGCAATTACCAGGAATACGAGGCGGACAAGAAAAAGCGCCTCGGCGAGGAGGGCGCGCGCCCTCACCGCCTGCGTTTCAAGGCGCTGCGCTGACGGACGGGGATGCCTTGCAGATGGACGACGACACCATGGTCGTGGCATGTCTGTGCGCGGCCTGGTGCGACATCTGCACCGCCTGGCGCCCCGAATTCGACGCCTTGGCGCGTCGATTCCCCGGGGTGCGTTTCACCTGGATCGACATCGAGGACGAGGCCGATGCCCTCGATGACTTCGAACCCGAGAACTTTCCCGTCCTGGCAGTGCAGCGCGGTGCGGCACTGCTGTATTGCGCCACGGTGCCGCAACACGTCGGCACCTGGGAACGCCTGATCGAGGCCCACCTCTCCGGCCAGGCACCGTCGTGCCCTGCGCAGGCGCTTCCGGACCTGCGCGGCTTCGTTTGACCGGGTGTGAAGGCGAGGCGCTCACCCGGCCTCGCTCCGTTGCGGACGCGCGCCAAACAGCGCCGTGCCCACGCGCACGATGGTCGCGCCTTCGAGCACGGCAGCTTCGAGGTCATCGCTCATTCCCATTGACAACGTGTCCAGGCCGAGCCCCCGCCGCCGCAAATCCTCCAGAAGTTCGCGCAGTCGCGCAAACGGAAGGCGCTGCGCCACGAGCCCTTGAGATGGGGCGGGAATGCACATCAGCCCGCGCAGGCACAGGTTGGGCAGACTGGCGACGGCTTCGGCCAGCGGGAGCAGGTCCGCCTCGGCGACGCCGCTCTTGCTCGCCTCTGCGCTAATGTTCACCTGCAGGCAGACCTGCAACGCAGCGAGCGGCAGCCCGTTGCGCGTGGGCGGGCGTTGGGCGGACAGCCGCTGGGCGATCTGGAGCCGGTCGACGGCGTGCACCCAATCAAACCTGGCTGCGACCTCCCTGGTCTTGTTGCTTTGCAGCGGGCCGATGAAGTGCCAACGCGGGGGCGGCTGCACGGACGACAGGGCGTCGATTTTTGCGATGCCTTCCTGAACGTAGTTCTCACCGAACTCGCGCTGGCCGCAAGCCGCCAGTTCCGCCACGGCGGTGGCGGGAAACGTCTTGGAAACGGCCAGCAGGCGGACGCTCGAGGCTTCCCGGCCGGCTTGCGCCACCGCTGCGTCGATACGTGTCCGGACCTCCTGCAGCCGCGTTGATGCTGGCGTTGTAGGCATACCTGCTATTGGACTGCCGTCGCGGCGCGGACGCAACATCTTCGACGGCAAATCGTCGCACACCCGTACACTACGCGAAACATGTTCGCTTCTGGGGAATGGTTGTGGATATCACGCAGTTGCTCGGGTTCAGCGTGAAGAACAATGCATCGGACTTGCACCTTTCGGCTGGATTGCCACCGATGATCCGGGTGCACGGCGATGTGCGTCGAATCAACGTCAAGCCCTTGTCGCATCAGGACGTTCATGCCATGGTCTATGACATCATGAACGACATGCAGCGCAAGCATTTCGAGGAATATTTCGAAATTGATTTCTCGTTCGAGATCGGTGGACTGGCGCGGTTTCGGGTGAACGCCTTCAATCACAACCGCGGTGCGGGTGCGGTGTTTCGAACCATTCCCAGCAAGATCCTGAGTCTCGAGGACCTCAACACGCCGAAGATTTTCGGCGACCTCGCGCTCAAGCCGCGCGGGCTGGTGCTGGTGACTGGGCCGACAGGATCCGGCAAGTCCACCACGCTGGCCGCTATGGTGGATCACCTCAATAACAATGAGCACGGGCACATCCTCACCATCGAGGATCCGATTGAATTCGTGCACGAATCGAAAAAGTGCCTGATCAACCAGCGCGAGGTTGGTCCCCATACGCTGAGTTTTTCCAACGCCCTGCGCTCGGCACTGCGCGAGGATCCCGACGCCATCCTCATTGGCGAAATGCGCGATCTGGAGACGATCCGGCTCGCACTGACGGCATCTGAAACCGGCCACCTCGTGTTCGGCACACTTCACACCTCCTCGGCCCCCAAAACCATCGACCGGATCATCGATGTCTTTCCAGCTGCCGAAAAGGACATGGTCCGAGCCATGCTGTCTGAAGCGCTGGTGGCTGTCATCTCGCAGACGCTTTGCAAGCTCAAGGATGAAAGCGGCCGTGTGGCCGCGCACGAAATCATGATCGGCACCCCTGCGATCCGCAACCTGATCCGCGAGAACAAGGTTGCGCAGATGTACTCGATGATCCAGACCAGCCAGGCGCATGGCATGCAAACACTGGACCAAAACCTCGTCGACCTCGTGCGCCGGAACAAGATTTCACCGGCTGAAGCACGCGCACGCGCCAAGCAACCCGACAACTTCCCCGGCTAAAGCCGACCCGGTCATGAGAAAAGTTCTGCACTTGCTTGGCCTCGGCAAGGGTGTCCAGCCCAAACCCGAGGAGGCGGTGGAGTCGCAATTTTTTACGACCGGGTTCCACGATCCGGGGGCGACCGTCACTGCCGTTCCGCAATGGATGGAGCGAGCCCCCGGAATCGGAGCGCGCAAGCTCTCGCGCGCAGCGCCCTCGAAGCGGCTCAAGGAGCTCTGGGGCCGCGATCGTTACATGGCCGGACTATCTGTGGTCGATCTCGACGCGTGCGCCAGACACTTCGAGTTCTATGGCGTGGATTCGAACCGGGACATGATTGAGCAAAATGAGTACGGTGCCTTCATGCTGGTGGTCCTGCATGGCATTGTCGCGGTCGATCGCCAGCAACCGTGGGGCGACCGGTTGCGCCTGACGGAGGCGCGTGCGGGCAGCGTGCTGGGGGAAATGTCCCTGCTCGATTCCGGGCCTCGCTGGTCTTATTGCACCACGTTGACCGAATGCGAAGTGGCGGTGCTCGACGCAGCGTCCCTCGATGCCATGATCCAGCAGGCGCCTGCAGCTGCGGCGCGCCTGGTTGGTTCCCTGGCACGACGCCTGTCGTTGCGGTTGCGCAAGCTGGGGACGAACAACGTCGTGGGGTCCTGAACATGACATTGCTGTATCGACAACACGGCCAGGGAGCGGCGTGATGGATCGCGATCAAGCATCCCAGTTCATTCAGGATCTGTTGAGGCTGATGGTGAGTCGAGGTGGCTCCGACCTCTTCATCACCGCCGACTTTCCTCCGGCGATCAAACTCGACGGCATATTGCACAAGATCTCTGCGCAGCCACTGACATCGCAACATACCCAGGCTTTGGCGCGCGCGATCATGAACGATCGTCAAACCGCAGACTTCGAACGCAACAAGGAGTGCAATTTCGCGATTGCTCCCGGCGGCATCGGTCGCTTCCGTTGCAACGCCTTCGTGCAACAAGGTCAGATTGGTCTGGTGCTTCGACGCATCCCTCAATCCCTTCCGAGCATTCGCCGCCTGGGCCTGCCTGCGGTGCTCGAGGAACTGGCGATGACCAAGCGCGGTCTGATCGTCTTTGTCGGCGCCACCGGCTCCGGCAAGAGCACGTCAATGGCGGCGATGCTTGACTGGCGTAATGAAAACTCCCACGGTCATATCGTCACCATCGAAGACCCGATCGAATTCGTCCATGCGCACAAGAACTGCATCGTCACGCAGCGAGAGATCGGGCTGGACACCGACAGTTGGGAGGCCGCACTCAAAAACAGCATGCGTCAGGCTCCCGACGTGATCCTGATGGGCGAAGTCCGCGACCGCGAAACCATGGATCACGCGGTCGCGTTCGCAGAAACAGGACATCTCGTGCTGGCGACGCTGCACGCCAACAACGCCAACCAGGCCCTGGACCGCATTGTCAATTTCTTCCCGGAAGAACGCCGAAGCCAGTTGCTGATGGACCTGTCATTGAACCTCAAGGCCATCATTTCGCAGCGCCTGCTGCCGCGTGAAAATGGCCAGGGCCGCATCGCTGCCGTGGAAGTGATGATCAACTCTCCATTGATCGCGGACCAGATTTTCAAAGGGGAAGTCGGCGAGATGAAGGACGTGATGAAACGCTCCCGCGAACTCGGCATGCAAACCTTCGATCAGGCGCTGTTCGACCTCTACGAGGCGCACGCGGTCCGCTACGAAGACGCACTTCGCAACGCTGACTCGGTGAACGACTTGCGGTTGCGCATCAAACTCGAAAGCAAACGCGACCAGCAAAACCCGGCTTCAGGCACTGAGCACCTGGCAATCGTCTGAATCAGCGCGAGGCGCAGGCATCGTTCCGGCGCCAAGGACTGCGCGCTCGCTCACTGCACCTTGACCCCGCCAGCCTGATCGTACGCCCTGATCTTCGCCGCCAGCCACCCGTGGTCGGAGGGATTGCTGAAGTTCTTGATGACGTTGGTTGTATTCCCCCCACCCCAGAGAATCGCGAAGACATGTGCCGCGGCCGCCTGGGCAAGGCCATTGCTCGTGGCCCAATCATAATTGGCGGGCTGGCCCTGATATTCGAGCAAGTAGCTTCGATACGTGTCGTTGCCCTGCAGACAGTTGTAAGGAGATGGCTGCGTTGCGCAGACCACGTAATTTCCGACGGCTGAATTCAACGGATAACTCTGGCTGGCCGGGCCAGCAACCATATTTGAAAGATCCGGTGCGAGATGGGTATCGCCAAAAAAATAGTCAGGCGCTGTGCTGAAAACATACAGGCCCGGCGTGTTGTTATAGAGTTCGGGCTGTGTCTCGCCGATGTAGGGAATATGCGAACCCGGAATCTGCCAAAGCATGATGGGGATGTTGTTATTCTGTCCGCTGAATTGACCGACGGCGCTGAGATAGTTGCTCCAGGCACGCGCGTTGTACAACGTCCCTGCCGCAGCGCCCGCACTGTCGTCGGTCTCGTAGCGATCGAAAACGAAATAGTCGGGCCCGGTTGGCGACGCCCGGTTGATGGCATCGGGCGCGTTCGCCGCGAGAAAGGACGAAACCGGCGTCGAATAAATCGAGGCGATGTCCTGTGTGCTCAAATTCGCATGCAGCCAAAATCCAGATCCGGCTGCCCACATATTGTCCTGCCAACCCAGCGTGACCCGCGAGGCTGGGTTCGCCGCGTCAGCGGCCATACGTACCAACCAATTATTGGCAGTGACCCATCCCGCCAGACCGGACTTGAAGTCCGGTACCGGGAACGGCGAGACCGGGGATGCCGTGCATCGATCGAACCACCCCCCGATCACACTGTCCGCCGGAGGGGCCGGCGTGCTGGACGGGGTATAGAGATTGTTGTTGCTCGTCGGCCAGTAAGGATCGGACTGGCTGTTGATGCTCCAGACCGGATAACCATCGTCGAGCATCTGCGCGAGAATGGCGACCGGTGTGCCGGTATAGGTCTTGCCGATGTAGGGCGCGCTGCTCAATCCATTGGGATTCGACCAGTTGGTGTAGGCGCGCGGCGTCAGCAGGAAGCAGGCCGCGATCCTCGCGCCTGCGGTCACCCCGCCATCGGGCAAGGCACCATCGACCACGCCGATGAGATTGTTCTGCTCGATGGCACCGAGCAGGTCGGGATTCATGATCAGCGTGCCGTCGTACGACGCGGTACCAAAGCTGACCGGGCGCATCGCGAGCATTTGCGCGTCAGCCCCGAGGCTGGCGAAGTGGCGTGCCATGATGTACGTCACCCCCGCCGGTGCCGCACCGGCGCCTGGGTTGGGCACATCCGAATCCGAAAAATCGTCGAGGTTCGTGCCACCGCTCATCTGGGCGGTATATTCAACCATGGCGACCCGCATCGGATGGGCATTGATCGTGCTGAGCGCGGTCAAATCCTTGCTCATGCGATAGGCGTTGGTCGGTGGGTCGACGATCCCTGGATCCCCGTTCCCGTTCATTCCAGCGTATTTGAAAACGACGTCGATCGGCGTGCCGCCGAAATCATCGTCACCACCTGTGGACGTCGCGGTCGGCGGCGTGATGTTGGGGCCGCCCACCGCACCCATGGCAATGGTATCCGGCCATCCAGTCACGAAACGACCCGCGTGATCGCTGGGCGGTACCACCCCAGGGTTCGACGCGTCCAGCAACGCTGTCGACGACGATCCGCCGCCGCAGCCGGCGACCACGACAGGCATCAACATCAGCAGTCGTTTGGCCCGCCTGGCCCAACGCCGAAACACGCAATGCATGGCAGTTTTCATCATGCGAACCTTCCAATGGTCTTCCGTCCTGGATACCCAGGATAGGTTCGAGGCGACCATTGCAACGTCAGTGCTCCATGAACCCGGCGTGTCGATCATGTCATTCCCTCCGAACCTGACATGGAGGCGCCGCGTCACCGTCCACCGAAAAACCACCCGCACACGGCGATGGACGCCAGGACGCCGGCAAGATCGGCAAGCAAGGCACAGCCCACCGCGTGGCGTGCGCGCCGGATGCCGACTGCGCCGAAATACACTGCCAGGACGTAGAAGGTCGTCTCGGTGCTTCCCTGCATGGTCGCCGCCAGCAGGGCCGGGAAGCTGTCAACGCCGTTGTGGTGAATCACCTCGATCAGCATGGCGCGCGCAGCGCTGCCGGAAAAAGGCTTGACCAGAGCCACCGGCAAGGCATCCACAAAACCGGTATGCAGTCCCAGCGCCTGGGCGCCCCAGCGAATCCCGCCCAGCGCGTCGTCGAGCGCACCGCTGGCTCGCAACACGCCGACCGCGCACAGCATGGCGACGAGGTAGGGCAGCAGGTCGCGTGCTACCGAGAAACCGTCACGCGCGCCGTCAATAAAGGCGTCGTAAACAGGCACGCGCCGGATTGCCCCGGCGAGCAGAAACGTCATGATGACCCCAAACAGCACGAGGTTGCCGAACAGGCTCGACGTTTGTGCCAGGGCAGCCGCACTCAGCGTCGACAGCCAGGCGAGCAAAGCGCCAAGCAGCGCGCCGCCGCTGCCGAGGTAAGCCAGCGCGGACGGGCGCCACAACGCGAGGCGCTGCATCCAGGCGACGCTAAGCAGTCCTGTGAGCGTCGACGCGCTGGTCGCCAGAACGATCGGCAGAAACACCAGTGCCGGATCATGTGCCCCCGCCTGCGCCCTGTACATGAAAATTGTCACCGGAAGCAGGGTTAGCGACGACGCGTTCAGCACCAGGAACAGGATTTGGGCATCCGTGGCAGTGTCCTGACGGGGATTCAGCTCCTGCAACGCCCGCATGGCACGCAGTCCGATGGGGGTGGCCGCATTGTCGAGGCCAAGCATATTGGCGGCAAAATTCATGGTGATCAGCCCCAGCGCCGGATGCCCCGCCGGCACACCCGGCAACAGCACGCGGAACAGCGGCCCCAGCAAGCGCGCAAGCCCCTCGACCAGTCCTGCGCGCTCGGCGATGCGCAACAGTCCCAACCACAGGGTCAAGGTGCCAAAAAGCAGCACCATGAGGTCGACGGCCACCCTGGCCATGTCGAACAGGCTGCCCACGAGCGCGGCAAACACCGCCGGGTCACCGCCGACCAGCCAGCGGTGCAAGGCGGCCAGCGCCGCGACGACGAAGAATCCGAGCCACAGCCGGTTGAGCACCGACGCGGTTCCCTCAGAAGGGACGCATGGAAGATTGCTCCAGCTTCCTCAGCGGACGGGGCGCCTTTTCGGCGCTCCGCCTGGCGGGCCTGCCCGGCGCGGCGCCGGGTTGTCTTCGCTGGCGGGCGCCAGTTGCAGCGCGTGGCCGAGCACTTTCAGGCGCTGCAACACGCGAATCACGTCGCGCGGCAGCCCGGTGGGCAAATCGACCAGACTGTAGTTCTGACGGATCGCGATATTTCCAATCTGGCGGTTGTCCATCCCTGTTTCGTTGGCAATCGCGCCGACCAGGTTGCGGACTTCCACACCGTGGGCGCGGCCGACCTCGACGCGGTAGGTTTCGAAGCCGCTGCCCACGCCTTCGCGACGCGCGCGCGGTGCCGGTGCTTCCATGCCCTCCTCGCGGGCGGCACGCACGCGCGTGCCGAGATCCTCCAGCGCCGCGTCGGCGACTTCGGTCAGCGGGCGCGGCGCGCGCGCCGTACGTCCAGGCATCGCAGCGTCGAATCCTTCGGCACCCCGCAGCGGCTTGGCACGCGGCGGGCGCTCACGCACCGGCCGGGAAGGTGCGGGATCGGTGTGGGTTTGCGCCTCGGCGCCTGGTTTCAGCAAGAGTGGCGCTTCGCCCTGCACCATGCGCGCCAATGCCGCGGCGATTTCGAGCGCCGGGACGTTGTGTTCGCGCTCGTAGCGCTCGATCAAGGCCTGGAACGGCTCCAGGCCCTCCTGCTCGCGCGCATCGGTGATGCGCTGCAGGAAACGCCCGATGCGCACGTCGTTGACTGCCTCCGTGGTCGGGAGTTGCATCGGGGTGATTTTCTGGCGGGTGGCGCGCTCGATGGCCAGCAACAGGTAGCGCTCACGTGGGGTTACGAACAAAATTGCCTCGCCGCTGCGCCCCGCCCGGCCCGTACGCCCGATCCGGTGTACATAGGACTCCGTGTCGGTCGGAATGTCGTAATTCACGACGTGACTAATGCGGTCGACGTCCAGGCCGCGCGCGGCGACGTCGGTGGCCACGAGGATGTCGACTTGTCCGTCCTTCAGTCGCTGCACCGTGCGCTCGCGCTGCACCTGCTGGATGTCGCCATTGAGTGCCGCTGTGGAGAAACCCCTCGCTGCCAGCTTGTCAGCCAGCTCCTCTGTGGCGACCTTGGTACGGGCGAAGACGATCATTGCGTCAAACGTTTCCACCTCCAGGATCCGGGTGAGCGCGTCAAGCTTGTGAAGCCCGCTCACCATCCAGTAGCGCTGCGAAACCTGGGTCGCGGTGCTGGTCTTGGCCTTGATCGTCACCTCGCGCGGCTCGCGCAAGTGGTTCTGGGCAATCCGTCGGATGGCCGGCGGCATGGTGGCCGAAAACAGCGCAACCTGACGCTGCGGGGGGGTGCGACGCAAGATGTTCTCGACGTCATCGATGAAACCCATGCGCAGCATTTCGTCAGCCTCATCGAGCACCAGACTGCGAAGGTCGTCGAGCACCAGCGTGCCGCGCTCCAGATGGTCGATCACACGCCCCGGCGTGCCAACGATCACATGCGCGCCACGCCGCAGCGCGGCGAGCTGGGGCACATAGCTCTGACCGCCGTAGATCGGCAGCACATGAAAGCCCGGCATGGCGGAAGCGTAGCTCGAAAACGCCTCGGCAACCTGGATCGCGAGTTCACGCGTGGGCGCGAGCACCAGTGCCTGCGGACGCGCCAAAGCCACGTCGATGCGCGCGAGCACCGGCAACGCGAACGCTGCGGTTTTGCCGGTACCGGTCTGCGCCTGACCCACCAGATCGTGGCCCTCCAACAACACCGGAATGGTCGCCGCCTGGATCGGCGATGGGGTCTCGTAGCCGAGTGCGCGCAAGGCGTCGAGAATGAACGCTGGCAGACCGAGCTCGGCAAAGGACGCACCGGGAGTTTCAGGGGCGGAACTGGACATGGATCGATAGGGTCCTGGACGGAGTTGGCGCGGCGACTGCCGAGAATCAGCGACATTGTGCGCCGAAGTGCGCAATCGCAGGCCGGGTCAGGGAATTTTCGTCCCTGATGCGAGGATCATCAAGCCTGGGTCGCCGTCGGTGACGCGCATCGTGACTTGCTGCGTACGCGCCGACAGTCGTGCCAGCGCGAACCCCGTACAGCCCAGACCGCGCAGGAGTGGCAGAATCGACCTGTCGAAGGGTTCGGGGCAAAACGGGCGCCACGCGCGTTCTGAACAGCATTCCTAAGGCTGGTGGCCCTCGAGCACGCATGCACCCGCTCCGTCCTGGCCAAGCTTGCGCGCCAGCCACGCCATGGTCGGCTCCAATGCCTCGCGCAGACCAAACGGCGGGTTGAGCACGAACATGCCACTGCCCATCAGTCCGAAACCACCGGGACGCGGGGCTGTGGTGGTCAGCTGCGCGTGCAGCCAGCCCCCAGGAGCCAATGCCTTGAGGCGCTTGGGAAGCCCAACCGACTCGAGACTTTGCAGACGTGGATACCAGACCAGATAGACCCCGGTGGCGAAACGGGTGACGGCGTCACGCAGCGACGCGATGACCTTGGCATAGTCGGCGTCGATCTCGTAGGGAGGATCGACCAGCACGACGGCGCGCCGCGATGGCGGGGGCAGGACGGATTTCAACTCGGCAAAACCGTTGACAGGGCGCAGGTCGATGTGCGAGTGTGAACCCATTTCCGCGCGCAGCGCGCGGTACTCGGTTGGATGCAATTCAAACAGGCACATGCGGTCCTGCGGTCGGATCATGTTGGCGGCGATCGCCGGGGATCCTGGGTAGACGCGTAAAACTCCGTCGCGATTGAAAGGCTCCAGTTGCGCCAGATACGACACCACCGCCGGTGGCGCACCCTCGTGACCCCAGAGCCGGCCGACGCCATCACGCCACTCAGCCAGTCGCTCGGACATGCGGTCAGCCAAGCGATAGCGGCCGGCGCCGGCATGGGTGTCGACGTACAGGTAACCCTTGTCTTTCGAGCCCATGCGCTCGAGCACGTCGATCAGGACAATGTGTTTGAGCACGTCGGCAGCATTGCCGACGTGGAAGGCATGGCGATAAGCAAGCATTGTGAACGTCTCGTGGCGGGAAGCCCAACTGTACAGAACTCCCACCCCGCCCTGGGCGAGGCCAGACCCGATCAGCGCGTCGGCGCCAGGGAACAATGCCCGGCATCGGCAGCCGGCCCATTGCCCAGCGCCAGCGGCGGCGGCTCGGCAAAACGGTGGTGCTGCGTCGAATGCCGCCAATCCAGGATCACGGCGCCGATGGCGACGATCCAGAACAGCGCCAGCGCGACGATACGTCGCGGTTTCATGTTCATGCGCATGCTCGGCTCCTCATGCGGGCTGGGCACAGCCATGTCCGGGGCGGCCGGTCATCCCCCGATACCCAGCCAGTTGCGCGCTCTGACCCCGAGCATGCTGCCGGCGAAAGCGCAGGCGAACCAGACCCAGCCATGCAGGCTGCCGGTGGCGATGCCAGAGAAATAAGCCCCCACGTTGCAGCCGAAGGCCAGGCGTGAGGTGTATCCCAGCACCAGCCCCGCAGCCACGGAGCCGACCCAGCCGCGCCACGGAAGCGTGACCTGCGGGCAGGCACGTCCACTGCGAAGTGCCGGGATCATGGCCCCGAACAGCATGCCAAGGTCGGTGACACTGGTGTTGTCGGCGAGGACAGTCGCATGCAGTTGGGCCTGCTGCGTCGGCAGCCCCCAAAATGCGTTGTGACTAAGGTCGACACCAAGCGCCTGAACGATTTTCGCGCCCCACAACCCAAGCCCGTACACGATACCCCAGGGCTGGCCGGCCACGATAAGATTGGCCGTGCCCAGCAAACCGAGGGCGATTGCGGCGATCCACACCGCGGGTCCCTGCCACTGTGACGTGCAATGCGGATCGCGCCGGAACCACATCCACGCCGCCAGGATCGCCAGGGCGCCAAGTTGACCCAGAAGTGTTGCCGGCACGCCGAAACGCTCTGGAAGGCTCACCGGCGGGAGGGCCCCGAGCGCCAGCCATGCGGGCAGTTGCGACGCGCCGAGAAAGCTGCCGGCGACGAAGGCAGGCAACACCGCGAGGCTCACCGGATGCCCGAGCCCTGCCTTGTAGAGGGTCCCCGAGCCGCAGCCGTCGGCGACCTGCATCGCTGCGCCGAACAGGAACGCGCCCACGATCAGGCTGACGGATAGCGGACCGTCAGCCCCCTGCAATTCGGGGTGGGCGCCGAGCAACGGAACGCTGAGCAGCATCGCCACCGCGATGCCGACGAATTGCGCCAACATGCCGGTCGGATCGCGCCGGGTGATCCATACCCGCCACCCGGTGGTGAATCCGAACGAGGCACCCGACAAGGCAATGCCGAAGCCCACGCCGAGCGCCCACAGCAGGCCCTGCCGCCAGCCGACAAGCCAGGTGACTGCCATGAAGCCGGCAACCGCCCCCGCGACCGCTGCGGCCTGCAGGGCGGCGCTGCCGCGTGGAGGATTCAAAGGGTATGCAAGAGCTGCTTCAGCTGCGCCCATAGTTGCTGGAATCGTGTCGGAACATTTTGCATCGGCTCGCCGGCCCGTGACCAGTCCACCATGGAACCCGGATACAGCTGCACATGGGGCGCGTGCAAGACCTCGGACAACACGAACCAGTTGATCGCCGCCAAATGTCCGGTGTTGCAGAACGACACCACAGTGCCGTCGCGCGCGTCGAACCCCTGCGCCGCGGACCGTAGTGCGGCAGGATCGGCCAACCGGCCGCCGCCTCCCTGGAACCAGCGACCGAAGTCAAGATTCTGCGCTCCTGGCATGGTACCGGGTTGCACAGCGGCAGGAGCCATGGCCTGACCTTCAAAGTACGCGCGAGGGCGGGCATCGAGCAACAGCGGGGCGCCCGGCTTTCCGAGTTCATCAGCCAGGCTCGCGCGGCGGGCGCGGATCGACGCATCCAGCTGTGGTTGAAAGCTCGTGGGTTGCACGTGCACCTGCAAAGGGCTGACGGCCTGACGCGCCCCCGTCCATGCCGTCATGCCGCCATCGAGTATTGCGAGACGTCGCACACCCAGCCACTTCAGGGTCCAGTAGACGCGCGCCGGGGCGCCGAAATCCGCAGCGTCACCACCATCGGCGACGATGACCACCGGTGTGTCGGCACTGATCCCCAGGCTTCGCACCAGCTTGGTGTAGTGCGCCAGCGAACGCAGCCGCCCGGGGTTGGATGCGTCACCGCGCCAGCGGCCGTAGGGCGCCGCGACCGCGCCCGGTACGTGGCCCCGCGTGTAGGGGCCGAGGGGGTTGTCGTCACCTTCACGGACATCGACGACGCGCACGCAATCGAGTTCGCCGCGCAGGGTTGCGACATTGATCAAGGGTCCAGCGACGGCGGCGCACAGCGGCGCCTGCGACGACGGCATCGCGCTGACGCCCTGACTCAGCGCCCAGGCCGCCAATGCACAGCAAAGCAGGCAGGCACGCCGCATCTGGCGCCAGCGTCCAGCAGCTGCCTTTGCAGAAAAATCATCGTGACTCGCGCTCATGAGGGCATTGTGTTCAAACCACGGACGAAAGGGAACCATCAAGTTTGCATGTCCTTAGACACGAATGCTATATGCGCGATCACGCATGGAAAGGCCGGGTTTCGGGCTAATACCGCCGGGTGCCACCAGCCATGGCGACAATCAGCCGCGCGCCCAGCGCAACAACCGGGCGCATCCACCATGGAGTGCGTATGTGACGCGTGTCAACGCGTTGGGCGTCGGCGATGTCCTTCTGGATACTTGCGGCCAGTTCGCTGGCGAAGCGCGGATCGGCGACGACAAGATTGGCCTCGCGATTCACAAGCAACGACAACGGATCAATGTTCGAACTGCCCACCGTCGCCCAGGTTTCGTCCACCACCGCCACCTTGCCGTGCAGGAACGCGCGCTGGTACTCGAACACCGCAACACCCGAGGCCACCAGCTCGGAATAGAGCGTCCGCGCAGCCCATGCGGCGGACCGATAGTCCGCACGACCAGCGAGCAGCAACGTCACCGCGACGCCGCGAGACGCGGCCCGCAGCAGACTGTCGCGAAACGCGCGGCCCGGATAAAAATAGGGGCAGACGAGCAACACGCTGCGACGCGCGGCATCGATCGCCTGAATGTAAACCCGCTCGATGGCGCGCCGCTGCAACAGGTTGTCGCGCACCACCAGCGCGGCGCGCATCCCGGTCTGGGTATCCGGCTCTGGCGCCTTGCGCTCCGGCCCCACCGCGATCTGGCTGCCGGCGGCCATCAATTCCGTCAGGTAGCGGCGTCGGGCGTCGGCGGAGTCGAGCACGGACGGGCCTGGCGCCCGTGACAACCGGCGTTGCACGGCGCCGGTCGCGACCGTCCGTAACCATAATTGACGCATGCGCCAGCGCACTTGCTGCGCCACCGGACCATCCACTTGCACTGCGTAGTCGAGTCTCGGCTGTGCACTCCAGCCATGGTGAATGTCGAAGCAATCATCGATGAGGTTGATACCGCCGACGAACGCCACATCGCGGTCGACCACGCACAGCTTGCGATGCAGACGACGCCAATTCCCGCGCTGCAGCGCATCAGACCAGCGCCGCCAGGGTCGGTAGACCATGAAATCGACCCCCGTTCCCTCAAAATGGCGCGTCAGCGCGTCGACACTGCGATGCGAGCCGAACCCGTCGATCAGGACCCGCACGCGCACGCCGCGCGTGGCCGCGTCAATCAGCGCGTCGACCATGTCCATCCCCGTTGCGTCATCATGAAAAATATAGGTTTCAAGCCAGATTTCATGTTTCGCCTGCGCCCAGGCGCGTTTCAGCGCCGGGAACAATCCAGCACCGCATCGAAGCAGCCGGACAGAGTTTCCGTCCACCCAGACCAGCCCGTTGCGCGCGCGCGTCCAGGCGGACCTGATGACGTCGTGGCGCAGCAAATGGCGTCCCAAGGCACCCGTCGGCGCCTCGGTTGGTGGGGGGGTGGAGTCCTCGTCCATGCAGCGGCGCGTCGGCTTCGTGCCGCGGTGTGGAGTCAGGCGCCCGCGCCCGCGGCGCGCGCCGGTGTCGGAACCAGATCGACCAGCAGCGGTGCGTGGTCCGAAAGCCGCGCCCAGGCCGGCCCCCAACCCAGACTGACCAGGTGGGGAGCGAAGCCGCGGGCATACACGCGATCCAATGGCATCAACGGCAGCCATGCAGGAAACGTCCGCACACGATGCCGCCAGCGTGGTGCCCGTGTCCCGATATGCGCGTCAGGGAGCGTGGCCACGTCGCGCAATCCGACAGCTCCGAGTTCGGGCCCGAGGACACCGCGCCAGTCGTTGAAGTCCCCCGCAACGATCAATGAATCCGTCGACGGCACCCAGGTCTCGATGTAGCGCACCAGACGCGCGGCCTGACGGCGCCGACTCGCGGCGAACAAACCGAAATGCACAACGACGCAATGCAGTGTCAGATCCGTCGGAAGGCAAACGCGCACATGCAGCAAGCCACGCTGTTCAAACCGATGGTCGGAAACATCATGATGGGCAACCGCAAGAACCGGATAACGCGATAGCAGCGCGTTGCCGTGCTCACCGTGACGGGTGACAGCGTTGGTGTGATAGGCCGCGTGCATACCCAGCGCATGTCCCAGGACCTCATGCTGTGGAAGCTCGGGCCAATGCCGGAAATGCCGGGCGTGATGGCGATGGACAAACTGGACTTCCTGCAAAAATACAACGTCGGCGTCAAGTTCGCCCAGCGCTTCCTTCAGCGCGTGGATGCTCAACCGTTTGGCGGGTCCGAATCCCAGCACCCCCTTGTGAATGTTGTACGACGCGATGCGCAGAGTACCGCTCGGGTCGCAAGGGGCGTTCATGCAGGGCCACCAATCCGCCGCGGCAACTGCCGGATGGCATCGGCATTGGAGGCGGAAAAACAGGCGCCAGCCGCCTCGTGCCACGGCAGCCAGCGTGCCGCACGGTGCTCGCGTGGTGAAAGCGTGACATCGATCACGCCCGGCACTTCAAGACTGAACACGCGCTCGGTGTTACACCATACGCCGGGTGCATACCGGTGCCGCCAACGCGGATATATGTCGTAGACATTGGCCAGATTCCAGTCGCGCAGGACCACACCGTCGCCCTGGATGCCAGTTTCCTCAGCCACTTCACGCAGCGCGGCCGCGGCCAGCGCCTCGTTCGGACTGTCCAGACTGCCAGTGACGCTTTGCCAGAAACCGGGCTGCGGTGTGCGCTCGATCAGCAAGACCTGAAATGTCGGTGCGGGGGTGTGCACGACCACGAGCACGGACAGCGGAAGCTTGAAATCGCCGGCCGACATCGGACGTCCCCGTTCAATGGCGCGCGCGGACCGCGTCGGCCAGTTCATGCAATAACGGCAGCGTATCGTCCCAACCCAGACAGGCATCGGTGATCGACACGCCTGGCTCAAGCACGCAACCGGGCCGAAGGTCTTGCCGCCCTTCGCGCAAATGACTCTCGATCATCAATCCCACGACACGCCGCTCTCCCGCCGCGATCCGGAGCGCCACGTCACGTGCCACCTCGATCTGACGCCGCGGCTGCTTGGCGGAGTTGGCGTGGGAGCAATCGATCATCACCCGCTCGGGCTGCGCGGCCTTGCGCAGAACCTCGCAAGCCGCATCGACCGATTCCGCGTCAAAGTTCGGCATACGCCCACCCCGCAGAATGAGATGACAATCCGGATTGCCGCGGGTCTCGAAAATCGCCGCCACACCCATCTTGGTCATGCCCATGAAGGCGTGCGGAGAACCTGCCGCCACGAGCGCGTCTGCTGCCACCTGCACCCCGCCGTCGGTCCCGTTCTTGAAGCCGACCGGGCACGACAGCCCGGAGGCGAGCTGGCGATGACTCTGGCTTTCCGTGGTGCGGGCTCCGATCGCACCCCATGTGACAAGATCGCTGTAATACTGCGGAGAAAGAAGGTCGAGAAATTCAGTCCCGGCTGGCACACCCAGCTCCGCCAACGCGAGCAGCAACTGGCGCGCGCGGCGAAGGCCCTCGTTGATGCGAAAGCTGCCATCGAGCCTGGGGTCGTTGATATAGCCCTTCCAGCCCACCGTCGTGCGAGGTTTCTCGAAATACACCCGCATGACGATTAGCAGTGCGTCGGCCAGTTCCGGTATGGCGCGCGCGAGCCCACCGGCATAGTCGAGCGCTTGATCGTGGTCGTGGATCGAGCATGGCCCGACCACGACGATCAGTCGCTGGTCGTCGCCGCGCAGAACCCGGGATACCGCTGCACGGGCGTCCTCGACCACGGCCTCGACGCGCGTCGTGACGGGAATTTCCTCCAGCAGCACCGCCGGCGACACAAGCGCACGCACCGCCTCGATGCGGGTATCGTCGATGCGCGTCGTATCCAGGGTGGCGTCGGCACGGCCGGCTTCGCGGTCGTGCGCTGGGTTATCGAGCCGGTGCATTGCGTGCGCGCCTCAGGCTGCGGGTTGCGGCTGGCGCAAACGGATGTGCAGTTCACGCAACTGCTTTTCGTCCACGGCACTGGGAGCGTCGGTGAGCAGGCATTGCGCGCGCTGGGTCTTGGGGAAGGCAATGACGTCACGAATACTTGCGGCGCCCGTCATCATGGTCACGATCCGATCCAGGCCGAACGCAATGCCACCGTGCGGAGGTGCGCCATATTGCAATGCGTCGAGGAGGAATCCGAACTTCGCGCGCGCTTCCTCGGGCCCGATGCCGAGCGCCGAGAAGACCTTGCTCTGCATGTCCGCGCGGTGAATGCGCACCGAACCGCCACCAATTTCCCAGCCATTGAGCACCATGTCATACGCCTTGGCCAAACAGCCCCCAGGGTTGGTGACGAGGAGATCGACGTGCTCGTCCTTCGGCGCGGTGAACGGGTGATGACATGCGACCCACCGCTGGTCGTCGTCGTCGAATTCAAACATCGGAAAGTCGATCACCCACAGCGGCTTCCAGGCGTCTTCAAACAGGCCGCGGGCCCGCGCGAAGTCGCTATGGCCGATTTTCACGCGCAGCGCGCCGATGGCCGCGTTGACGACCTTGGCACGATCAGCGCCGAAGAACAGCACATCGCCGTCACACGCGCCAGACCGCGCAAGCAGGGCTGCGATGGCGCCATCGTGCAGGTTCTTGACAATTGGAGACTGCAGGCCGTCGCGTCCACGCGCCACCTCGTTGACCTTGATCCAGGCAAGACCCTTGGCGCCGTAGATCTTCACAAAGTCGGTGTAGGCGTCGATATCGCTGCGACTCATGTCCCCGCCGCCCGGCACCCGCAACGCAACCACGCGGCCATCGGATAACGCCGCGGCGCCGGAGAACACCTTGAAATCGACGTCTTTCATGACGTCCGTCAGCTCGGTGAACTCCATTTTCACGCGCAGATCAGGTTTGTCGGACCCATAGCGTCCCATCGCTTCGGCGTAGGGCATGATCGGGAACGGCTCCGCCAGCTGCACGCCCAGCACATCAGCGAAGGTCGTGCGGATCATGGTCTCGAACAAGGCGCGGATCTCGTCCTCACCAAGAAAGGATGTTTCACAATCGATCTGCGTGAACTCGGGCTGGCGGTCAGCGCGCAGATCCTCGTCGCGGAAACATTTGGTGATCTGGTAGTAACGGTCGAAACCCGACACCATCAGCATCTGCTTGAACAACTGCGGCGACTGCGGCAAAGCGAAAAACTGCCCGGCATTGACACGGCTTGGCACCAGATAATCACGCGCTCCCTCGGGCGTGCTTTTCGTCAGCATCGGGGTTTCGATGTCGATGAACCCCTGGGCGTCGAGGTAGCGGCGCACCGCCATGCTGACGCGGTAGCGCAGCTTGAGGTTGTGCTGCATCTGCGGTCGGCGCAGGTCCAGTACGCGATGGGTCAGGCGGGTCGTCTCCGAGAGATTGTCGTCATCAAGCTGGAAGGGCAGCGCGGCAGACGGGTTCAGGACCTGCACGGCATGGCACAGCACCTCGACCTTGCCCGACGCCAGCGAGACATTCTCGGTTCCGGCCGGGCGGGCGCGCACCAGTCCGTCGACCTGAATGCAAAACTCATTGCGCAGGGTCTCAGCCAACGCGAACATCTCGGCGCGGTCCGGATCGCACACCACCTGAACCAATCCCTCGCGGTCGCGAAGATCGATGAAAATCACCCCCCCATGGTCGCGACGGCGCTGCACCCACCCGCACAGGCTGATGGTTTGTCCGAGCAAGGATTCGGTGACGGCGCCGAGTGTGTGGCTGCGAAGGCTCATGGTGAATGATGGGTGGAATGACAGACAAAAAACGGAGCAGCTGCGGCCATCGCCGCGGCCATCAATGTTGGGCTGCTTGTGGATGCGGCCGGGGCACGACGACGCCCATGGAGATCACGTACTTGAGCGCCTCGTCGACACTCATCTCGAGTTCGACGATGTCAGCGCGTGGGAACATGAGGAAAAACCCGGAGGTTGGGTTCGGGGTGGTGGGAACGTAGACGCTGATGTGTTCACCGGCGAGGTGGGTTGCGACCTCGCCCCCTGGGGACCCGGTGACAAAGCCGATGGTACGGCACCCTGCGTGGGGATACGGCACCATCACCGCGCGTCTGAACGCATTGCCATTGCTCGAGAACAGCGTGTCCGAAACCTGCTTCACGCTGCTGTAGATGCTTTTGACGATCGGAATTCGCGCCAGCAACGCATCCCATCGCGCCAGCCACCACTGGCCGACAATGTTCGCCACAAGGAGCCCGGTCAGCAAGATGGCCACCAGCACCAGCGCCACACCAAGCCCGGGCATGTTGGCCAGGTGATCCAGCGATGGGGCAAACGCGGGCACGACCGCACCCACCGCGCCGACGAAGGCCCGAAAAATACCGTCGAACACCGACAGCAACTGCCAAAGTACCCAAATGGTGATGGTCAGTGGCAACCAGACCAGCAGGCCTGCGATGAACAATCTCTTCAGGCGCATGAGCGATCTGCTGGGCGCGGGGGCGTTAATGGCAGCCACAGGCGGCGCCGCATGCGGGCGCCGCCGGAGCCTCGGCCTTGGCCGGAACGGCAGGCGCCGTGGTACCGCCACCCTTGAAGTCGGTGGCATACCAACCACCGCCCTTGAGCTGAAACCCCGCTGCTGTCACCTGCTTGGCCAGCGCGGATGCTCCGCAGGCGGGACACACAGTGAGTGGAGCGTCAGAAAGTTTTTGAAGTGCGTCCATGGAATGGCCGCAGGATCCGCACTTGTAGGCGTAAATCGGCATGTCTAACTCCGCAAGGAGAACGTAATGATGAACATCAGATAAAGGCGGACATGCCGCCTTCAAGGTGTGGATACAAAGCCGCGACGCACAGCGGTGTGAATGCCCGCGCCATGCTGCCGGAATTCAGCGCCGCGCCGATTATAAAAAATCGGCGCCCGCTCTACGCCATCTCCGGCAATAGGGTGCGATCAGGGCAGGCGCACCGTGTGCTTTCCGCTGCGCTGCGGAAAGCCATCCAGCGCCGCATCCGCGAGCGCCTGCGCCACTGGTGCGAGCCGCTCGTCGAAAGAACCGGTCTCGACGCTGCTCTGCCAGACCAGTGCGCCACTGGCAGTGTCGCGGATCTCGAGTTGAAATACCCGCTCGTACCACGGCGGTGGCCACGAAAAACCCCGCCACCACCACGGTGCTCCGTTGTAAATCATGGTCCCGTTGGGCAGGATGATCGGCAGCCCGGGCGGCGGCCAACCACTCGGGAAACTTGCCTCGAAGTCAAGATAGACGTTGTACGCATAGCGCGCCGTATACGGTGCGGGCTGGCCGACGATGGGGTGCATGCCGGCACGCGTCATGGCGGCCACGACGCCGCGCTGAAAAAGCGCCGCATCCGGCAGCGCCGCGGTCTGGGGCGCCGCGTGCAACTGCACGTTTGCCCCCACCAGGGCTGCTGGCGCCGGGTGGGGCGTCGTGATGTCGGCGCTGACGGCAGTGAGCGATGCACACCCGCTCAACGCCGAAACCGCCAACATCGCCGCCACCGAGGCCGCCACCGCCCCTGCCCTGCCGACACGCCGCAGCGCCCGCGCGGCGATACGACTCCAGACAGATTCGAACATGCTCGGCTCCTTCGCGGTCCCGCCGCGCCCGACTCTCACTTTAATCGATTCCTGGGGCTTCTTGCAGCCATTGCACCGGGTTGTCGCCAGGCACGGTGCAAGGTTCGGCGTCGAATGCAAGATCGCCCCCCGGATCGGGCACCCCGTCGGCGCGCAGGGAGGTGAAAGGGAACACGGCACGGTCCATGAGGTGCGAGGGAACGATATTGCCGAGGGCTCTGAACATGCTCTCCAGTCGCCCCGGGTCGCGCTTGTCCCACACTCGCGCAGCATCGCACCGATCTGCTTGCGTTCCAGGTTCTCCTGGCTGCCACACAAGGAACAGGGAATGATGGGGAAGGCGCGGTGATCGGCCCAGCGCTGAAGGTCACGCTCCGCGACATAGGCCAACGGACGGATCACGACGTGCCGCCCGTCGTCGCTGACCAGCTTTGGAGGCATGCCCTTCAGACGCCCGCCGTGGAAGAGATTGAGGAAAAAGGTCTGCAGGATGTCGTCGCGATGATGCCCAAGGGCAATCCGCGTTGCCCCGAGTTCCGACGCGACACGGTACAAGTTGCCGCGACGCAGGCGGGAGCACAGACTGCACATGGTTGCCCCCTCGGGGACCACGCGCTTGACGATGGAATAGGTATCTTGCTGCTCGATGTGGAAAGGCACGCCGCGCGCGCGCAGGTAATCCGGCAGGACGTGCTCGGGAAAACCGGGCTGTTTCTGGTCGAGATTGACCGCAACGATGTCGAAATCGACCGGCGCGCGTGCCCGCAGGTTCAACAGAATGTCCAGCAAGGCGTAACTGTCCTTGCCACCGGACATGCATACCATCACCTTGTCGCCTGCCCCGATCATGTTGAAATCGCCAATGGCCTGGCCGACGAGGCGATGGAGGCGCTTGGACAACTTGTTGATGCTCACCGATTGGCGCTGCGGCGTCCCCGCTGCCCCGCACGCATCGGAGGCGACCAGCGCTGCTGCGACTTCGCTCGGAACCCGGCTCATCCGCCCTCCCGTGCCGTGAGCACCGGAGCGATGCGACCGTGCTCGACCTCGATGCCCACGCCGTCGCAGTCGGGAAAGATGTTGGGTTTGTCGACGCGCACGCGCACGCGCGCCACCGCATCGATATCCAGCAATCGTTGCGCGATGCGCCCTGCCAGCGTCTCCAGCATGTTCACGTGGCCACGCAGTGCCTCTTCCAGCGCCACCTGCCGCAGCAGGCGATAGTCGAGGACGCAGTCGACGTCGTCGGCGGCCGGCAGCAGCGGCGCGTCGGGCATTTGCACCACGATGGACACGAGCAAGGGCTGGCGTGACTTCAGCTCGTGATCGAGGATGCCCACGCTGGCCTGCACCCGCAGGCGGTCAAGAATAATGGTGCGCATGATCAATCGAAGGAAAAATCGCGCGATCGCGCCTGCAGGTGCTGGCCGCGATCGACAAGGATGGTGGTTCCGGTCAACGCCGGGTTGGTCAGACAAAAACACACGGCGTCGGCCACATCCCCGGCGCCCGGCGCATGACCCAAGGGCCCTTCACGCTGCGGCTGCGCCAGACGCGCGGCATCGATCCCCGGCCCCGCCGGCATGCGCCCAGGCGCGACCCCCATCACCCGCAACACCGGCGCAAGGCCTTGCGCCAGCAAGGTGGTGGCGTCACGCAGCGCGGCCTTGCTCAGGGTGTAGGACAGATGGTCGGGATTCGGAGTCCAGAGCTTCTGGTCAAGCAGGTTGACCACGCAGCCGCGCGCACCGCGCGCCAGCAGGTGGGCGTGCAACGCCTGCGTCAGCAGCACTGGCGCGAGCACGTTGACGCGGTGGTGACGCATTGCCAGCTCGGCATCGATTCGATCCAGCGCGTCGTGCTCGAACAGCGATGCATTGTTGACCACCGCGTCCACTGCGCCCATCCCCTGGACAACCCGCGCAAGCAGCGCCCGCGCCTGCTCGCAATCCTCCAGATCGGCCGCGAAGGCGTCGGCATGCACGCCGCGTGAACGCAACTCGGCGCAGAGCGCATGCGCGTCCTCTGGCGACGCGCGATGATGCACCGCGACATCCCATCCCGCTTCGGCGAGCGACAGCGCAATGGCGCGCCCGAGCCGGCGCGCGCCACCCGTGACCAATGCGACACGTCGGGTCAGTCCCGAAGTGTTCGGCATGCGAGTGCGAGCATCAGCGAACATCAAACCTAGAATCCGGGCGATGGAAAGATCGGACAGTCTAGCGGCGCTGGTCGCACGCATCCTCGATGCCATCGGGCAGGCCGGCGGCTGGCTGCCCTTCGACCGGTACATGAACCTGGCGTTGTACGCGCCCGGACTTGGCTACTACGCGGCGGCGCCAGGGGTGCTCGGCCGTTGGGGCGCCGACAGCGATTTCGTCACTGCTCCCGAGCTCAGCCCCCTGTTCGGCATGACGCTGGCACGCCAGCTCGCCGCGGCGGGCCGTGCGGAAGGATTGGAGCGCGTGGTCGAGTTCGGTGCCGGCAGCGGGAAGCTGGCGTGCGACATGCTGGCAGCGTGGTCGCGCGGTGACTGGATGCCCCGCGAATATGCCATCGTCGAGGTATCGGCTGCAATGCGCGCACGCCAGCAGGACGCGACGGCGACGCTGCCACCAGACGTTCGCAAGCGTGTGGTCTGGTGGGATCGGCTGCCCGCACGCTTCGACGCACTGGTCGTTGGCAATGAGGTACTCGACGCCATGCCCGTGCAACTGCTGGTGCGAACCAGACACGGCTGGAGCGAGCGCGGGATCGTCGCCACCGGTGACACCGCGCGCCCATTCGCCTGGTCCGACCGACCGGGAGCAGCGGCGCCGCGCCGCAGCATGGATGCGCTTCCCGTGGGCGCGGTCACCGAGACCCATGCCGCGGCCGAAGCATTCATCGCCACACTTGCCGACCACCTGCGACGCGGCCTCGCCCTGTTCATTGACTACGGGTTCCCCGCCCACGAGTATGACCACCCGCAACGCGACAGTGGCACCCTGCGCTGCCACCGCGCGCATCGTGCCCACGACGATCCGCTCTGGGAGCCGGGAGCGTCGGATATCACCGCCCACGTCGAGTTCAGCGGCATCGCCCGGGTCGCGCGCAACGCCGGCATGGAGATCCTGGGGTACACCAGCCAGGCGCGCTTCCTGCTCAACGCGGGACTGCTTGACACCCTGCGCGATGCCCTGACGGCGACGGGCGACGGTGGCCCCGCCCCCCCCGACCGTGCCGGGCTGGCGCTTGCCGCGGGCGTGCAAAAACTGGTGAACGAAAGCGAAATGGGCGAGCTGTTCAAGGTCATGGCCCTGGGCCGCGGCGTGCGCACGGCGTTGGCGGGCTTCGCGCAGGGCGACCGCGCGGCAGCCCTGGACGGCTGAGCCGGAGCGCCCGCACATGTGGTTGCTCCTGTTCGTCCTCGCCTCGATCGTCACCACGGCGCTGCTTCCATGGCTGGAGCGCTTCGGGTTCGGCAAGTTGCCACTGGATCTTCGCCTGCGACTGGGTGGACGTGTCTGGCTGCTGCCGTTCGGATCGACACTGCTGCTGGCCGTGGTCGCATGGACCGTTGCTCGACTGCTGCGCTGATCAGGCCGCCGCGGGCGCGACGCGGCCTGGCCACATCCGCATCGCGGTCGCCCCGATGGTGGCGAGCATCAGCATCACCAGGGCCACGCAGCCGTCCCAGCCAGCGCGCTCCCACACCAGGCTTGGCGCCAGCGCGCCCAGGCTGCCCCCGAAGTAATAGCACATGACGTACAGACCGACGGCGCTCGACCTCGCTTCGCGTGCAAACCCGGGCAGCTGGGTCGTTGCCATTGACTGCATGACGAACACTCCACCAGAGCTCAAGGTCAGGCCGACGATGATCACCGGCAGTGCTGGCGCGAGAGTCAGCACCATGCCGGCTGCCGACAACGCTGCGGCCCAGCCGAACACGCGTCGCGCACCGAAACGCCATGCCAGCGAGCCGGCCCCAGGCGTCGCCACCATCCCCACCAGGTACACCGCAAACAGAAAACTGAGTTGGCGCAGTCCCAGATCGTAAGGAGGCGCGGCGAGGTGAAACCCGACGTACGTGAATGTGCACACGTTCGAGAACAGGATGCCGAAGCCGATGGCGTAGCTGCCCAGCAGTTGCGGATTACGCAGATGACGTGACATGCCGCCCAGGGACTGCCGCAAGCTGACGCTGGGATGAAACGCCCGCGACGCTGGCAGCCCGCGCCAGATCACCAGCAACAACGCCGCATTGATCAGCCCCAGAGCGACGAACGCGGCCTGCCAGTCCCATCGAGCCGTCACCAGACCGGTGATGAAACGCCCGGCAAAACCGCCCAGGACCGACCCTGAAATGTACAGCGAGGTCACTGCAGGCGCCTGTCGCGCGGGCCATTCCTCGCCAATATACGCAACGGTCGCCGTGAACACTCCAGGGATGAACAACCCTTGCAACAAGCGCCACACCAGCATCGTATGCAGACTTCCCGCCGTCGACGTCAGCAAGGTGGTCAATGACAAACCTGCCAACGATGCAAGAAGCACGGGACGGCGACCGAAGCGGTCGGACAACGCGCCCGCGAGCGGTGCTGTCGCCGCCACCGCGAAGGTGGTGGCCGTGAGCGTCAGACTGAGTTCAGCCACGCTGACATGGAACATGCGCTGCAAGGCAGGCAGCAGGCCCTGCGTGGCGTACATCGTAAAAAACGCGCACATGCCGCAACATGCAACCGCAAGGCGGCGCGCGACATCGGAAGGGGTGGATGACATCGAGAATTCCTGCGAGGGCACGTTGATGAGGTTAGTCCTTTGATTTTCATTCGTAAAATAGATTTTTCATTGATTTTGATAGGTTTTAAAAATGGAACTACGCCACTTGCGTGCGTTCGTGGCCGTGGCCGAGGAGCGGCACTTTTCCCGCGCGGCGGCGCGCCTGCACTTGTCGCAACCGCCCCTGTCGCAACAGATCCAGGCTCTGGAAGCCGAGCTCGGCGTGCGGTTGTTCGAGCGCGGGCGCGCCGGGGTCCGCATGACCGCGGCAGGCGAAGCCCTGTTCCCCCAGGCGCTGGCCCTGCTCGATCAGGTGCAGCGTGCCGCGGAGCTGGCGCGCCGCGCGGGCCAAGGCGAAAGCGGCACGCTCGCCATCGGTTTCGCTGGCTCGATGCCGTTTTCGGAGCTGATGCCGCGGCTGCTGCGCGAATTTCGCGCGGCGTGGCCGCAAGTGGCGCTACAACTGCGCGAGCAGCCCTCGCGGGCCCAGATCGACGATCTGGTCGCGCGCCGACTTGATCTCGGCTTCATTCGTCCGACCCGCCACGACCGCCTCGACGCGCTGCAAACCCGCGTACTCCAACGCGAGCCGCTGCTGGCCGCCGTGCCCGAGTCCCATCCACTGGCGGGCCGCACCAGCATCCGTTTGCATGAACTCCAGGACGACGGCTTCATTGTCTACAGCGCCACCCTGGGCTCGGCGCTGCGCGATCACACCCTGGCGCTGTGCCGTCGCGCCGGGTTCGATCCCCGCATCGCCCAGGACGTGCATGAGATGCCTACCCTCGTCGGTCTGGTTGCGGCCGGCATCGGCGTTGGCCTGGTGGCAGCATCGATGCGCCACTCAGCTTCGCCATGGGTGCGCTATCTCGGCATCGAAGACCCGGGGGCACACAGCGACATCGTGCTCGCATGGCGGCGCGACGACGCCTCGCCCGTGGTCGCAAACTTTTTGGCGCTGGCCACGCCGACGCAGGAGCCGCCAGCGCCGTCAGCACCTACCGCCGCAGCACACGCGTAATCGCTGCTTCGCGCGCCGCCTTGACGGCCGCGGCGATGGCCTCGGAGCCGCCAGCGGCGGCTTCGCGCGCGACCGCACCCGAATCGACCTCCAGCGCCGCAGCCAACGCGGCTTGCAGCCGCGCCCGCTGCGGATAAGGTTGCAACGGGAAGGCACCACCGCGCCCCCGATGGTCGGCCTCGCAGGCCTGGAGCACCTGGGAGAAGCGCACCGGCCGGCGTAGCGCATCGCAGCGTTGCAGCACACCCAGCATCGCCTCCGGGCCAAAGGTCAGGCTGGCGTGCACATTGCCGTGCTCGGCGGCGACCACCGCGGCGAGATCCGCACACGCGCCGGGAACTCGCAGCCGGCGCGCCACCAACGCGGCAAGCTGCAACCCACGTTGCTCGTGCCCGGCATGGCGCGGGAGAGCATCGGCCGGGGTCGATGCCTTGCCGACGTCGTGCATCAGACATGCCCAGCGCGTCGGCAGATCGGCGCCGAGTGCCGCGGCAGCCTGCAGCACCAGCATCGTGTGCTCGCCACAATCCACCTCGGGGTGAACGTCCGCGCGCTGGGGCACGCCCCACAATGCGTCCACCTCTGGAAGCACGCGCGCCAGCGACCCGCACGCGCGCAAGACCTCGAGCATGCGGCGGGGCTGCGCTTCGCACAGTCCTCGCGAAAGCTCCTGCCAGACGCGTTCAGGCACCAGGGCATCGACCTCTCCGGCGGCAACCATCTCCCGCATCAGCGTCATGGTCTCGGGGGCGACCGTGAAAGCACCAAAACGCGCCGCGAACCGTGCCAGGCGCAGGATGCGCACATGGTCCTCGGCGAATG
>DAICZP010000109.1 GCA_027311065.1 Thiomonas sp. | reverse complement strand
GAATATACACATCCAGAGAATGGAAGAATTCACGTTCGGACATTGGAGGGGCCTTTGCCCTTTGCCGCTCAGATAAATTGACCCACTTCTGCTCAGGTAAATTGACCCTTTGGTCCACAGCGTCGGGCATTCAGGGCCGGTTGGGCGGCGTGCTGGAGCGAGGGTGTGGCGAGAGCGCCGGATTTATTGACGAGATCGCAGCACGTCGTTCCAGTCGTTGTCGGACGGTCGCAGTCGCTTGATGGCGCCGTGCAGCGCGATCATCCGAGCGGCCGCCGCGTCGCCAGGTGCGTCGGCGTCGAAGCCGCAGTGGATTTGGTATCCCGCGGCGAGCAGGGCACGCAGCCAAGGCGGATTGGCGCGCACGCCCGAAGTGGAGATGCAGATGTGCTGGGGGTGCAATTGGAAGCAACTGATCGCGTCGATGGCCGACTCGCAGAGCACCACACTCTCCGATCCCCGGGCGCCGATCCAGAAGTATCCCAGGTCTTTGCGCGTGCCGCCCGCCATCCCACGCCAGACCTGCGGCCCTGTGCCTCGTAGTTCGGCGCCGACCGGCCGTTGGGCTTTTCCCGTCACCAACAGAAAGACGGCATTGCTCCGGTCGTCCGCGTAGATCCTGCCGGATTGAATCAGCGGATCGAGCAACGTGGCGGAGAGACCGCGACGTTGCGTGAGATACTGACGGACGCGCTCCAACAAGCGATGGGCGGGCACGGGCAAGCGCAGCGAGCCGTGCGGGCCACGAGCCGCCGCGGAGCGTGCCAAGGGGTGCGCGGCGGTTTGGCCGCCGCCGATTGGGCCGACCGCCAGGTGTTGCTCCAGCCATTCGACCGCCGCGCGGAAGTCGACCGCGGCCAGGTGCATCACCAGGTCGATCGCTCCGCCGCCGCCGTCGCCCCGCCGCCAACTCGTGAACTTGGGGCCGGTGACCGATAACGGGCCTTGTTCCGTGTGCCATTTGGACCGGTCGCGCGGATCACGTTCGGCGCCGCGGCAGAGCAAGACGGACTCCAAGGCGATCTCACGAACCACGGCGGCACGCTGGCGAAGGTCGTCGAAGCTCATGCCGGATCGCTCGGCCCCGCCTCGTCCAGACGCGTGCGCAGGCTCTTGCAGTTTTTCATGTTGGTCACGCGGCTGGTCGCCGTCAGCCGATCGAGCAAGGCGCCGGTCAATTGGTTGTTCTTGAGAAACGAGCCCCACTCGCTAAATCCCAGGTTCGAGGTGATCAGCGTGGTCTTGGTGTTGTGCCGCTTTTGCATCAGGGTGAAGAACAGCCCGACTTGCACCGGTTCCACTTCGACGTAGCCGATCTCGTCGATCAGCAGACAGTCGTAGGCGGCGTACTTGCGCAGCAGCTTGCTTTCCGAATGGTCGGCCACCGAGGTGTAGAACTCGGCCAGCAACTCGGGAAAGGTAATAAACTGGCCCCGGTATCCACGGTCGATCGCCTGCAACAGGAAGCCGGTCGCCAGCCCGGTTTTCCCGCAGCCGGTCGGACCCAGCCAGATCAGATTCTGTTGCTTGGTCATGTAGTCGAAGCCGTCGTACAGCGACATGATCCGCTGGCGGTCCAGTTTGGGCTGGCGGCCGAAGGGGAACGTCTCGATCTCCAGCAGTTCCGGGATCCGCGCGCGTTTGCGGCGCAGCAGCCGCGCTCGTTCGCTCTTACCGCGGAATTCGGACTGCAGCACGTGCTTCAGGAACCGTTCATGCGAGAACCGTCCGCGCTGGGCCTCGGCCAGCAATTGGTCCCAATCGGCCGGCAGCCCCCACAACCGGAGCGATTTCGCGATCGTCCGCAGTTCTTCATCCATCGTGGTCCTCGCTTTCGCCCTGGTCGGTTTCGTCTTCTGAATCGCCCGACTCGTCGTCGACGGCGTCGTAGCGGGAAAGGTCCGGCTCGTCCGTCAAATACCCTTCTTGGTAGGCCGGCCGCTGGTGGAAGCTCTCGTCGACGTCGGCGTGGGGCACGTGCTCCTCGTCCTGGCTCATACACAACCAGGCGATACGCTCGATCGTTGGGAGTTGCACGATCCGATAGCGCCGGGCGCGCTGCAGGGCCTGCGCGAAGACCGTGAGAGTCAGCTTGCGGCTCAAGGCGAAAAGCCCTCGCGCGAAACGGTGCCGCTGGATGCCGGGCGTCGCCAGGGCGTAATCGAGGTAGGCCGCGACTTCCGGCCCCAACGCGCGCAGGCGGCGCTCCTCCTCCTGCGAACCGTGATGGCGACGTTTCGGCAAGTGCCGCGGCCGAGGTTCGCCCGGCGGACTGAAATGCGCGTTTTTCACTTCCTCGGGCGGCAACGGGTACACGGCCAGGCAGAGCTGTTGCTGATAGATCTTCACCGACTGGGCGTATTGCAACAGCTTGACCTCTTCACGCTTGCTGCCGGGCACCCAGTAGTAATTGCCCCCGAAGGCCGCATAGCCGTACTCGTCGGTGCCCCGCTGATGAGCGCGGTAGGGGGCGGGAAGTTCGGGGGCCAGAGGGGTCAGATAGTTGCCTTCGTGCTCGAAGGCCTTGGCGGGGATCAAGCCCGTCTTGCTCGCCGGGCGATGGTGCATGCGCACCGTGGCCCACTCGAAAGCCTGCTGATTCAGGTCTTCCAGGCTCTCGAAGGTGCGGCCGGGGAGGAAGTTGGTCTCGACGGTCCAAAAGCTGCGCTCTTCCCCCGCCTTGCGATTGGGATGGCGAATCGCATGGCAGAGGAAGTGAAAGCCGTAGCCTTCGGCGAAAGCGGCCATTTCCGGCACGATCACGGCATCCTTCCCGCTGCCACGCAAACGCGCCAGGTTGGTGTTGTCGATCACGCACTGCCGGGCCGCGCAGCCCCAGAACATCAACGCCTCATGGAAGAAGCACTTCATGGCGAAGCGGTTGAAGACGCGATAGAACTTGAGGTATCGCCGCTTCGAGTAACGCAGGTACAACAGACTGGCAATCACCCGCGTCGGTTTGCCCGCCAGGTGGACCTGATACACCGTCGTGTCGTGCTGCATCTCCGCCCCGGGTTCGTCCGGCACGTGATCGCACCGCACGCGCCGCGGCTGGCTCAACCCCAGTTCTCGCACCAGACGCGTCAAGGTGGGATAGCTGACCTGGATTTCGTGCTCTTCCACCAGCTTCTCGTGGATTCGCTGAATCCACCCCTGACACTCCTGGTGCAAACGCCCCAGCAGCTCCGGGTCGATCTGGATCTTGTCCTTGCGGACCGCCCGAGGCTGGAGCCCTTGCTGCCGGACGACGGCGCGCACGACACCGCGGCTGACTTGCATCAGCCGGCTGATCTCGCGCAGCGATCGCCCCGCCAGGTGCAACTGATAGATGGCATTACGCTTGTCCGGATCGATCATGGAATTCCTTCATCCTTTCCTGAAACGTAGGCAACTGACTCAACAGGGCGCCGCTCAACAAGTTGGCCTGGGCGTAAAAGGCGCGGCTCGTCAGACGCGGGTCGAGGGATTTCGTCAACACCCGCCGCAGGTACGTCTGCAGCGTCTCTAGATCGGCAAGCAGGATGCGTTCGAATTCGCTGCAGCCTTCCTGGTCCTGCGGCACCTGCTTCATCTGGTCCAGCGACCAGCCCAGCTTGCCGGCCTCGATCGCCTCCCGCAGAGACGCCGGTCCGCGGAAGTAGGCGTCGGCCAAGAGTTCGATCTCCCGCACGCTCAGCCCTCGGCCGGCGACCGCCGCCACAAAGCGGTCGATCTGCTCGGGCGTCACCCCGTTTACGCGCTTAAACGAGCGCAGCGTGTACAGGTAGCAGTAGACGGGAAAGGTCCCGCGGAAGAGGGCCTCTCGCACTACGCCGCTTAACTCGGCCAACAGACTTCGCCGCAAGCTGACCCAAGCCTTGCTGCGGCCAAGCGTCTCGGCCACCTCCGTCAAGCTCATCCCATGTACGGTCAGCAGATCGTCAACGAAGCGGGCTTGTTCCAGCAGGCCCAGCCCATGATCCGTCGAGGCCCGCATCAGGCTCAGAATGCCGGTCGCCTCGTCCGAGCCGAGCGAGACGTAGGGCACGCAGGCGATCCCCAGTTTCTCGGCGCTGCGGTGACGCTTGAAACCGTTGAGCAGGAACCGCGCCTGCGGGGTATCCACGCCTTCCAAGGGTTTTTCAATGCCGCGCTGCGCCATCGACGCCAGCACGCGCGCTTCGCGACCGTCGTCCCGCAGCCGATGGCTCTCGTAACGCAGGTCGAAACTCGATAATTCGACGAATTCGCTCATTCGTTTCCTCCTAAGGCGGGTGTTTCCGCAGAAAACTCAGAACGTAATCCCTCCTCTTTCGCATAGCGATGCTCCGTTGTCTCAGTGCCCGCCGCAGCAGGCTCAGGAGCTCCTCGGTATCAAGGCGGCGGCCTTCAATCAGGCCCACCATCATCCGCAGATACGGCAGCACCGCTGAGTTCGTCAGACTCGACTCGTCGAGCACCACCCCGTCCAGTCGGAGTTCGGCCCGACACTGGGCATCGAGGGGCGGCTCCGGCAACGGCGGCTGCGGCGGCCTGGCCGCGGTCGAGGTTCCGACGACGGCCGTAGCGTCCGTCGCCCTCTCCGGGGCCTCCGGCGCCTCCGGGGTCACGGGGCACGGAGGCTGGCTCTCGCCAGCCGCCGCACTCCCGTCTGAAGAGGGCCGGCAGCGGCGGCGGTTGTGACCTTGCTTCTTCCGCTTTCCGGCGGGCGTCTGATAGTAGGCGGTGCTCCGCTGGGAGGAACGCTGCCGGCGATGGTGTTCCCGGCAGCCGAAGGGGCAACGCAAGTTACGGCGGCCCGCGTTGCGCGGATGGGTCAAAAACGGAATCCCGCAATGCGCGCAGTGCGTCAGGCAAGGCCGCAACTCCGGATGCGCCAGCAAGACCGAATCCAGCGCGATGAGATAATGGCCGACGAGTGCCTTGGCGTGATCGTCCTGGTGCCAATCTACCCGAAACGAGAAAACTTTCTCGACGGCCAGGACAAAAACGCCAGACTCCGGGCTATAATGGAAATACTTTCTTGCATAACCTCGGCTTACCAAATCGAAGCCTTCACTTCGAGAGGCGAGCCGAGGTTTTTCATGCGCTCTGAGCGAAGAACCGCCAACCCTCGGTCCTACAATCGCTCCCTGACGTAGCGCTTAGCCGAGCGGCACCCCTTGCCATCCGTCGCGCCAACGCCGGTGTCGAGCACTACTTGGAAGAAAGAACCCCCCTTTTTCTTTCCAAGTAGTGGGTCATTTTAGCTGAGCAAAGCCCGGTCCTTTTACCTGAGCGACATAGGCGGAGGCGCTTGATCCATGGCTACCACGAGGTGCCGACGTTTATGATGTCGGAGCATCTGTCCAAGAAAGTGAATCACCTCATCCGATGCGATTCGTTTCTGATGCAATGTAAACAGCAAGCGACCTCTTTGAGTGATCGCGGACATAGCTGCGACACCACCTCGAGTTCCCGTAACGCGCGCCTTCGGTGTTTCACCACGCGGTGCCCAGGTTTTTCCGAGAAACGGAGTCAACGACACGTTGGCCTCGTCCTCAAAGTAAAGAATTGCCCGGTATTTCGCGACTGTTTTTCGAATCTCCGGTAATACAGTACGTATCCATTCCTCACGCTTCAGCTCGTCCAACTGGAAATACTGACGCTCCGGCTTCTGGTAGGTCAGCCGTGCCTCTCGCAACCGTCGCCAAACCGTGTCCTCCGAAACATTGGCATCATACCGCGCACGGATCACTTGATGCAAGCGCCGCACCGTCCAAAAGTCGGTTTCGTAACCATACGTCGATGCCGGTTTCAAGACAATCCGCCACCAGTCACGTCTTGTCCAACCGGCCAGCTTACGCGGACGTCCCGACACTGGCTTGCGCCGAAGTCCGCTTTCTCCCTCTGCCCCATGATACCGAGTCAACCATCTGTGAACCGTTATGCGGTCCACGCGATAGGCTTCCGCGACATCGACAATGGGCACGCCATTGTGAACGGCCTCAACGGCACGAACACGCAATTCATACGTGGAATAAGCCGCACCTTCCATGGTGCGAGAGTTATTACCTTCCTACACAAATGGGTCAATACCAAATGTTGCAGAACTTTTGCGGTGGCCCATACACCAACCGTTATTGCCTTCGCCATATCGTGTTACCGCAATGCTTTCAGTGTCGACTGT
>DAICZP010000084.1 GCA_027311065.1 Thiomonas sp. | reverse complement strand
GTCCAAGGCGTTCGATGGCCGCGCCACGGCGCCGGGGCCGTCGAAGCCCCCTGCTTCCCGCAAAGCGCCACCGAACAAGGGCCCTGCGCGCGGGCTGGGGCGTCTGTGGGCATTCGTTCTGGGTGGGCTTTTGCTGGGTTTGGCAGGCGCGCTCCTGTTGGGGTTCTGTGTCACCTTGCTGTGGCCGCGGCTCCCCGACCTCGGTGAGGTCACCGACTATCGCCCCGATCTTCCGCTGCGCGTCTACAGTGCACAGGGCACGCTCATCGGCGAATTCGGCGTGCAGCGCCGCGCCGTCATTCCCGCCGGACAGGTCCCATTGCAACTCAAGCAGGCAGTGCTCGCCGCTGAAGACGCGCGCTTCTTCCAGCATGGGGCGATCGACTTCGCGGGCGTGGTGCGTGCAGCGCTGGCCGATTTTGGTGCGGGCGGCGCCGTGCAGGGCGCCTCGACGTTGACCATGCAAGTCGCGCGGGATTTTTACCTCTCGCCCGAAAAAACGCCGTTGCGCAAGCTGGTCGAGACCATGCTGGCATACAAAATCGAAAACACCCTGACCAAGGACCAGATCTTCGATCGTTACATCAATCAGGTCTACCTGGGACAGCGCGCGTATGGTTTTGCCGCGGCGGCGCAGGTGTACTTCGGCAAGCCACTCGATCAACTGAGCCTGGCGCAGTACGCGGTGCTGGCGGGCTTGCCGCAGGCGCCCTCGGCGTACAACCCGCAGACCAACCTGCGCCTGGCGGTCTGGCGGCAACATTACGTGCTGGGCCGCATGCTCGCGCTGGGAGACATCACCCGTGACGCATACGAGGCGGCACTGCGGGCGCCACTGAACGTGCAGGCGGGACAGGGTGCCTTGCACTACGCCGTGGAGGCCGGGTTCGCGGCGGAAGTGGTGCGTCAGGTCATGGTCGCGCGATTCGGTGAGGCCGCCTACACGGATGGCTACAAGGTGACCACGACCCTGGTTGACACGGACCAGGCGGCTGCCGTCGCGGCGGTGCGCGCAGGTGTGCTGTCATACGACCGGCGTGCCGGCTGGCGAGGGCCCGAGGCGCATGTCTCGGGGGGCGAGGATCCGCAGGTGGCGGTGGCTGCCCTCAAGGGCATGCGCGACGTCGGTGGCCTGGCCCCGGCTGTCGTCCTGCGCGCGGACGAGCGTCGTGTCGACGTGGTGCGTCGCGACGGTTCGCAGCTGACGGTGACTGGCAGCGGGCTTGACTTCTGCCGTGCGGGGCTGAGCCCGAAGGCGGCGCCGGCGCGTCGAATCACCTCGGGAAGCGTTGTACGACTCCTGTCCGATGCGAACGGCGCGTGGAACGTGGTGCAGTTGCCGCAGGTGCAATCGGCGCTGGTCTCGATGCAGCCGCAGACGGGTGCGATCCAGGCATGGGTGGGTGGATTCGATTTCAATCGCGAGAAGTTCGATCACGTCAATCAGGCCTATCGTCAGCCGGGATCAAGCTTCAAGCCCTTCATCTACTCGGCCGCCGTGGCGGAGGGTCTTGCGCCGTCGACCATTGTCGACGATTCCCCATTGTCGGTGGATGCGGGCCCTGGCCAACCGTTGTGGCAGCCTCACAATTACGAAGGCAGGTTCGAGGGCCGCATGTCCGCAGCCACGGCGCTGGCGAAGTCCGACAACGTCGCGGCGGTGCGGGTGCTCCTCGCCATCGGTGTTCCCTACGCGCAGATGCACGCTTCGCAGTTCGGTCTTCCGTTGGATCAAATTCCCCCTTATCCAACGATGGTGCTGGGCTCCGGTAGTTTCACGCCGATGCAAATGGCACGCGCCTACGCTGTATTCGCCAACGGCGGCTATCTGGTTCAGCCGTCGTTGATTTCCAGGATCGTCGACGCGCGAGGAAGGGTCATGTTCAAGGCTGCGGCCCCCGTGCTGGGTGGATCCGGCGCGCCTCGCATTCTCCAGCCAGGCAACGCCTACTTGTTGACGACCATGATGCAGAACGTGATCCGATCCGGTACGGGGGCCGCTGCCAACGTCCTTGGTCGTTCCGATCTGGCAGGCAAGACCGGCACGACGTCGAGTTTCCGTGACGCCTGGTTCGATGGCTACAACCACGCGCGGGTCGCCATCGCGTGGGTCGGTTTCAACCAGCCGAAGTCGCTGGGCAATGGCATGCAGGGCGCCAGCGTCGCGTTGCCGATCTGGATCCAGTACATGCGCAGCGCGCTGCGGCACGATGCCGATGTGCCGTGGACCGCGCCGCCGGACGTCGTACGCGTGCCGGTGAATCCCGCCACGGGTTACGCCGCGATCGGCGACAGCCCGGGAAGCAAGATGGCGCTGTTTCTGCAGCAGTTTCCGCCGATCGATCCCGCGGGGTCCCGCACGCCTGCCCCCAGCGGCGCGGCTCACGTCGTGGCGACGCCGACCGCCTCGGCGGCGGCCGCGCACGGCGCGTCGCCATTTGTGGTCCTGCCGCGGCCCGATCCCGTTCATTGATGCGGTGTCGAGGCCCGGGCCGTCTCAGGTCTCCGGATGCGCCGAGCCGGCACCCGACACCCGACACAGTGCGTCGGATCCGCGTTTACTATAAGCTCAGTTGGAATCGGCCGACGCTTCTTCGGATATGTTGATGATCACGACAAATCTTCGCCGCTTTGCGGCGAGCATGCTCCCTGCTCTCATGTTCGCCGGTCACGCGGCGGCAGCCGGCTTTACCTTCACGCCGACACCGAGCCCGCGTCCGGTGCCGGCATTCCAGTTTCTTGATGGCAATGGGAAGCCCACCAGCCTGCAGGCAATGCGTGGCAAAGTGATTCTGCTGAACGTATGGGCCACGTGGTGTCCGCCTTGCGTCGAGGAAATGCCGACCCTGAACAAGCTCCAGGCGACGCTCGGCGGCAAGGATTTTGTCGTCGTTCCGTTGTCGATCGACAAGGGCGGCGTGTTCGCGGTGAAAAGCTTCTACCAGGAGAACTTCATCGACCACCTCGCGGTCGATGTCGATCCGACGACCCGTGCACTCGACGCGCTGCGCGTGCTCGGCACACCGACGACGATCCTGATCGATCGCCAGGGCCGTGAAGTCGCGCGCACCCTCGGCCCGGAGTCATGGGATGAGCCGGCGATCGAGGCGCAACTCAAGCATTACATCGACGCACGCTGAGCCGCGCGACCGGGGTGCGCGACGCGCCGCCGGCGGATTGGTGTCATACTGGTGTCCATGGCCGGGAACTTCACAGTGGGCACGATGGCGAATGCATCAACTGCATTGTTTCTGACGGCGCTGGCCGTCTTCATGCCGCTGCCGGCGCGTGCTGGCGTGATGGCGCGTCCCGCGCCTGGCGCGCGTGACGTGTCCCGCACCGTCACCCCCGGTTGGCATTTCGATCGAGCGGAGGCAGTCACGGCCGCGCGCGATGGTCGACTGGTGCTGCGCACGCCGCTGGGTACGCGGGTGCATGGCATCGTCCGCCTGACAGCGTTCGATGCCGTGTTCGAGCCCGAGGTGCCTCTCGCTGCGTGCACCCGCTACCACATGGTCTTGCGCGACGCGGCGCGCCGCGTCGTCGCCCGGGCGGGCTTCACAACGCAGTGCAGCGCGTGGAGTGCGCCCATGCAGATCGATGATCGGCATGCCGCGAAGGATCCTGAGCGTGCCGCTGCCGGTGTCGTATTGGCCGCGAATGCACCCGGAGGGGTCGTGGCTGCATGGTTCCAGGGATCGGCCAGGCGCGAGGGCCGGCGGGACGTGATCGAGGAGGCGCGCGAGCGCGCGCGTTTCGCCGACTGGGTCGCGCCGATGCGGCTCGATGCGCACAAGCAGGGGCCGGCGACGGTGCCCGCATTGGCGGCGGATGGTCAGGGCGCAGTGATCGCGGTCTGGTCGCAAGTGGTCGGTGGTCGCGACGCCATGTTCGCCCGGCGCATGGGACGTGACGGCCGATGGGGCGTGCGGGCGCGGCTGGATGATCCGTCCTTACCGGGTGACGCGACAGCAGCGCAAGTTGGTGCCGATGGCTCGGGAGCGGCGGTTGCCTGGCAGCAGTCCGACGGACGCGGCACCCGCATCGAAGCCGTTGTCGGCAGCGCAGAGCGTGGATGGGCGCACGCCCATCGCCTGGACGGCGGCGTCAGCGCCTATGCGCCGGCGGTGGCGCCCTTGGGGGATGGCCGGTTTGTTGTTGCCTGGGAACAGGCGCGTCCAGCTGGCGTGTATGCCGTCATCTGGGGTGATGGGGTCTGGAGTACACCTCGCCGGGTCAGCGCCCGCGGGCACCCCGCCCACCAGCCGGTGGCAGTGGGCAACGGCCGGGGCGGCGGCGCGCTGGCATGGGTCGATGGGACGGGGGCTACGCAACGCATCGCTGTGGCGCGTCTTGATGGCGATGTGGTGCGCCGTATCGACGCCCCCCGTCAACGCGGTGGCGCGGCGCTGGCGCCAGCACTGATGTTCGATCCGGCCGGAAACCTTTTGATGGCCTGGGGTCAGGACAACGCCGCCGGGCGCGAGGGCATCGCCGTCGCACTGCTGCGTGCAGGCAAGCGGCGCTGGGATTCCCCGACGCTGCTCGACGCAACGGACCAGCGCAGTGCGGGCCAACCAGTACTCGGCGGTGACGCGGCCGGGAATTTGGCATGCGCGTGGTACCAGGACGGACCGCTGGGATTGCAGGTCTGGGTCGCGCGCGGTGACGCCTCAAGTGGACGCTGGACCCAGGCGCGCATGCTCTCCGATCCGCGTGCCACCGTGCAGGCGACCCTGCCGGCCATGGCGGTTGATCCGGCGGGCGGGATCGCCGTGGCATGGCAGCAATTCAATAATTGGCGCGACGTGGTGATGGCGGTGCGCCGGCCTTGAGCGAACCCGGCGCCGCAACCGGGTTTGGTCGGTGCGGCACGCTGCGGATGGCCTATGCTACGCGGACGCTGCGGTCCGATCTCCGCGGCAGCAGCCATCATGCACGGAATCAACGGACTCGAACTCACCCTCGTTTATCTCGTCGCCGCGGTCCTCGGTGTGGCCTTGTTCCGCTTCTGGAAGCTGCCGGCGATGCTCGGGTACCTGACGGTTGGTGTGGTCATTGGTCCCAATGCGCTGGCACTCGCCGCGGGGCACAACCAATCGACGGCGGAACACCTCGCCGAATTCGGGATCGTGTTCCTGATGTTCTCGATCGGCCTGGAGTTCAGCCTCGCCAAAATCCGCGCCATGCGGCGTCTGGTGTTCGGGCTGGGCGCCGCCCAGGTGCTGACAACCATCGGCCTCACGGTGGGGGTCAGCATGGTGCTGGGGCACTTCATCCCCTCGCGGTGGCCGCAGCCGGTGGCGTATGGCGTCGCGCTCGGCGGCGTGCTGGCGCTCTCGTCGACCGCGATCGTCGTCAAGTTGCTTGCAGACCGACTCGAGTTGGAGTCGGAACACGGGCGCCACATCGTTGGCGTGCTGCTGTCCCAGGATCTCGCGGTCGTGCCGCTGCTGGTGCTCGTGCCCGCGCTTGCCCAACCCGGTCGCGGGCTCGTGACGACGTTGGCCCTGGCCACGGTGAAGGCTACCGTGGCGTTGGCCGTCATCTTGCTGGCGGGCGGGCGCCTGCTGCGGCCGTGGCTGCGTCTGATGGTGCGCAGGCGTTCCGACGAGCTGTTCATGCTCAACATGCTGTTGCTGACCCTGGGCATGGCGTGGTTGACCGAACTGGCGGGGTTATCCCTGGCGCTGGGCGCATTCCTGGCCGGCATGCTCATCGCCGAAACCGAGTTCCGCCATCAGGTGGAGGCGGATATCCGGCCATTCCGCGACGTCCTCCTCGGACTGTTCTTCATCACCATCGGCATGCTGTTGAACTGGCGTCTGGTACTGGCCGACTGGTGGTTGGTGCTCCTGCTGGCGACCGTGCCGATCGCCATCAAGATCTTGATCGTGGTCGCTGTCGAGCGGCTGCGACGCACTTCGTCGGGGGTGGCGCTGAGATCAGCGCTGTGGCTGGGACCTGCGGGCGAATTCGGGATCGTGCTGCTGAACCTCGCGGCGACAACCCACGTGCTGCCGCCCGCGGTGGTGAGCCCGGTGCTGGCTGCCATGGTGCTATCGATGCTCGCGGCGCCATTTCTCGTCGAGCACATCGATGCCATCGTGCTCAAGCTCGTGGCCAGTGAGTGGATGCTGGCGTCGTTGCAACTCACGGATATCGCGCGGCAGACCATTCGGACGCACCGGCATGTCGTGATCTGCGGCTACGGTCGATGCGGTCAGAACCTGGCGCGCATGCTCCAGGACGAAGGCGTGCCCTACGTCGCGCTGGACCTCGACCCGGATCGCGTGGCAAAGGCCCGCTCGACCGGCCGGAACGTCGTTTATGGGGACGCGGCACGGTTGGCCAATCTGCAGGCGGCCGGGCTGGCGCGCGCCAGCGCCGTCGCCGTCAGCTACGTTGACAAACGCTCGGCGCTGCGGGTTCTTGGTCACGTGCGTGCCCACGCACCGAACGTTCCGGTGGTCGTGCGCACCCGGGATGACGCGGCGCTCGACGAATTGCGCACTGCCGGCGCCACCGAGGTGGTGCCGGAAGTGCTGGAGGGGGCCCTGATGCTGGCATCCCAGACGCTGGCTTTGGTGGGCGTGCCGTTGCAGCGTGTCTTGCGGCGCATGCGCAGCGAGCGTTCCGCGCGCTACGACCTTCTGCGGGATTATTTCCACGGCGTCGACGACCCTGATCTGGATGACGAGGCACGCGCCCTGGCGCGGTTGCGGCCTCTGAATCTGCCGGCAGGCGCCAAGGCGGTGGGGTGTCGGCTTGCTGATCTGGAATTGCGGGGCACCCGCGTGGTGCAGTTGCACCGTGCCGGTGGCCAGGTACTGCAACCGGACCTCGAGCTCGTTCTCGCCGCTGGCGACACGCTGCTGCTGGCGGGTACCCCGGAGGCGCTTGCGCGCGCGGAAGACGCGTTGCTGGGTGGAGTCTGAAATGATGCGCCGGGTGGAATTGCGCGCCGGGGCGCGCGATACGTTTCCGCTGTTGCTCGGTGCCGCACCGTTCGGTCTGATTTTCGGCGCGCTGGCCGGACCGAGCGGTGTTCCGGCGCCAGCCGCGCTGGCAATGTCGGCGTTGGTGTTCGCAGGGTCATCGCAGTTCATCGCACTCAGCCTTCTGGGGGCGGGCGCCGGCGTTGGCCTGGTGGTGTTCACCACGCTGATCGTCAACCTGCGCCACGCCCTTTACGCTGCCACGTTGCTGCCCCATGTCGAGGATCTTCCATTGCGCTGGCGGATACCATTGGCCTTCTGGCTCACTGACGAGACCTTCGCCGTCGTTCAGGCGCGCTACGCGGCGCACGATGGTGCGGGGCCGCACCAGCACTGGTACTACCTCGGTTCCTGTCTGGCAATGTACGGAAATTGGCTGGCATGGACAGCCGCTGGAGTCTGGATGGGGCACGCCAGCCCCGACCTGCAGCACTGGGGCCTCGAATTCGCAATGGCTGCGACGTTCACCGGTATCGTGGCTCCGATGCTCCGCAACCGTCCGATGCTGGGCGCTGCGCTGGCCGCTTCTGCCACGGCGCTGATGGCACGTGCGCTGCCCTACAAGCTCGGTCTGCTGTTGGCGGCGTTCGCTGGTATCGTGGCCGGTGTATGGCTTGAGGAGCGCGCGGCGGCGCGCAGCGAGGTTGCGCGATGAGTTGGCGCCTGTTGGCGGTGATCGGGGGCATGGCGCTGGTGACGTTCGGGGTGCGCGTGACCTTGTTCGCGCTCGGCGCACGGGCGGGTTTCACGCCCCGGATCCGGCGTGCGCTGTCCTACGTGCCGGTGGCAGTGCTCAGCGCGATCACGGTGCCGATGGTGCTGTTGCCGGACGGAAGCCACTGGGACTTCAGCTGGCGTAATCCGTGGCTCGCCGGTTCGCTGGTCAGCGGGGGTCTGGCGTTGCGGACACGCAACCTCCTGGCCGCGATCAGTGGCGGCATGGTGGTCTACGTGATCTGGCGCTGGCTGTTGCGCTGAACCCCGGATTTGGGGTGGCCCGGCATCCGCACGAGCGCCGATAATGGCGGTAACGCCGGCTCCCTGAATGACTGCCATGATTGATTCCACCTCCACTGCATTTCGATGCGTGCCTGCGGGCCGGGCCCTTGCGTGGTGGGGCGAGGGGTGGCGGAGTTTTCTGCGCGCGCCGCTGGCATGGGTCGGCCTGGCATTTGCATGGTTGGTGGTGATGGTGGTGCTGCACTTGCTGCCGTTCGGCGGCGTGTTGTCGAACTGGCTGGGTTTGCCGTTGCTGTCACTGGGAGCGGTGTTCGCGTCGCTGTTGCGCGCCCACCAGCGCGTGGTCGAGGCGCCCGGGAAGGTCGATGATGGCGCGCTGGGCGATGCCACCGCGCGCTGGTGGCATCGTTTCTGGCCGCTGGCGCAGGTATCCGTGCTGGTGCTGCTGCTGACATTTGCGTGCGTGCTGGTGTTCCTGCTCCTGTTCGGCCTGGTGTTCGGTTTCAGCATGGCGGGCATGCACGCGTGGGAATCGGTGTCCGGATTCGGAATGGCGCAGGGCCTGTGCATGGCGGCGGGCGGGATGTTCACGCTGCTGCTGGCGGGATTGTGCGGATTGTTCGGACTGAACGTCGCATTCTGGTTTGTCGGCACGCTCGTGGCCCTCGCGGGCTTGCGGCCGTGGGACGCCGTGGTGCTGTCTGCGCGCGCTGGCTTCGGGAACCTTGGCGCTTTGGTATTGTTCACCCTGGTGCTGGTCCCAGTGGGAATGCTGGCGATGCTTCCCATGGGTCTGGGTCTGCTCGTTCTGCTGCCGGTCCTGTCCGGGGCGTCGTATGCTTCGTATGAGGATGTGTTCGGAGCCGTGGGCCGCGCCGGTTGAGTCGACGTGACCGCCGACACATGCGCCGCCCTTTCACTTCTGCACGCGCCGCCGATCGAGGCGATGGAGCCGATGGACGTCAGCACCTATCTCCGCAGCCATATCCGCAACGTTCCGGACTGGCCCCAGCCGGGCGTGATGTTTCGCGACATTACGCCTCTACTCGGTGACCCCAGGGTCTTCCGCGTGCTGGTCGACCAGTTCGTGCATCGCTACCTTGCACCCGATATGCGGCCCGACATCGTTGCCGGCATCGATGCGCGCGGTTTCATCCTCGGCGCGGTGCTGGCGTTCGAGCTAGGTGTGGGTTTCGTGCCCATTCGCAAGCAGGGGAAGCTTCCCGCCGCGACAGTTTCGGAGAGCTATGCACTCGAATACGGCAACGCCACCGTGGAAATCCATGTGGACGCGGTTCGGCCCCGCCATCGTGTGCTGCTGGTCGATGACCTTATCGCTACCGGTGGAACGATGCTGGCCGGCAAGCGTCTCCTGGAGCGGCTCGGTGCCGAGGTGATCGAGGGTGCGGCGATTGTCGATCTGACGGCATTGGGTGGGTCGCGGGCACTGCGTGAGAGCGGCCTGGCGGTGTTCGCCCTTCTCGCCTACCCGGAGACGTGATGGGCGCGTTGCGACGGCGCGCGATCCTTCTGACATGGGGGCTGGCGGCAGCCCTCGGCGCTGCGAGCGCGATGGAGCCACCGGTCGTAACCATCGACAGCATCGATCACGTTGCGATGCACGGCCAGCAGGCGCGTTTGGAGCTGACCTTGTTGGTGCACAACCCCAACCATCTTGATGTCCCCCTGCATGCACTGCGTTTTAGCTGCAGCTTTGCTGGTGAGCAGGTCGCACAAGGCGTCGACAACACGCCGGTGTCGTTACCGGCGCAGGGTGATGCGCGGGTTCCGGTGACACTCGACGTCGATGCTGGCAAGTTGCTCGGCGTGCTGGCGGGGCTGCCCCCCGATGGGCGCGTGGATTACGAGATCCAGGGGGGCGCTGAAATCGGCCTGACCATGCTGCGCGTGCCGTTTGATCATCGCGGAAGCGTGCGACTGCGCCCCCGTTGACGTTCGTGCATCGACGTTTTGCGTCATTGCGATTGCGCTCCATGCTCGACGCCATCCGCCGCAGAGCGCGTTCCCGCCCGGCACTGGACGCGCCGCAGGCGCGGTGCGTCCATGTCTGGCGCTTTGATCTGACACAGGCGGACGATGGTGCATCCCTCGACGCCGGCGAGCGCGCGCGCGCGGCACGTTTCGTGCGTGCCGACGACCGCAGGCGTTTTACCGCTGCGCATGCGAGCATGCGCAGCGTTCTCGGCGCCTATCTGGGCGTCGCGCCGCGCCTGGTTGATATCGTGACAGACCCGCTGGGAAAACCGGTGCTCGCAGGCATGGGAGTCCTGCATTTCAATCTCAGCCACAGCATGGATATGGCACTGTTGGCGGTGAGCACCGCGATGCCGGTGGGTGTCGATATCGAGTCCGTTCGCCCCGACCTCGGCGAGCAGGAGCTGGCACGGGGTGTGCTGAGCGGTGCCGAGTTCGATGCGTTCAGCCGGATGGCGTCGGCACAGCGGGCGCAGGCCCTCGTGGGTTGCTGGACACGCAAGGAGGCATTGCTCAAGGCGCTGGGATGCGGGCTGCGCCTCGATCCGGGTCAAGTGGAGGTGGGCCTGTCCACAGTCGAGCGCAAGCTGGTGCGCGTCGCGCCTGGAAGCATGCCGGTGGAGATCGCACAGCTGCCGGCGCCCCAGGGCTATTGCGCGGCGGTAGCCACGGTCGGCTCGATGGCCGAGATCACGATGCACGCCGCAGACGACTTGCGTCAGCGCATGCGTTGATCGCGCTCCTGCGGCTGTTCCGGCGGACTGCAACGAGGCTGTGTCATCATCCAGGCTGCAAACGACGATCGTCCTCCACGATGAGCCCAACTTCCCCAAGACGACCCAATCAGTTCGCCTTGCTCAGCCAGCGCCGCTTCGCCCCCTTTTTCTGGGCACAGTTCGGCGGGGCGGGCAACGACAATCTGTTCAAGTTCGCTTTCACGGTCTTGGTGACCTATCGAGCCCAGGCGCTGATCTCGGGCGGTTCGATTTCACCCGGCCTGATGGTCAACCTCATTGCCGGTATTTACATTTTGCCGTTTGTGCTGTTTTCGGCCACAAGCGGACAGCTCGCCGACAAATTCGACAAGGCGCGGCTGATGCGCGCGGTGAAGCTGCTTGAAATCGGCATCATGGTCGCCGCACTCTGGGGCTTTACTTCAGGCTCGCTGGGGACCTTGCTGGCGTGTGCATTCGGCATGGGTGTGCACTCGACGCTGTTCGGACCAGCCAAGTATGCGTACCTTCCCCAGCATCTCGATGCCGCCGAACTCACGGGGGGTAACGGCATGACTGAAATGGGTACCTTTGTTGCCATCCTGCTCGGAAATCTGGCCGGCGGGCTGTTGATGGTGTTTCCCCGCGGCCCGTTGTTTGCGGGTCTGAGTTGCCTGGTCGTCGCCATCCTGGGATGGTTGGTCGCGCGTGGTATTCCCTCGACGCCGGCCCAGGAGCCATCCCTGCGCATCAACTGGAACCCCCTGACGGAAACGGCGCGTAATCTGCGCCTGGTGGCGCAGGATCGCACACTGATTCAGGCCTTGCTGGCGATTTCCTGGATGTGGTTTTATGGGGTTGCCTTCCTGACGCAGTTTCCGGTCCTGGCGCGCGACGTCCTGGGAGGAGACGAGGCAGTGGCGTCGATGTTGCTCGCGGTGTTCTCCGTCGGTGTGGGATTGGGTTCGCTCGCGTGCGAGTGGCTGGCGCGCGGGCGCGTGGAAATCGGGCTGGTACCGCTGGGTGCCCTGGGCATGTCGGTGTTCGGCATCGACCTGTATTGGGCCACCAGTGCGTTGCCACACGCGGTGACGCTGCAGGGTGTGCGTGCCTTCCTCGACGAGCCGTTGCACTGGCGCCCGATGCTTGATTTGTTCCTGCTGTCGGCCAGTGCGGGCATCTACAGCGTGCCGCTGTACGCGCTGATTCAGCAGCACACCCCCGGGACCCACAGGGCGCGCGTGATCGCGGCAAACAACATCATCAACGCCTTTTACATGGTTGTCTGTTCGGGCTATGCCGCCGTCGTGCTCGCGGCGGGCTGGAGCGTGCCGCGCCTGCTGCTGAGCGTGGCTGTGCTCAACCTGCTGGCCGGGGCCTGGCTGATCTGGCGGCAACCCTGCTACGGGCGGCGTTGCGTTGCGTGGTTGCGGCGACGACCGGAACCGGCCTGATCCGGCGTCTGACTACACGCCGGTGGCTCGCGCGTGCGCGAATTCGGTGGCGAATGCCGTGAACCGCTGCTCCGCGATCGCAGCGCGCATGTCACGCATCAAGCCAAGATAGAAGTGAAGGTTGTGCACGGTCGCCAGCATCGAGAACAGGATTTCCCCGCAGCGGTCGAGGTGATGCAGGTAGGCGCGTGAGAATCGGCGGCAGGTGCTGCAGCGGCATTGCTCGTCGAGCGGGCGCTCGTCGGCGCGAAAACGCGCGTTGCGGATCCGCAGGTCCCCGAACCGGGTGAACAGGTGGCCGTTGCGGGCGTGGCGCGTAGGCATGACGCAATCGAACAGATCGATGCCTTCTGCGACGCCGGTCACGAGGTCCTCGGGCGTGCCTACGCCCATGAGGTAGCGCGGCTTGTGCTCGGGCAGGCGTGGTGCCGTGTGCGCGAGCACGCGACGCATATCTTCCTTGGGTTCCCCCACGCTCAGGCCACCTATGGCATAGCCGGGGAAATCGATCGCGGTCAGACCATCGAGCGAGGCGTCGCGCAGGGTTTCGAACATCCCGCCCTGGACGATGCCGAACAGGGCGTTCGGGTTGTCGAGTCGCACAAATTCGTCGTGGCAGCGTCGTGCCCAGCGCAGCGAGAGTTCCATCGAAGCGCGCGCCTCGGCTTCGGTGGTGATGTGGACGGTTTCGCCCCGCTTGACGTCGTAGGGGGTGCACTCGTCAAACTGCATCACGATGTCTGAATCGAGCACGGTCTGGATCTGCATGCTGACTTCAGGGGTCAGGAATAGTCGGTCACCGTTGATGGGGGAGGCGAACTGCACCCCTTGCTCGCTGATGCGCCGCAGTTCACCAAGGCTCCAGACCTGGAAGCCGCCGCTGTCGGTGAGAATCGGCCCATCCCAACCAATGAAACGGTGCAGACCACCAAACCGTCGCACCACCTCGAGGCCGGGTCGCAGCCACAAATGAAAGGTATTGCCAAGGATGATCTCGGCACCCGCCTCGCGCAGACTGTCGGGTGTGACCGCCTTGACGGTGCCGTAGGTTCCCACCGGCATGAATTGCGGAGTCTCGACCACGCCATGGCGCAGTCGCAAGGAGCCGCGACGCGCTTGGCCGTCGCGGTGGTGGAGCGTGAATTCGAGCATGGCGCTATTGTTCCACCATGACCGGATGGCGGCACTTTCCGCTTCAATTGGAATCACAAAATGGGGAAGTTGGTCGATCCGGGTGTGCTAGATTCAAAAAATTGCGTCATATGCGACCCGCGGCGCATTTTCCGTTAGATATGCCGACTGCCCAATGCTTCTAGACGAAATTCGCCAACTTGTCGCCCAGCATGCAATGCTGTCATGCCCGGTCGGTCAGATCACGGACGATGCGGATCTTTATGCGCTGGGACTAACCTCGCTGCGAACCGTCAATCTGATGCTCGCGCTCGAAGATCATTTCGAGGTGGAATTTCCCACGCAAATGCTCAGTCGGCGCACATTCGAGAGCGTGCGGGTGTTGGCGGAATCAATCGAGAAACTCCAGGCCAGCTGAGTCGGGACGGGCGGGCGTGAACGGGATGTTCGCGATACGCCATCAGCGTCGCTTGTCTGGGCGCAATTCGCGCATGCCCATGGTGCAAAGGGACCTTTGAACGATGTCGGAATCCCCTGATTTGCAAGCGCAGCGTGCATTCCAGCAACAACTCACCGATGCCGGATTGCTGGTGCGCAGTGGTGTTGCCGGTGTGTATGCCCGCAATGGTGTGTTCGAGTCCATTGTCGACGGGCTGACGCGCATGATTGGCGTGGAGGGTGCATGGCAGCAGGCCGAGGTTCTGCGCTTTCCGCCGGTGTTCGCCCGAAAGCACTACGAGCGCCTCGATCATCTGGCCAATTTCCCGAATCTGCTCGGGTCTGTGCACGGGTTTGAAGGCGGGGATGCGCAGCATCGCGCGATGCTTGACGACATGGTGGCGCATGGTGACTGGGCGCGCCATCTCAGTCCGAGCGAAACCATGCTGGCACCCGCGGCGTGTTACCCGCTTTATCCAGGCGCCCAGGGCGTCTTGCCCGAGGGCGGTCGCACGGTCGATCTGGAGAGTTTCGTATACCGCCACGAGCCTTCGGATGACCCCGCGCGGATGCAGGCGTTCCGCATGCGTGAGTTCGTTCGCATGGGAACGGCTGAGCAGGCGCGCCAGCACCGGGATGATTGGATCGAGCGGATCAAGGGCATGCTCGAATCGCTGTTGTTGCCGGTCGAGGCGGTCGTGGCGAACGATCCTTTCTTTGGTCGCGGTGGCAAGGTCATGAAGGCCTCGCAGCGCGAACAGGATTTGAAATATGAGCTGGTGGTGCCGATTTGTTCAGAGGAGCATCCCACGGCGGTGGCGTCCTGCAATTGCCACCTCGACCACTTCGGGGCGCGTTTTGACATTCGTACCGTCCATGGCGACGTCGCGCACACGGCGTGCGTCGGTTTTGGGCTCGAGCGCATCACCCTGGCATTGCTGCGGATACACGGCCTCTCACCAGCTTCGTGGCCGCTCGCGGTGCGCAAGGCCTTGCGTCTCGATTGAGGGCCGGCGCGGCTGAGCCTGCACGAGCACGCTTCGCGCCACCAGCATGTAGAGCCGACATGATGTTGCACGATGCCATGCACGATTCCGTCACGCTGCGCAGCGGGGACGTCGCGCGCCGCGCCGTCACGTTCGGGCATGCCTGCGCACGCATGTTCGGCTGGGTTCACGCCCCCGCGGCTGGTGCGCGCACCGACGTCGGCGTGCTCGTCTGCAGTCCCTGGGGCGCGGATGAGGTCAACGGACACCGCATCCTGCGTGAGACAGCGGATCGCGTGGCGGCGGTTGGTGTGACGGTCTTGCGCTTCGATTACCCGGGGTGCGGCGACTCGATGCAGGACGAACTCGACGGCGAGCGTCTTTCGATCTGGGAATCGTCGGTCTGCACCGCGGCCGATGCCCTGCGCGTGCATGGTGGATGTCGTCGCGTCGTGCTTGTCGGCGTGCGTCTTGGCGCAGCCCTGGCCGCGATGGCCTGGCGTGCCGTCAACGCCGATGCGCTTGTGCTGTGGCATCCGGTCGTGCGCGGAGCGGCTTACATTCGCGAGGTGGATGCAACTGCACGATTCGCTGCGCAACAGGCCGCGCCGGCGCCAGACCTGCTCGAGTACGCGGGGCACGCCATGAATGCGGAGACGATCGCCGCGCTGCGACGGGTCGATCTGCAAGCGATGGATTTTGCCGGCCTGGGGTGCGCTTGCATCATCCATACCCCATCGGCGAATGTTGTGAAACTTGCCGGCCGGATGCGCGATGCGGGCGTGGCGCTGGACCTCGTGGAGGCTGACGACCTCGATCAAATGATCTGCGAGGCACGCGACACCGTGGTTCCTGGCGACACCATCGGTGTCATTTCCGCATGGGTTGGCAAGTTGGCCGGCAGCGGCGCGTCATCGCATCCCGTTGCCGAAGCCTGTCCGCCGTGGCCGGCTCCTGTCATGCGCGTCGACGATGCGGTCGCGGAGCGCGCGTTGACGATCGCGGTGAACGGCAGGCAGGTGTTCGCGATCGCAAGCGTTCCCGTGGCGGGGGGTGGCCACGGCCAGCCCCCGATCGTATTTTTGAACTCGGGTGCTGACGATCACATCGGGCCGGGGCGCCTGTACGTCAAACTGGCGCGCGCGCTGGCACGCGTCGGGTACGCGAGCGTACGCATCGATCTGGCTGGCCTGGGCGATAGTGCCGTCGCCGGAGTCGAGGATGAGAACGCGCCGTTTCCTGGCTCTGCCCTGGACGACGTGGCCGCGGTATTCGCCGCCGTGCGCACGCACTTCGACGCGCCGGCGCTGCGCGTGGTGGGTCTATGCTCGGGCGCGACGCATGCATTTCTCGCCGGTGCATGTGCGCAGGATTCGGTCTTGCGGCAAGTGATTTTGCTGAATCCGATGGCATTTCTGTCTCGTGGGAAAGCGGTCCCGCTCGTGGATGGTGATTTTCTGCGATTGACGCATTTGCGCCGGGATGCGGCGTTCGTCGGCGGGTGGTGGGCGCTGATTCGCGCGCGGCGCAATTGGGTGCGCCTTCCCTACGCGGCACTGGTGCATGGTCTGGTCGTGCTGCGCCGCGCGATCGGGGCGTTTGCGTGGGTGCTCGGGCTGCGCGGGCCTGGGCATGCCGTGGCGAGGGGGCTTGCACATCTGCGTCGACGCGGTACGCAGCTGGTCGTACTGGTCTCCCCGCAGGACCCCGGTTTCGAGATGCTGCGCGCGCAGGCCCAACTCGCCGTCGCAAAGGGACTCCGCGACGGTTCGATCGTGCATCAGGTCATTGCCGACGCCGACCATATTTTCGGAACGTCGCGTGCGCAGCAGAACCTGATCAAGGCGCTTCGGTCGCTGCTGGCAGGGGGGCCCGGCAGCCCTTGAACCGAGCCATGTCCCGGTCAATGAGTGCCGAGAATGCGGCACGAAAGGTGGCAGCGGAGAAGCGCTCTGCATTGGTGCGGCACGCCTGCGCACGGATGCTTCCGTCCAGCCGCTCGAACGTATCGACGGCATCCTGGATGGCGCCGACGTCCTGGGTCCCGAAAAAAACACCTGTGGGTTCGCTGCCGTCGGTGCCATCACGGACGGTCTCGAGTGCACCGCCGCGCGCCAGCGCGATGACTGGCGTCCCGCAGGCCTGCGCCTCGAGAGGTGCAATGCCGAAGTCTTCCTCCGCCGCGAACACGAATGCCCTCGCGCGTTGCATCAGGTCTCGCATGACCTCCGTCGATGCGTGGCCGGTCATTTCGATGTTCGGGCAACCGCGCGCGATCGCCTCGATCTTGCCGCGCTCCGGGCCGTCCCCGATGATCACCAGCCGTCGCGAAGGCATGGCGGCGAACGCCTGCGCGATCAGATCGACGCGTTTGTAGGGGACGAGGCGCGACGCCGTGACATAGAACGCGTCCTTGCGTGTCTGCATGGTGAACGCAGCTACGTCGACAGGCGGTGTGATGACGGTCGATGCACGCCCATAGACCTTGTTGATGCGCCGTGCGATGTACGCCGAGCTCGCGACAACGTGATCCACGCCGGGAGCGGTGCGCATATCCCAGATGCGCAGCCGGTGGAGCATGTAGCGGGCCAGCCAACCCTTGAGACCGCGGTCGAGCTTTGATTCCCGCAAGTATTGGTGCTGGAGATCCCAGGCATAGCGCATCGGCGTGTAAACGTAGCTGACATGCCATTGGTCCGGCCCCGTCAGGACGCCCTTGGCTACCGCATGCGAACTCGAGATCACGAGGTCGTAACCCGAAAGATCGAGCTGCTCGATCGCCAGTGGCATCAACGGAAGGTATTGCCGATAGTGTCGTTTTGCACCGGGCAGGTGCTGGATGAATGTCGTTCGCGGCGTCCTTCCGTGCAGGAAGCTCCGATCCTCCGGCGCAACGAAATCGCAGATACTGTAAAGATCCGCTCCGGGGAACAGGATGAGGATTTGCTCGAGCACGCGCTCGGCTCCGGCATAAACCGTGAGCCAGTCGTGGACGATGGCGACTTTGATCATGGTGCGGGCGGGGTCGAAGCGGGGTCACAGGCCTCCGCGATGGCTTGCTGGACGCCTGCGATCATCGATGCGCGGGAAAATCGCTGGCGCGCATCCGCGTGTGCCGCAGCTGCAAGCCGCGCGCGATACTGCGGGTCCGCGGCGAGCGTGGCGATGGCGTCGGCCAGGCGTCGTGGGTCCGATGGCGGCACAAGCAGTCCGGTTTCGCCATCGCGCAGAATTTCTCTCGGTCCGCCCTCCGCGGACGCGATCACCGGCCGCTGCGCGAGCATGCCTTCGATGATGACGCGTCCGAACGGCTCAGGGTCGGTGGATGTGTGGCAGACGATGTCGACGGACTTCATCAGCGCTGGCACATCCGTGCGGAACCCCAGAAAATGCACGCGCCCTGCGAGGTCGGGACCCGCCGCACGACGTCGCAGCGCTTGCGCATAGTCGCTTTCGCCGAATAGTGCATCGCCGACAAGCAATGCGTGCACGCCGGGGAGAAGCGCCAGTGCGTCCAGGAGGATGTGCTGACCTTTCCAGGGTGTCAGGCGGCCGAACAGGCCCACCAGCGGGTTCGCGGCGTCGATGCCGAATTCGGCCCGCAACGTCGCTGCGTGCGCGGCCGGCAAGGTATCGAATGGGCCAGGGTCGATGCCGTTGTACACAAGACGAACCTTGTCCGGGTGGCCTCCGGCGGCTACGAACGCATCGCCAGTGGCGCGCGAATTGACGATCACACACTGGGCGCGTCGATTCGCGAGCCAAACGGCCACAGTGCGGTTGATTTTCCCGAAATGCTCGCTGGTCAGGATGTCGCGAAGGTGCCAGACCAGCGGCGCGCCTCCTGCCAGAGCCGCAATGACGAAGGCTTTTTGCGAGTTGGCATAGACAGCACCTGCCTCGACGGCGGCACGACGCATGGTGGCGACCATGTGCACCAGTCGCGGCAGTGCCCGCAGCGCCGCGACGAGCCCGAGATGCCGCCGCAATCCGCCGACGGCGCCAGCGTCGCACACTTCGACGTGCACGCCACGCTCCCGCAGCACATCTTCGAATGGACCATGCGCAAACAGCACCACGCGCGCCTGGCGCCCCCAGGCCTCCAGCAGATCGAGCAAGCTGAGCTCTCCCCCGCCGAGCTGGCCGCTCTGATCGACGACGAGGATGTTCACGAATGCGTCTCCAGCGCCTGCGCGTAGACCTCACGCACCCGCGCCGCGATGTTGTCCCACCGATGATGCCGCTCGACGTATTCGCGGCATTGCTGCGCATCGGGCAGCGCGAGTGTGCCGCGCAGCGCCGCATCCAGTCCTGCCGCGATCGCCTGCGGGCCGCTGGCGGGAAGAACCAGGTCCGGCGAGAGGCCGGAGACCGCCTCGGGAAGGCCGCCGATGGGCGTCACCAGCACAGGTGTTCCAGCTGCCAGCGATTCCAGGGTGATCAGGCCGAAGCCTTCGAGCGCCACCGTGGGCACCACGCTGAAGTTGGCGGCACGGTACGCAAGTGCGAGCTGGTCGTCGGGCAGGAATCCGAGCAGGCGCACGTTGGCTCCGAGGCCAAGCGCGTCGATCTGCCCTTGCAACGCCGCGCGCAGGGGGCCACGGCCGGCGATCATGACTTGCACGTCCTGGTGGTGGATCCGGATTGCCGCCACGGCCTCGATGAGATCCTCAATCCCCATGCGTCGCCGAAGCCGCCGCACACAGAAAATCACTGGGCGATCCGACGGCCATCCGAGAATCTCGCGTGCCCGCTCGCGCGAAGGCAGCCCGTCATACGCGGAGGTATCCACGCCACCCGGGATGATCCGGAGCAGCGCAGGGTCCACCCCGTAGCGGCGAACGATTTCCTCGCCAAAGGCGCGGGACAGCACGATGATGCGATCAGCTCTGCGGTAAACGGCGCGTTCGATTGCCGCCTGTGCCCGTGCGCCCGGGGAGTGCAGTCCCTCGACCGATCCTTCAGCGGACCAAGGGCCATGAAAGTGCATCACGAAGGGCATGCGGGATAGCCGTGTCAGAGACGGGAATGCATACAAAGCAAAATGCGCGGCCATCACGGCAGGGTGGAAGCTTTCACAGAGGTCCGAGGTGGCGCGTCGTGCCGCCAACAGACGGCGAAGCAACGACGCATTCGCGGGCGCCATGCTGGCGATGCTTCCCGCGCTATCGCGCGCAACGGCCTCGGTTCCTACCACCAACCCTCTGGCGTCCACGCCGACACGGGGGAACGCCCGCATCAGTTCCATGTAGACGCGGTCCAGCCCACCCGTTTTCTCAGGGAACCATGCATTGCCCAGCGACAGCACACGCATTGTGCTCATGCTGTCGACATTGCCGTACCTGTCGCCGCGATACGCGCTTCGTAAAGCCCAAGGTAGTCGCGTGTCATGGCATCCCACCCATGGGCCAGCGCGGCGTCGCGGGCCGCCATGCTCAGCTGGGTGCGAAGTGCGGCGTCGCTGGCGAGTCGGGCCATCGCTGCGGTCAGTGCGTCGACATCCTCCGGGTCTGGCAGGACGATACCGCCGCCACCGAGAATCTCGGCGCCGCCGGCGGTTGCCGCCGTGATCACGGCGAGTCCACTCGACATGGCCTCCAGCAGTGCCAGGCCGAACGTGTCGGTGCGGGAGGGAAAGACGAGGGCGTCCACCGAGCGCATCAGTGCCGGCATATCGTCGACCTTGCCGAGAAAATAGGTCCGGTCGGCAACGCCCAGCGCATGGGCCATGGCGGGGAAGGGACTGCCCGGGAGCGCGCCTGCCACGGCGAGGTGCACGCCTGGCAGCCGCGCCAGTGCGCGCAGCACGCCATCGAGATTTTTGAGCGACGTCCGGATATTTCCAGCGAACAGGAACAGCGGGACCTCAGCCGGGAGATTCCAGCGCGCGCGCTCCCCTGGTCCTGGATGAAACTGATGCGTATCGACGCCGTTGTGGATGACACGGATGCGACCCGGCTCGACCCCGATGGAATGCAACTCCGCAGCAACGCGGTGCGACACGGCAACGACCACCTGCGCACGGGCAAAAGCTCGCCGCTCGAGCCAGGCGTTCAGGGTGGTGTAGGCGCGTTGATACATGGCGTACGGCCCCCCGCTCCAGCGGTAAGGGTAGTAGCGGCTGCGCAGCCAGGCTCCATGGACAAAGTGGGCGGCGTTCACATCCGACGGCGCGAGCGCGATCGCGCCGTTGAGATGAACGAGATCCCCGGGGCGCACGGTCTTGCGCAGCCAGCGCGCGGCACGGCGGGCGATCACCAGTCCGCGCAGCAATTGCGTCGGCACGCGCGCCACGTCGATCCGCGTCACGCCCACACCAGGGTCGCGGGCGATATCGTCGCTGCAGTGCACCACCATCAATTCGACGCGCCAGCCGCGGGCACGCGCCGCACGCACGATCTCGTAGTTGACGCGGCCCTGTCCGTCACCATGCGACACCACCTGATGGTTCACCATGAGGAGCCTCACCTTGCGCGCTCCCACGGCAGCGTCCTGTGCAGGAGTCGACCATGTTTGTCAGCGCGGGGAGGGTCGCTGTGCGACAGTCTCGCGCGCGTCGCGTCGATCGAACCCATCACAAACCAGGCGATGGGCGCGATTGCGTATTCCCCCGAAATCAGCCAGCCAAGAATGGTGGCGAGCATGACCGCGAACGTCTGCAGCGTCGCCGGATCTCCGAGACGCGCCCAGTTTTTCATGAGCGCCTTGAAGACCTGATAAGTCAACGCCAGAAAAATGAAACCGCCAACGAAGCCTAGATCGACGAACATGTCGCCAAAGTCAACTTCAGTCGACGTTTCCCCACCTCCAAATTTTTTCGCCGCGATGGTTGAGGCGCCAAGTCCGTGCCCCGCAGGGGCTGTGAAGCCGCTAAGTATTCCGCTTTTCAGGAAATACAAATGCACGGCGAGGGTTGATTGCTTGGCATCCGTCGGGTTGAGCAGCCCGCCGACCTGATGCGCCAGCAGCAGGTCGGCCTTTGATGTTCCGCCTCCGCTATCGTGCATGATTTTGGGCAGTACCCAGGACATGACCCCGAACATCACAGCCGCACCGATCGCCAGCCGAAGGTAGGTTCCGCGTGACGCGCCGCGCTTGACGGCCCAGATCACGAGCACCGCGAGGAACCCTTTCAGGAGCGATTCGCGTCCAGATGCGAGAAACAGCGCTGGAACCAGCAACACCAGCCAGATGGCGGCGCGCCGGTGGCCGGTCCAGACGCCGCAGGCTGCCAATGCAACAGCGATGCCCATGAACTCCGAGTACTCGGCGGACGACGTGAAAAATGCGAAGGGGCGGATGATGCCGCCCACGTTCAGGGCCGCGTAGGTGGTCGACACGTGGTCGATCCAGGCTTGCTCCCAGGGCGAGAAACCAATGAAAACCTGCGCGCAGCCAACGAGTGCGGCAAAAACCGCGACCGGGAGCACCAGCCGGTAGAGCATGGCATCGATGAAGGCTGGTGTCGCGTAGCGCCGCCCGAGCCAGAAAAACATCAGGGGCGGAAGATAAAAGAACGCGCCACCCAATCCCACCGACAAGCCACCTTGCAGAGGGTTGAAAATCTCCAGCACCATCATCGCCATCAACGCGAGCGCCATGCGGGAAATCGGGGTGTCGATACGCTCGCGCAGGATCGCACCGATGCCCAGCAGTGAGGAGAATGCCGGCACGATCAGCAGGAGCGGATCGGTCGACGTCCAGTCGCCCGTCATATCGATGATGCGACGTAGTTCGCCCAGGAAACACGAGCAGAGCAGAAGTGCGATGACCCCGCGGCGGGGACTCGCAACCGATAGAGACAGCACCGCGCTCGCCAGAAATGCAAACATGACCAGACGAATCCGTCCAATGGCGATCATGTAGGCAAGGCCGACCACCAGCAGCGCGAGCAAAAGCGCGCGCACCCAGACATTGCGCAGAACCTGGGCTGGAATGTCGGAAATCGTGTCGAACATCGGGGATGCGCTCATCGATGCATCCGGCGTAAAGAGGCGATGGCCATGGCACGCCCTGCACGCGACGCTGCGTAGCGCGCGCGGCAATGCGGCGTGCCGCGGACTGCGAGGCGAATGAAATTGACCACGCCCGGGATGTCGGGCGTGCCGACAACGGTCAGCCAGATGCGCGTGGCCAGACGACGCCAGCCGCGCAAGTGCACTTGCGTCAGCCATAGAAGATTATGCGCGGCGTTCGCGGTGGCCTCGTGGCTGTAGGTTCCCCGCTGATCGTTGTCAGCGCGCGGTGCCGGAAAATGCTCCACAATGATCCGCGGGTCATAGATCAGCGTCCATCCGGAAGCGCGTAGCGGCAGGCAGATGGACAGCTCGTTCGAGACCTGCGCGCCTGTTCCTCGCAGCTGCTCGTCGACGCGCAATGAACCCAGGGCGCGGCGCCGGTAACTCATGTTGACACCTTTGAGAATATCCACGGCACGCGCCTCGCCCGCACCGAGGTCATGGTTGCCGACGATGCGTCCGAACCACTGGACGCGGCCGACCAGATGCCTGGTGCCCTCGGGCGGTGCGAGCCCGTTTTCATGCACGCGGTCGCGGCCTCCGACGCCGCCCACCTTGGGATCCGCCGCGTAGTGCGCAAGGATTCGTGTCAGCCAGTCAGTGTGCGGGCGCGCATCATCGTCGGTGATCGCGATCACGTCCCCACGCGCCACATTGAGCCCCGCGTTGAGTGCATGCGACAGGCCGGGAGCGCTCACGAGCACGAGTTCCAGGGGGAGCCGGGACATGAACGCGCGAGCCGTTTCCTGGGTTGGCGTGTCATCGCAGCGCGATGTGATCACCACTTGGGAGGGTGGCGTGTCGAGGGCGCAAAGTGCCTCCAGGCAAACCCGCAACATGGCTGGCCGCTGGTAGCTCGGAACCAGCACTGTCGCTTGCAGCGGGGGTGGCGAGGATATCGGGAGCGCAGGGTCGAGAGCAGTTGCGTGAGCCATGGAGTCCGAAGGCAGAGACAGGAGCACCGACGAGGTCTTGACGGCAGTCTATCGCGGAATCGCGACGGCGCTGACGGGGCTATGGCGACCCAGCACCAGGACCACCAGCGCCAGGCGTACCAAGGCAGCGCCCAGCAGCGCGGCACCGATGCCGGTCAATCCGAAGTGACTGCCGGCCCAGTACAGCAGCGGGACCAGCATCGCGACCGAGGCGCCTTGCAGTGCGGTGAGGGTTCCCGGCCGGTTCGCACCCAGCAATGCCTGGCTGAGGATCCACGCGGTTCCGGTCACCACGGTTTCCGCCGCGAGCAGGTCGAGAAGCAGTGACGCGGAGGCAAACTCCGGCCCGTAGACCCACTGCAGTGCGATCCGCCCGAACAAGACGATGGGCAGTGCGGCGATGATCATCAAGGCCAGACCGAGTACCGCGGCACGCCGCACAAGACGCAGTCCTTGCGCCGCGTCATGCGCGGCGGCCCTCGGTAGCAGGACCGGAACGATGGCGCTCGAGATGAAGCCGAGAACCCGGCTGACGCTTTGTGCAACCACATACAAGCCCATGTCGTGGGCACTGAGCATGGCAACCACGAGCAGTCGGTCGATTTGTGTCGCCAGCGTTCCGAGAAGATCCGTGCCCCAGACCCGCAGTCCGTAGCCGAGGAGTTGGCGCCCCGCATTGCGCACGTCGTCGAGATTCGGACGCGCGTGGCGCATGACCCAGATCAGTGTGCCGGCCACGATGGGCCATGGCGCCAACAGATAAGCGAGTGCAGCACGGTGGACCGTCAGTGCACCCGTGGCCAGCAGGCCGACCAGCGCGATGAGAACCAACAGGGGAGACCAGTAGCGCAGCCGGTTGTAAGCAATGAACGCCTCGCGCGCTTGCAGGGGGATCAGCAGGGTTGTTCCGATCAGCGTCAGTGGGGTTGCCAACATGCACCACTGCGCGAACCGAACGACAGTCTCCGGATATTGCCCGAGCCAGAAGGGGATGCCGACAACACCGATTGCCATCGCGACCACGCTCATGACCGCACTGAGCACGACCGCGGCGCCGATGTGCGAGCCCTGTCGTTCAGGCTGCTTTTTCATGAAATACACCAGCGAAACCGGGACCCCCAGGGTGCACAGGTAGCCGAGGAATTGCGGCCACATGATGATGGCAGCAAGTTCGCCCCGGCCGGATGGCTGGAGCAACCGCGCCGTGATCACGCCGGTCGCCAGATTCAACCCCTGGATCAGTAGATTGGTGACAAGCGTCTGCCCGATCGAGATCAGGCTGCCGTTCCGGGATGCGGCGCGGAGCCGTTGCAGTGTTGGGCGTGCCATGGACGGCGTGAGCGGACTTGTCAGTCCGCGATGAAATCGAAGGCGGTGTAGTTAGCGTCGCCGTGGATATGGTGGGTTGCGCGCTGGCGGGGAAAGAAAACTGGATCTATACGGGCGATTTCCTGTTCTGCAAAATTTTCCGGTGAAAGCGCAGTGATCCGCCGAATTGAGGTTCCCTCACCGTAAGTGGCGAACCCCTGGCGCTGCGCCACGCGGTATATCGCTTCCCCGTCGGTCAGGAAACCGCCGTTACGCGCATGCGCCGCATCGAGGATCAGCGGGTTGGCGGCGTGCGGAGTCCAGGTATCCGCCAAGGGGTGATTGGCGTAGAACGCGCAGAGTTCCGACGAGTGGTCGCCACCACCCGCGTCGAGGTTGGTCAGAAGCCACCATCGACCTTCATGCGCGAGCACGAGCGTGTCGGCTGCCGAGACATCGCGCATCAGAACCGCTGCGAGTTCCCAGTCCAGCGCTCCGCCTCGGCAGCGGTACACACGGATTTCCCGCGCTTCGCTGGTCTCGGGACACATGTACAGATTGCCACCGTGCCGGAAGATCATCGGAAACGACATGTGGAACGGTTCGACGATGGCTTCGCCCAGGCGCCTTGCGCCGGTTGACGTCAATGCGTAGGCGGAGATGCAGGCGCGCCCCTTGGCGTCGTCGAAGTCTTCGACGTAGCAGACCACTTGCCCTTGGACCTCGACGATAAAAGGGTCCGCGAGGAAATGGCCGGGTGGGTTGTCGATGCGCACGCCCTGCGTCATGTCGAGTTCGCGCCAGTGCATCGGCGCGAACGCGACCTCCCAGCGCTGCGCCTGCTTGCCGGTGAGCCTGCCCAGTGCCTTGCGGGCGAGGACGGCTGCAAGGCGGAACAGGTGAAGCGCCTGGCGCGTCGATGACGGATCATCGAGGCGTGGACGCGCGATTGGCACCTGCTCGAGCGCGGTCGTCAGTCGCCCGTCCCGCAATCGTGCCAGGGCCTGACGCAGATAATGCGCGGCCTTTTTACGCAAGGCGGCGCGGTTGAGCAGGTAGAAGAATCGCGTGGCCTGCGAGCCGGTGAGAATCATCCTTGCGCGGCTCGCGCCAGGCGCGAGGTATTCAATCGCGTAACCTGTCGTTGCGTGTCTGAACTCCACTTCCCAGAAGCCCGGCGGACCACCTCGCGCAACGCGTGGATCACCCAGTCGGACAATCAACGTTCCAAGCCCGGGGCCACGCGGCAGATCGGTGCCCGCGCCGCGTTCACGCAGGTCGACGAGAATATCGATATCGCTCGGCAATGCGTCCCCGGCTGCCAAAGGGCTCGGAACGATGTCGCCCGGTGGGCGTCGTGCGTTGCGGCGCGCTTCTCCCGGCGCGTAGCGACGAAGCAGGGGTGTTTGCACGCGCTCGACGATGAGGGCCCGCGGTGCCGACGGCGGATGGGCGCGCCATGCGAAAACATGCGTCACTGTGAAGCCGGGCTCTCTTGCGCACCATTGCAGCAGAGATTCCTGGTCACCAGTCACCAATGGGGTCTCGAGGACAAAGGCGATGCGCAGAGCCGCAGGCACGGAATGCTCCGCATCAGCCATAGAACGGTCCTTTGCTTCGGAGGGCGCGCAGCGAGCGCGCCGTTTGCGCTGCCACCAACAGGCCGCGGGGACCGTGGCGTCGCAACATGGCCAGCGCATGGTGGGCCAGGCCGATGCCAACAAACAGCGCTGCGCCGCCGCTGGGCCACCTGCAGTTCGCCGCCACTGCTTTTGCGCGGTAGTAAAGGCGATTGACGTCCTGCTGGGCGTTCTCGCGTGCTTTGTAAGACGATGGCGCGTCCGGCGCCAGATCGCGGTTGACACACTGTGCGATGAGAAATGCTTCAACGCCGGCCTGATGCGCCCGCGTCGAAAAGTCCTGCTCTTCGCAATAAAACCGCAAAACCTCGTCGAAGCGAAGTTGGCGCAAGAGCGCCGTCGGCGCGAAAAGAGCTTGGGCGGCCAGAGCCTGTGGCCAGCGCGATCCGGCGCTGGCCGGTTTTGTCACGAATCCAAGAAAGCCGATGCGCTGTGGCTCGACAACGCGTTGCCCTGTATCAAAACGTGCATGACAGATACGCGGCTTCGCGCTGGCCTGGCATGCGGCCAATGCATATTCAACATATTGGCGGTCGCATGCAAAGTCATCATCCTGCAACAAAATCCATGTACCGGTGGCTTCACGGATTGCATGATTCCGATTGGCCGAAAGTCCGCGTCCGGGCCCACGTAAATGGCGGACCATTGGATAATGGTCACGCAGCAGGGCCGCCGTGGATTCGCGCCATCCATCATCAGACACGATGATTTCATCTGGCGGAACGGTCTGCGCCAATATCGCGTCGAGCGCACGTGCGAGCGTGTGCGGCCGATCGAAAGTGACGATCGCCGCAGTGATGGAGGGACCGTTTGACATCAGATTGAGAGTTGAGTGGCGAGTAGTCTAACAGGGCCTTCAGGCGGATCGCGACCCATTGCCGCGGTAGTTTGCATCGTGCAATAGCATCCGAATGGTTGATTGCAACAGTTTCAGGTTGCGCCGATGCTGACAATGCTTGACAAGCTACGAACGCCAATTCAACATTGGAGTTTTTAACAAAGATACAGGCCGTGATGGCTCTGGGGGCGATCATTGGCAAATCATCATTGGGTGCGGCATATCAATGTCGAGGTTTGTGGCGACAGCGGGCACGTTTGTGCCCGCGTCGCACCGAGGTAAGTCGCGATGGGCAGGACCGGGCTGAGGCGCGCCGACGACGCCAGTGCAGCAGTGCAGCTGCGCGCTGTTGACGCGGCCATTCTCGTGTTTGCGATGCCGGCGCTCAACCTGACGCTCGGCAGGCGACTCGACGCGAACTACCTGCTGCTGCAGACGCTCGCGGCTGCCCTTTTCATCGTCTTCGCACAACTTGCAGGGCTTTACAGGTCGTGGCGCATGCAACCATTGCCGGTCGAGATCGGTCGATTGGTGCTGGTCTGGGTCGCCGTGCTTTCGACCTTGCTGGGGATGGCGTTCGCCTTCAAGGTGTCAGACGCGTTTTCGCGTCTTTTGCTCGGTGTCTGGGCTGTGGCCGTGCCGGGCCTGATGGGTGTCTGGCGCCTCAACCTGCGGCAACGCAACCGCATCAACGCGCAGCGTGGCACGGCACGCCGGACCATTGCGTTCGCAGGCGTCAGTCCCGCCGCGCATCGCATTGCCGAGCACATCGGCAATGCGACCTGGATGGGGGCAACAATTGCGGGTGCCTACGACGACCGCACACCGGACCGGCTGTCACCCGGTGCGCTGGGCCTTCTCGGCAACACCCGGGATCTGTTGCGCGATGCACGCCAGGGCAAGATCGACGAGGTCTACGTCACGCTGCCCCTGCACGCGCAAGGTCGTATCGTGCAAATCGTCAACGCGCTCGCTGATACGACAGTCTCGGTCTACGTGGTGCCCGACGCTTTCATTTTTGACATGATGCACGCCAGTTGGGCCGAGGTCGGCGGTTACCCGGTGATCAGTATCTACAGCACGCCGTTCTTCGGTGTCGACGGGTCCCTCAAGCGGCTCGAGGATCTGGCGCTTGGAGCGCTGATCCTGATTCTGATCTCACCCTTGCTGGCGGTGATCGCAGCTGCGATCAAGCTGACGTCGCCCGGGCCAGTGCTGTTCCGGCAGCGTCGGTACGGCCTCAACGGCCAGATCGTCGAGGTCTGGAAATTCCGCTCGATGACGGTCAGCGAAGATGGCGACACGGTGGTGCAGGCGCGCCGCGGTGATACGCGGGTGACGCGCCTGGGCGCGTTCCTGCGCCGTACGTCACTCGACGAATTGCCGCAGTTCATCAACGTCCTGCAGGGGCGCATGTCGATTGTCGGGCCACGGCCCCACGCCATCGCGCACAATGAAGAATACAGGCGCCTGATCCATGGCTACATGCTGCGCCACAAGGTCAAGCCAGGCATCACCGGGTGGGCCCAGATCAACGGTTGGCGCGGCGAGACGGATACGCTCGAGAAAATGCGTAAACGGGTCGAGTATGACCTGTACTACATGAGGAACTGGTCGTTGTTGTTCGATCTGCGAATCATCTTTCTGACAGCGTTCCGTGGATTCAATAGCAAAAACGCCTACTGAGGGGCTTCAGAGCCGAGACGCCGCGGCCATCGGCCCCGGTGGGGTCGTGCTGCTGTTGATGCTGTTCGTGATGCCTTGGCCACTGGCGAGCAACCGGATCTGGATCGAAGGCGGTTGGCTCGCCATCGTCGCGCTGCTCACGGTTGCGCAATTGTGGCGCGCACCGGCGATTCTGCAACGCGGGCAAGCGTTTGGCGTCCCGCATGGAATGCGCCTGCACATGGGCCTTCTCGCTGCCTGGGCGGCATGGATCGGATTGCAGCTCGTGCCGGTGCCCGCGTTCGTGCACGCATTGCTCGAACATTCCCGCATACCCGGCTTCCCCGTCGAGCATGCGGCGTTCGCGCCGCTGTCGCTGGACCCATATTCGACGCGGGCTTACCTGGCCCGCGCCGTGCTGATGCTGTTCATCCAGTGGCTGCTGCTGCGGGTGTTCGATAATCGTTTGCGCCTGGCGAAATTGGTGTGGGTCTGGCTTGCCGCGGGTGTCGTCGAAGCGACCCTGGGGGTGGTGTTGTTCGCTGCCGGTGCGTCCTACACCTTGTTTTTTACCCACGTCGATCAGGGCCTGCGGGCACGTGGGACATTCGTGTACCAGAATCATTTCGCCGGCTATATGGAACTGATGCTGGCGCTGGGTATCGGCTGGATGATCGCCCTGTTGGGGCGTGCTCCTCCCGCCGGCGGGCGTACGCCACTGTTGCGCGCCGTGCAAGGGTTCGCGCGGTTTTTCGCAAGTAGCAAAGCGCCATTGCGCGTGTTTCTGATCGTGTTCGTCATTGCCCTGATCGCCAGTCGGTCGCGCATGGGTAACGCTGCATTTTTCATGTCGTTATGGCTGGTCGGTGGGGCAACGCTGGTGGCGCTGCGGCGCCGCGGCGAGGTCGCGGTCGACGTGGCGCGGGTGGTCGCGGTGTTCATGATCAGTATCCTGGTGCTGGACGTGCTCATCATCGGTGACGTGGTGGGAATCGACCGCGTGGTGCAACGGCTCGATGAAACCCATCTCCGGAATGCCGGGCCTGGTGTCCACGACCGGGAACAAACTGTCGAGCAGCGCGTGGCGCCCGGCGAGCGCGCGCTGAGAATGCTGGAGGATTTCCCGATCGCTGGCGTCGGAGGGGGAACGTTTTTTCTGGCCTACCTGCCTTACAAGCCCAGGGACGTGACCGGTTTCTACGATCATGCCCACAATGATTTCGTCGAATTCGGGGTCGAGTCGGGGTTGATCGGTCTCGTGCTGCTGGGTGCCCTGCTTGGATGGAGCCAATGGCGCGGATGGAATTTGTTGCTGCGCAGCAACAGCTCCGCGCTTGAACGCGGACTCGCCTTCGCCTCCGTCATGGGGGTCACGGAAATACTGATTCACTCGACCGTCGACTTCAATCTTCAAAATCCGACCAATGGCGTCCTGTTTCTCTGGTTGCTGGCTTTGCCACACTGGATCGAGGCTCGCCGGGCCCGGCATGGTATTTCTCGTGTTCGAGCGCGGTTTGATCTGCGATAATTCACACCTAAAAATAATGAAACATTCATGGCGAGGTTTCGCCGCCTTCACTCAATCGGGGAAGTTCATGGAAGCGACATTGAAGCCCGCGCTCAAGCTCACGGTCCTTGCGGCGCTGCTGGCGGGTGCGCACGCGCATGCTCAGGAGATCCAGTCCTCTGCCAATGCTGCGGTTTCTGATGTCTACAACACCTACTCCGCGGGCGTTGGCGGTTACCAGCCTCCTGCGGCGAGCATCGGCCAGAGCCGGGGTCGTGGTGTTTACATCGACCGCTTCCTGCTGAAGTTCGATTTCGGGGTGAACATCGGTCACGACAGCAATGTGAACCTCGTGAACGGTCCGGCGAAGACGGCCTCCAACTTCGTCCTCTACACGCCGACGGCAAGCCTGACGCGCAATTTTGGGACGGCACGCTTCGATGCCTATTACAGCGGCAGGATCATGCGTTACGGGTCGGCGTCTTCGTACAACTACAACGACAGCGACTTTGGCGTCGATGCCGCCAAGGAGTGGAGCAGCCGCCTCAAGTCCACCCTGAAACTGGACTACAGTCTGGGGCATGACAACGCGAACGCCTACGTCAACACCAACAACGTGGAGCGTTGGAAAAGTCCGCTGGTGCAGGCAGTCGTGCACTACGGCACAGCGGGTGCAAAGGGGCAAGTCGAGGTCGAGGCGGACTATCGCCAGCAGCGGTACACCACGGATCAGGCGGTCATGCGCCAGTACGACCTCAACGAGGCGCGCTTGATCGGTCGCTTCTACTACCGGATCCGGCCCAAGACGCAGGTGGTGTTTGAGCTGGCGAACCAGCGCGACACGTATCCCACCCCCGCGGTCGGCATCAACTCCAACGCGACGCAGCAGCGCGCCACGGTTGGCGTGAAATGGGAGGCCACGGCGAAGACCACCGGGCAGGTCAACGTCGGCCTGATGCACATGAAAATGGACGCCGGGGGCTCCGGAAACACCGGTCTGGCCTGGGACGCCAGCGTGCGCTGGGCGCCGCGCACCTACTCGGTGTTCAATCTGGATGGCTCACGCCAGTACAACGAGTGGGCCAACAATCTCGTGTCCTATGAGGTCAGCCAGGGTGCGGTGCTGAGCTGGGATTACGGTTGGACCTCCCGGATCACCTCCACGGCGTCGCTGCTTGGTTACGATGACAACTTCCTCGGTTCGGGCCGTCGGGACAAGCGCTATGGCGCTGGACTCAAGGTCAGCTACGCGCTGGGACGCCGCTACCACGTCGGCCTGGAAGACATCGTGCAGAAGCGCACCTCGAACCAGAATATCTGGGATTTCAACGAGAACATCACGATGCTGACGCTTGACGCGGCGCTGTAAGGCAGGAGTCCGGTGGCATGATGAAGCGTTGGTCCAATATTTTTCGTGCCTGCGTGCTGACGGCCATGGCGGCCCTCTGGGGCGTGGCCTGGGGCGGAGCGCAGACATCGGCGGCGTCTGCGGCGGCATCGGTATCGGCTTCTGCGGCGGTGGCCGCGTCCGCGGCGGCGGCATCGGCTGTCGGCGTTGGCGCGCCGATGACGGCATCCCTCAAGCGTGCCTGGGCGGAAGCCAACGGGTATCACCTCGGTGCGGGTGACATCATCGATATCTCGGTCTACGGCCAGCCGGACCTCACGCGCACCAAGCTCAAACTCTCCGGAACCGGCATGATGTCCTTTCCCTTCGGAACGGTGTCTGCCGTGGGGATGACCCTGGATCAGCTTGAGCGGGCCATCGCCAAAGGCCTGCGCAACGGCTATCTGGTGAATCCCCAGGTTTCGGTTGACATCGAACAGTACCGTCCATTTTTCATCTACGGACAGGTCATGAAGCCGGGCGCCTATTCGTTCGAGCCTGGGTTGAGTGTGCGCAAGGCCGTCGCGATGGCGGGGGGTTTCACCGAGCGCGCCTCACCCGACAAGATTTTCATTGTGCGTGAAGGAGATCCGACCGAGACTTCGCGCCACATCGAACTCGGCGGCGCAGTGAACCCGGGCGATACGCTCAAGGTGGAAGAAAGCTTTTTCTAATGACCAGCACGCAAGCTCAGTCCGGCCCGGGGCACCTCTCCATCAAGGGCGAATCGCAACTTCCCGAGGATAGCCTCGAACTGCTCACGTACTGGCGCACGCTGGTGAAGTACAAGTGGGCGGTGATCGGGCTCGGCCTCGCGCTCGCGTTGCTGACCGGGGTGATCGTTTCACTGATCCAGCCGGTCTATTCTTCGACGGCGACACTCGTGCTCGAAGCGAATCGAGGCAATCTGCTGTCGATCGAAGACCTGTACGGTGGCGCGATGCAGAAAGGCACGGAGGAAGTGCAGACGCAGGCGCAAATCCTGCGTTCGCGCGAACTCGCGGCCATCGTGGCGAAGGAACTCGACCTCGCGCACGACCCGGAGTTCGATCCTGACCTCCATGTTTCCTGGCTTGCACGGACCATGCACAGCCTTGGGATCGGTCGATCGACGCCGATGACTGAAGAGGCAAAGCAGAACGCCGTGACCAATGTGTTGCAGGCGAATCTCACCATCGCGCCGATGGGCTTGAGCAACTTGATCACGATCTCGTATGCGGCGCCTGATCCGGCCATGGCGGCGCGCATCGCCAATGCATTCGCCAATACCTACATCAAGAATGACATGGAGTCCAAGTTCCGCATGGCACAGCAAGCCAATGCGTGGTTGGACGAACATCTGGCGGGGCTGAAGGCGCAGCTGCAGAAATCCGAGTCTGCGCTCCAGGATTTTCGAGACAAAGAGCACATCATCGACGTCAACGGCGCCGAGCTCAGTGGATCAGAGAACCAGCTCGCCGGTCTGGTGACCAATCTGGTTGCTGCGCGCATGCAAAGTGCGGAGGCGGCGAGCGCCTATCAGCAAATCGAAGCCGCGAAAGCCGCCGGCAAGTCGCTCGATACGCTACCGGTGGTGCTCAAGGACCCGGTGGTCGGGCGATTGAAAGAGATCGAGGCGGAAAAGGAGCGCAAGGTTTCTGAATTGTCCAAAGTCTATGGGCCGAAAGCGATCCAGATGATCCAGGCGCAAGCCGACCTTGCGCAGGCGCGCGACAGCATGCAGCGCCAGATCGCCCAGGTCGTTGCCAGCGTCGAGCAGGCCTATCAGGTCGCGCGTTCGAACGAGCGCGCGCTCTCGGGTGCGGTGTCGCAGGTCAAGGGTAGTATCCAGAGCGCAAACCAGAAGCAATTTGCGCTCAACGATCTGCAGCGCGACGTGCAGACGAACCAGCAGCTCTACAACATGTTCCTGCAGCGCTTCAAGGAAACGTCCGCTGCGGAAGATCTGACCAAGCCGGTGGCGCGGGTCGTCGATCCAGCGGTGGCGCCGTCGGTTCCGGTGCGCCCGAAAAAGGCACAGGCGGTCCTGGTGGCGCTTGCGCTGGGGATCGCCCTTGGCGTCGGCGTGGCCTTGTTGCTCGAGCGCCTCGACACCACGGTGCGGACATCCGAGGAGGTGGGCATCAAGCTGGGGCAGCCTATCCTGACAGTCCTGCCGTTGCTCAAGGGCAAGGGCGAGGTGGGCCGGCGCTACCTCGACGAGCCACGCGCACAGTTTTCCGAGGCAATTCGGACGGCTCGTACGGGAGTGTTGCTGTCTGCCATCGATGCCCCAAATAAAGTTCTAGTGGTGACGTCCTCCGTTCCGGGTGAGGGAAAGACCACGTTCGCAGCGAATCTCGCGCTGTCGCATGCGCAGACGAAGCGCGTGTTGTTGATCGACGCTGACATGCGGCGTCCTCGGCTCTCGGCCGCACTCGGGATCGAGCCCTCGCTGCGCGGGCTGTCGTCCCTGGTCTCGGGGGAGGCGGAGTTCAATGAATGCGTGCAGCAGATGGAAGGCAGCACCTTGCATATTCTGGGCGCGGGGCCTGTGCCTCCCAATCCCCTGGAGCTGCTGCTGTCGCAGCGCTTCAAGGACCTCGTCATTTCCCTGTCCCGCGAGTATGAGATCGTCATTCTCGACTCGCCCCCGGTGCACCTGGTCAGTGACGCGATGATCCTGGCCACCCATGCCACTGGAGTGATTTTCGTCATGAAGGCGAATTCGACGCCGTACCAGCTCGCGCGCCGTTGCTTGCGCGCGCTTCACAATGCCAACGCGGCGCTGTTCGGTGTCGTCCTGAATCAACTCGACTTCAAGAAAGCTGAATCCCACTACGGCGATTACGCTGGTTATTCGGCCTACGGCAAGGATGCGGGCGGTTACTACACGAAGGAGAGTTGAGCCGGGGGCGTCCATGATCGATCTCCATTGCCATCTGTTGCCCGGCGTCGACGACGGCGCCGAGGACCTTGATCGCGCGCTCGGCCTGGCACGCATGGCCGTGGCCGACGGCATCAAGCTCAGCGTGCTGACCCCCCACGTGCATCTGGGTCGCTACGACAACGACCGGTCATCCATCACGGCGCGCGTCGCGGCGTTTCAGGCCGCGCTGGACAACGCAGGCATCGCATTGCAGGTTCGCGGCGGTGGCGAAGTGCGCATTGGCCCCGAACTGATGGACATGCTTGCGACTGACGCCGTACCGTTCATGGGTCTGATGGGAGGCGACCGGGTCATGCTGCTCGAGTTTCCGCACTCCCACATCCCGGCGGGATCCGATCGCTTCGTTCGCTGGCTGGTGAGCCAGCGCGTGCGCCCCCTCATTGCACACCCGGAGCGCAACAAGGACGTCATGGCGCAGCCCGCCCGCATCAAGCCGTTCGTCGACATGGGCTGCCTCCTGCAACTCACGGCCGGCTCGGTGCTGGGACACTTCGGGGAGGCGGCGCGAGCGGCTTCGGAGCGGTTCCTGGACGACGACATGGTGTTTGCATTGGCCACGGATGCGCATGACGCCACGCGCCGCCCACCCATCCTCAGCCAGGCCCGTGACCTGCTGACGCAGCGTGGACAGGATGTCCTGGCGCAGCGGTTGACGCGCAGCAATCCAGCGCGCCTGCTCGGGCTTGCACTCGAAGGGGTCTGATCGATGGGCGAGGCGCGACGTGGCGCATGGTGGGCACGTATCGCGGCGAGCGTTGCCGTGCTTGCGTTCGCCGCCTGGGCCGGGACGCAGGCAATGGGGGATTTCCTCCAGCTTGCACCCGCGCATGCCATTGATCAGATGCTTGCAGGGACGACGCCGCCATTGCCACTGCAGCTTGCTCGCGCCCGTGCGCAGTTGGACGCTGCACGACGCGTCGATCCGGATAATCCATATGTGTGGGAATATCTTGCCCAGGCGGCGCTTCTCGTCGCCCGCCAGCCGCATGCCGACGTGACCGCCGC
>DAICZP010000080.1 GCA_027311065.1 Thiomonas sp. | reverse complement strand
CGTGCAGTTCCAAGAAATACCCCGACAGCGCCAGATAGCCCTTGTTGCCTGCGAAGTAGTGCTCCAGGCTGACGTTGTAGTCGTCGGCCATGGTGGGCAGCAACTTCGGATTGCCGCCCCCCGCGCTGAAGTACGACGTATTGGGGTCGGTTGACGTCAGGTGGGTGATGTTGCCCCTCACTCCGAGGCTGGCATTCATCTGATCCATGCGTGCGCGCGCCAGAACCCGCGCGGCACTCAGACGGATGTCGGTACTGTGCGACAACCCGAAGATCAGGTTGATGCTGGGCAGGTAACGGTTGTACCGGGTACTGCCGACCACCGGGACCAGCGTGGGGATCCCATTGCCGCCTAAACTTCCAGCGACCACTTTGGCGCCTGCCGACATCTGGTTGGTGTGCACCATCTGCAGGCCGGCGTTGCCGCGCAGGGACACGTCGCCGATATGGGTGTCGATGTTGAGCTGGAAGAACGGCTTGACGTCGTTCTCGCGCACCCTCCAGTTAGGTGGGCCAGGGGTAGAAGACCCAAGCGTCGGAGCCAGCGTATAAAAATTATGATTCAACAGATACATGGAGTCATAGCAAACCTGGGGACCCACGCCCATGAAGGCCAGAGGATCGCAACTGCCGCCGTTGATGAGCGTGCCCGCCGGAATGGGGGCCGTCTGCGCACCGTTGGGCAGGGTCAGGAAGTCCTGAACCATGGTGAAAGTCTTGTTGCGGGTGGCGCGATCGAGACCGAAGACCAGGCTGGAGAAGGGGCCGTTGGAGAAATCACGCTTCACGCTGAGGCGCAGGTTGGCGAGATAGTCCTCGGTGCTGGGGGCATTGTTGAAGCCCGCCTGCACGAGGTGGCTACCCGCACCCCAGCCCTGCGGATCGGTCAGCACGATGTTGCTGCCGGCATAGTTCAGCGCGGGATTGAGGTAGAGCAGGCCGTTGCCCAGTTCGGTGAAGCCGAGGGTATCGGTGGCACCACTGGGCAGGATGGGACTCGGACCACCGTACCCCGTACCGGAATAGCTCTCCACCAGGATGTCGTGACGGTTGGCGCGGGAATAGCTCAGGTCGGTTTCGGCCGACCAGTCCTCGTTGAAGCGGATCTTGTTGTTCCAGCCGATGTTGTAGACCTTGGCGTGTCTCCAGTTGAAATCATTGCGGATCACGCCCTTGACGTTGGCGTAGGTGCCGCTGCTGACGAAGCCGTTGCTGGTCGTGTAACCGGGCTGCAGCTGGGCTCCGCTCCAGAACAGCGGAAACTCGATGCCCTTTGCCTGCTGCGCTTCGCGGAAATTGTCGTAGGTCAGGTCCAGCGTGCTGGTGAAATTCTCCGAGGGCTTGTACTCGAGCGTTCCGAGAAAGGCCGACCGATTGAGATTGTCGCTCATGCCGTAGTTCTTCGAACCGCCGATCACCAGGGCGCCGGTCGATGTGGTGGGATAACCCCAGGGCTGCTGATGCTGGATCTGCGTCGGTGTCGACTGCAGATCGACGCCGAGCGTGATGCCGAAGGTGTGGTCGGCGAACTGGTTGACGTAGACGCCGTTGACGTCGTAGCCCGTGGTGCTGCCGCCGGGCGCGAGTTCCGAGTACTGGTCCCAGTTGTAGCGGTAGTTCACCGCGGCAATCGGGTGGTTGACCTCGAGCGGTCGGATGGTGCGCATGTCGACCGTCCCCGCCAGTCCCTGGCCGATCAGGTCGGCGTTGGGCGACAGGTACACGACCACGTTGTTGAACCAGCTGGCCGGATACTGGTCGAACTGCACGCCGCGATTGTTGCCGGTGCTGACCTGCTCACGGCCATTGACCAGGGCGGTGCTGAAATCCGGCCCGAAGCCGTGAATGGTCACCACCTGCGGGCGGCCATTGAGGGTCTGCACGGCCAGGCCCGGCAGGCGGCCGAGCGCGTCGGCGATGCTCACGCCGGGCAGCTTGCCGATCTGCTCGGACGAAACCGCCTCGACGATGTTGTTTGAATAGCGCTGGATCGCGACCGAGTTCTGGATGCTGCTGATGTAGCCCGTGACCTGGACCTCACCCAGCTTCTTGGCCTTTTCTTGCTTCTTTTTCTCGCGCTCGGCCGCCGTCGCGGTCGTGGTGGCGCCCGCTTGCGCCTGATCCTGGGCGTTCTGGGGGGCACCCGGCGCTGCGGCGACAGGAGCGGGCGCCGCGGACGCCACGGCACAGAAACCAAGACATGCCGATGCGATCGCGACCGCCAGCACATTACGCTTGAATGTTTGCATTTCCCCCTCCAGGACACATCGGGTAATCGGGTGCCGTCCGTGCGACATCGTCGTGCGATCGCAACTTGACGTGTTCACGTATCCGCAACCGGACGGTCATGGACGCGCCATCGGATGGTAGGGCGTCGTCAGCGGCAGCAAGCGGCAATGCATACGTATTCATCACTGCATACGTTTGCTGCTGCGCTGCCGCAAAACACGCGCACGACGCGGGCAGCCGATGCATCAGGGCTCGGGAAGCAATCGTCGCGAACGGCCCACACGGAGCACAACGACGAGAAAATCCATCGCGGTACGGCGAAGAAGCGAGCGCTGCCCATCGCAGGGATCAGGCGGCGCCGCAGATGGCTTCCTACCCCGTTGCGTTCGACCGATACGATAGCCACCGGGGCGCACTTCCCGGATTCCGCTGCGCTGCATCCGGGCTACGGGCTGCGTTGCATCCTGGCGACACGCATTTTGTCACCCTGAGCGCAGCGAAGGGCCTGTCTCGCCGGCACGCGGGTGAGCTGTGCCGAAGCGTGGTCGTGCGGAAAGATCCTTCACTTCGTTCAGGATGACAACGAAAGTTGTCACCCTGAGCGCAGCGAAGGGTGAGGGGGCGCTCTCGCGCCCCAGAACGCCGCGCCAGGGATGGCGTTGCCGGGGCGCGACGCATGGATGCATGGTGCCGATGGCCTGTTCATCCTGCGTCTGTCGTCGCCCAGATGACAACGAAGTTGTCACCCTGAGCGCAGCGAAGGGTCTGGCGTGCGGCGGCGGTGCGCGAGCGTGGGGCGTTCGGCATTGTCAGATGCTTCGGGCTGCGCCTAGATCCTTCGGGCTGCGCCCTCAGGACGACCAACGCGACCGAAGGGAGTCCCTTTTCGGGGCGACCGAAGGAAGTCCAGCGGAGAAGTCCCCAAGGGATGACAAAGCAAGACGGGTATCACTCGATGCGCGCGAACACCGCGCCGTAGGCGGGCAGATGCAGGATGCCGCCGTCAACGCGGCCTTGCAGCAGACCGTGGCCGTCGAGCGCACGCAACGTCGCCGCCTGCGGCAACGGCAGCGGCACCGCGGCCGCGGCCGCGCCGAGATTGAACGCGACGAACAGCGCATCGTCGCCACATCGGCGCACGAAAGCAAGCAACGGCTCGGGCAGATCGATCAGCTGGATCTCGCCCCAGCGCAGAGCCGGCTGCTGCCGGCGCCAGCGCAGGAACCGACGAAAGACGTTCAGCGGCGAATCGGCGCTGGCTTCCTGGCACGACACGGCACGCGGGTGATGTGCGGACGGCACCGGCAGCCAGGGCGCGACGGCGCTGAACCCGGCCTGCGCGCCGTCACTCCACGGCATCGGCGTGCGGCAGCCGTCGCGGCCCTTGAAATTGGGCCAGAAGGCGATGCCATAGGGATCGCGCAACGCCTCGTAGGGCACATCGGCTTCGGGCAAACCCAGCTCCTCGCCCTGATAGACGCAGACCGAACCGCGCAGCGAGCAGGCCATGGCGCTCAGCAGCGTGGCCAGGCGCGGCGACGGATCGGCACCGCCCCAGCGTGAGGCGACGCGCATGGAATCGTGGTTGGAAATGGCCCAGCACGGCCAGCCGTCGTGCAGCTTGCGCTCGAGCTGATCCACCGTCGTGCGGATGTGCGCCGACGAAAAATCGTCGCTCAGCAGCTCGAAGCTGTAGCCCATGTGCAGGCGGCCCGGACGGGTGTACTCGGCCATGGTCGCCAGCGAATCCTCCGACGCAATCTCGCCGAGCGCGGCGACGCCGGGATACTGCTCGAGCAGCGCGCGCAGCTGCTCGAGGAAGGCCAGATTCTGCGGCTGCGTGTTGTTGTACCAGTGGTACTGGTAGGCGTAGGGATTGTCCGGGCTGAAGCCGCGACCGACGCGCTGATCGCGCGGCTTGGGCGGATTGTCGCGCAGCGCGCGATCATGGAAGCAGAAGTTGATCGCGTCGAGGCGCAGGCCGTCGACGCCGCGGTCCAGCCAGAAGCGGATGTTGTCCAGCACCGCGTGCGGGACCTCCGCATGATGGAAGTTGAGATCGGGCTGCGAAGACAGGAAGTTGTGCAGGTAGTACTGCTGCCGGCGCGGCTCCCACGTCCACGCCGGGCCGCCGAAGATCGACAGCCAGTTGTTGGGCGGCGTGCCGTCGGGCCTGGGATCGGCCCAGACGTACCAGTCGGCCCTGGGGTTGTCGCGACTGGCGCGACTCTGCAGAAACCATGGATGCTCGATCGAGGTGTGGCTCAGCACCTGGTCGATCATCACCCGCAGGCCGCGCCGGTGCGCCTGCTCGAGCAGATGGTCGAAATCCGCGAGGGTGCCGAACAGCGGATCGACGTCGCGATAATCGCTGATGTCGTAGCCGAAATCGGCCATCGGCGAGCGGAAGAACGGCGCGATCCAGATCGCATCCACGCCCAGACTGGCGATGTAGTCGAGGCGATCGATGATGCCCGGCAGGTCACCGACGCCGTCGCCGTTGGTGTCGAGGAAGCTGCGCGGATAGATCTGGTAGATGATCGCGCCACGCCACCACGGCTCGACGGCGCGGACGGGTGCGCGCATGCCGGCGCCGGCGCGCGTGTCGGTGTCGCGGAAGTGGGGAACGTCATTGCGCACTGCGTCGGATCCCTCGTTCGAGCCATGCCGCTGAACCGGCAGCCGCACGGGCGCCGGGTGATCGGCCGCCAGCATCCGGACAACGGATGGTTGCGCGGCGGTCCCGATCCCTTGCCGCGAGCTTACGGGCACTGGCCATCCAAACCGATAGGCCCGCATACGTATTCATCGCGACCCCTGCCGGATGGCCTACCCCTGACGCCGGTATCGACGCTATAAGTGCCCGGGCCGACACGCCGGATGGCGCGCGGATGCGGAGCGCGCATGCGGCACGGCGCTTGCCGTATCCGCGTCACCCGTTACAGTTCAGGCAGGCCGGCGCCGATCGGCGCCTGCGCAAACAGCGGTCCGCGTCGCAGAACGCGGCCGCCCATCGGAGGGAGCAATGAACGCCACCACGCAACCGGTTGCCGCACAGGCACGCAGCACCGTCTATTTCACCGCCGCCCTGGCCGCGCTGGCGGGGCTGATGTTCGGCCTGGATGTGGGCGTGATCTCCGGCGCGCAGCAGTTCATCCAGCACGATTTCGCCATCGACGACCGCGCGCTCGAGCACATCGTCAGCAGCATGATGCTGGGTGCGGCGATCGGTGCGGCATTGGCGGCATGGCTGTCCGGCCACTTCGGACGCAAGCGCTCGCTGATCTTCAGCGCGACGCTATTCGTGATCGGCTCCGTGCTGAGCGCGGCGGCGTGGTCGCCCGCTTCACTGATCGGCGCGCGCCTGGTGCTGGGCC
>DAICZP010000079.1 GCA_027311065.1 Thiomonas sp. | reverse complement strand
GTGGTGGGGGCCGCGGGCGGGCAAATATTCAATCGGTGCGGCTGGCATGCCCAGCATGCGTGCAATCGTCGTGACGATGTGCGCGGCGCCTGGGTAGAAGTCGCGTGTCAGGCCGTAGCTTGTGGGCTCGGGGCAATCCGGTAGCGCGAGCCGCTGCGGTGGACCGCGCAACGCGTCCCAGCATTCCATTGCCGCCCGTGCAATGATTTCGCCGGCGATCGAGCCGGTTGTCGCGCCGGTATCGAGGACCAGGAGTCGACCGGTACGCCGCACCGACGCGAAAATGACGTCCCAGTCGATCGGCTTGATGGTGCGCAGGTCAATCAGATCGCAGTGCACGCCCGCGGCTGCCAGCGCGGCACAGGCATGTGTTGCTTCAACAACCATGTATGACGCCGCAACAATGGTGGCAGCATCTCCCTCGTGGCGCCTGGCGGCGCGTCCGATTGGAATACGGAAGTCGCCCGCAGGCACCTCACCCTGCGCGTAATGCAGCCAGCGGTGTTCCAGGAAGACGACAGGATCATTGTCAAAGATCGATGACAGCAACAGTCCCTTGGCATCGGATGCGGTGGCGGGCATCACGACCTTCAACCCGGGAATGTGGGCGAACCACGCTTGCAGGTTCTGCGCATGCGTCGGACCCTGCCCCCAGCCGCGGCCGATGATCAGCCGGACGGTGATGGGTACGGCACGGCCGAACGTGTAGTGCCACTTCGCCGCGTTGTTGACGAGCTGGTCCATGGCGAGAAGGAAAAAATCCAGGCGCTGGTGGCACATCACCGGGCGATTGCCGGCGAGCGCAGCGCCAATGGCCACGCCGGTCATGCCATTTTCCGACGTTGGGGTGTCAAAGACCCGGGCGGAACCGAAGCGCGCTGACAGCCCGGCCGTCGTGCCGAAGATGGCCTTGGGGTCGTCGACACCCAATCCGAAGCATAGAACGGACGGGTCGGCCGCCATCGCCACGTGCAGTGCGTCGTTGATCGCCTGCGCCGCATTCACAGACTGCCCCACGCTGGCACTGGTCTTCATGAATCAATGTCCATGCTGTAAATGCCAACGTCGCGCGTTGACGGTTCAGGGAAGGGCGCGTCTTGCGCCGCGGTAAATGCGGCATGAATCTCCCCACTGATGGCGTCGCGCAGCTCCTGCAGCTGCAAGTCGCCGAGGGCCAGCTCCGCGGCGAGGCGCGGCAGGGGGTCGATGGCCTGAAACGCCGCGAGTTCGCCCGCCGGGCGGTAGCCCAGATCGTCATCGAAGTTGGGACCGCAATGCTCGCGCCAGCGATAGGTCATGCACTCGAGCAGAAACGGCCCGCCGCCAGAGCGCACCACCTCGACTGCCGCCATCGCCGCCGCATGCATGGCTTGCGCGTCATTGCCGTCAACGCGCGTGGCCTGCAAGCCAAGCGCCATCGCCAATGACACGATCTCGCGTTGCGGCGGCTGGCGCTTCTGCAAGGGTGTGTAGACCGAGTAGAGGTTGTTCTCACACAGAAACAGCACCGGCAATCGATGCAGCGCGGCGAAGTTGGCAGCCTCATAGAACACACCTTCCTCGGTGGCCGCGTCGCCGAGGAAGACACAAGTCAGTGCGTCTCCGCCACGCAACTTCTGCGCGAGCGCGACGCCGACACCGACCGGAATGCTGCCGGCAACAATTGCCGTGCTGGCGACAAAGCCCGCGGCCGGATCGCTGAGATGCATCGATCCGCCCCGACCGCCGCAGCAACCCGTCGCCTTGCCGTGCAGCTCGGCGATCATCGCCTTGAGATCTCCTCCGCAGGCGAGGTAGTGCGCATGCGCACGGTGTGTCGAAACCGCCTGATCCCCCGCGCGCAGAGCCATTCCTGCAGCGGCAGCGGGCGCTTCTTGCCCGATCGACAGGTGGACCGGGCAGCGCATTTTCTGTTCGCCATAGCGCCGTGCGATCTCTTCCTCGACCATGCGGATCCGCAACATGCGGCGGTACAGCTCCAGGCTCATCTGGATCGCAACGGTTAGATGAAATTGATGTGCGGCACGTTCTGATTCGCAACGCGGTCGAGGTATCGGTTGACTTCATCCATTCGACAGTTGACCCGGCATTCATGAATATCAAGTTCATGGCGCACGTAATGGAAGTTCTCGCGGCGGCGCTCACCTTCCCATATTTCCTGGAAGCCGTGCGTATTCAGGTTGCCGTATTCGAAGCGCGGATCGAGCAGGTAGGCGCTGCATCCATAGACGCGGCCGTCAGCCATCACATAGGCCCATACGAATGGAGTCGCCTGGCATTTCTTGTAGCGCTGTTCGGGATCTTCGGCGTGTTTGCGCATCGTGTGCGCGCGAAAGACAACCTGGAAGCGCGCGTCGTTGAAGGCATCCAGCTGGTCCGCAAGGGGCAGGAATGCGCTGTAGTCGACGCCTTCGTATTCGTGGGTTTCGCTGAACATGTGCTGGGAGTATGGCTTGACCACGAGATAATCGGCCCCGATGCGGTCCCGGCAGATGCGGGCGAGGTCGACCATCTCATGCGCATTTTCGGGGAGCAATACGGTCTGTACTCCGATGGTCGTGGTCAGGCGATGCTTGCGCTTGTGTTCGACTGCGCGGACCAGATTGTCGATGACGCGCTCGAAATCACGCTCGCGGGTGCGATGGATCGCTGCATAGCTGGCGGCAGAACCAGCGTTGAGCGACACTTTGATCCACGACACCTTCTCAAGAGATTCGTCGATGAAGCGCTCGTTGAGTAGCACACCATTGGTCGTGAATGCCACGTCGATCCCGGCGGAATGGGTCATGGCGACGATTTCGTTGATCTTCTTGTGGAGCAGCGGTTCCCCTTCGCCTGCGTACATGATGCTGCGCACGCCAAGACGTGCCATCTCCGGAAGCCGCAGCGCCAGCATTTCCTCGCCCAGCATCACGGATTTGTAGCCGATGTAGTCGACGGCGCAAAAAGTACAGCGGTGGTTGCATGCACCGACCGGTGAGAGCTCCAGATAAATTGGGTAAACCGCGCGTGCACGCTCCCAATCGTCGCCGACGTCGAGCAGTTGGGCAACCCGTCGCGGGTGATAGATGAGCTTGTGGCTGTCGATCAGAAACTTGTCCATCGGATCATTCCCTGAAGTTACTTAAGAAGGGTGGTCGCGTATTTGAAAAACCGTACCGGATCCACCGGCTCGCGGTTGCACACGATCAGCACATCAAGTGCAGCGGCGACGCTGCCGGCGAAGACTGCGAGTTCTGTACCAAGTCCGCCGCCCATGCAAATGCCAGCAAGCGACATGAACGCGTCTCCGGCACCGATGCGGTCAAGGACCTTTGACGACAGGGCCGGTGTCGTGACAGCACCATCAGCGCTGACCAGCATCGCGCCCTGGCTACCGCGTGTAATGGCCGTGGCGCGCGCCGACAGGCGCTCGTTGAGGTCAGTAGCAATGTCTTCCAACGGCGAATGGCGGTCGTGTGCTGCCAACCTGGCCTCCGGCTCGTTGAGGCACAGAAAATCGGCACGCGGGTAGCGGGTGATCGCGTGATACCCGCGGTTTCCGCTGTTGATCTGGGTATTGACGACCAAATAACCCGCGTAGCGCGAGATCACGCGGGCGATTTCGCGGGAGATGAGTCCGTTGCCGAAGTCAGGGACAATCACCGTGTCGTAGTCAGCGGCATGGCGCTGCAGCCAATCGCAGAAAAAGCCGTCGAGCGCTTCGCGTTCGTGCTCGACGCCACCGAAATAGACTTCGAACAATCGCTGCAGATCCTGGTCGACAAAGCGCCGCTTGATCAAGGTTTCCGCGTCTGGCAACTCCAGGAAACAGGATTCGACGTTGGGCAGCAGCTTGGTCTTGACGTATGCAAGCGCATCGCCGCGCGTGCCGATTGCCGACAGCAGCGTGACATGTTCGCAAAAACCCGCAACGTGGTTGGCGACTGCCAGCGAGCCGCCGGCGAAGCGTTCCTCCGACTGGTAGCGTACGGCCAGGGTATTGCTTTTGCCGGTTTGCCCGAGCATCGAGACGTAATGGTATTCGTCGATGATCGCGTCGCCAATGACAAGAACGCGCTGTTTCTTGAGCTTTTCGATATGCCCGATGAACAGGTCGATGGGGTATTTCTGCTTGAAGTCGGAAAGAAATTTCCGTGCCTCCGGCGAGAACACGTCAAAGTGATCGTTGAGCAGGCGCGTGGTGCTGAATGTGATTTCGTCCGTAAAATGAACCCGGCCACCTTGGCGCTCGACTTCGGCAATTTCAAGCGCAATGTTGCCGGTTACGTCCCTGGCAGCATCGACGTAGTCGCTGCCCTTGACATAGAAGTCAGGCGCCAATTGCGCGATCGCATGCAGCGCGGTAGGCTCGAAGTTAATGGCCACCAGATCGACACAGGCCAGCGCCGCGAGGTTTTCTGCGCGCAGTTGCTCACTGAATACCGGTCGCCCGGGTCCCTTCAGGACAAACCGATCGGCGGTCAGCGTCACAATCAGTACGTCGCCAAGATCGCGCGCTCTTTGCAGGTGACGGAAGTGTCCTGTGTGCAGCAGGTCGAAGGTGCCATGGCACAGCACGATGCGCTTGCCGGCGCGTTTCAGCGCGGCCGCGATACCGGACAATGCATCAATGTCAACGATTTTGTCTTGCATCATTCGACTCCCGACAACTGGTCGGCGATGTGGTGCAGCATGAACAAGTGTCCGATCTCGACCTCGCCGTACGCGCCCGACGGGCACCAGAAATGGATGTCGGTTGCGCCGCGCAGGGGGTTGTCAGCGTCGAAACCACTCAAACCGAGGACGCTCGCGCCACGGCGCCGGGCGGCATCGACGGCGTGGAGAATGTTGGGCGAGCGACCGGAACTGCTGATCGCGACGAGGACATCACCCGCCCGGGCGTAGCGCTCGGTGAGCGTGCCAAAGGCCGATTCGTAACCGTAGTCGTTGCTCATGCACGTCAGCAGCGAAGGCTCGTGCAGCACCTGTGCCCGCAACCTTCCCTTGTTGACCAGGTCGTTCTGGATGTGCGCCGCGACCGCCGCACTGCCACCGTTTCCGACGATGAACACGCTGCAGTCGGCGGTACGCACTGCAGCCAGGCGGGCGTGCGCGGCATCGATCGCCTGCTGTGTCGCCACAGCCCTGCCGTCCAAGCTGCACTCGAAGCGCTCGAGCAGCGATGCGAATCGCGCCGTGGCGCCAATGTAGGTCGTATCAGACATTGCGTTCGCCCAGTTGTTCGAACCAAACCTTGGTCGCTTCGGCGATGCTTTGCGGTGTCCACACCGGCGCATCTCGCCAGTCGTCGATGCATCGCAGCATTGCCGCAACCCCCTGTTCCAGCGTGATTTCCGGTTGCCACCCCAGCATGCGGCAAATTTTTGCCGTATCGGCAAAAGTGCAGTCGGGTTCGCCTGGCCGCTTGGGAATATGGACGCGATCGCCACCGAGCAACTCGGTCAAGCGGTTGACGCTGTAATGCCCGCCACTGCCGACGTTCATCACTTCGTCGCGCAGTGTGCTGTCTGCCGCCAGCGCAAACGCGCGAGCGACGTCGGTGACGTAAGTGAAATCGCGCGTCTGCTCGCCGTCACCCACCACCGTCAGCGGCATTCCCTTGAGCTTCTGGGCAAGAAACACGCCGAACACGGCGCCGTAGGCTCCCGTCGTGCGCGAGCGCGGTCCGTAAACATTGAACAGACGCAGCGACAGCACTGGCAAATCAAAGACACGCCCCCAGTGCAAAACCAGTTCCTCCCCCATGCGTTTGGTTAACGCATAGGGGTACTCAGGTGCAACTGGTGCATCCTCCGGGGTCGGATACACCGCGGGAATGCCGTAGCACGATGATGACGCAGCGTAAATGAAGCGTCGCGCGCCGGCGCTTCGCGCCGCTTCCAGCACGTTCAGCGTGCCCTGGACATTGACCTCAAAATATGTTCGCGGATCCTCGATCGACGGCACAATGTCGGCACGCCCGGCGAGATGGATCACGCGTTCGACACCTTCAAAGGGTGCTGTCAACGCTGCTGCATCGCGAATGTCGACCTTGTGAAAACGAAAGCCCGGTGTTGCCTCCGCTGCCTTCAGGTTCGAGAGGCGGCCGCTCGACAAATCATCGATGGCGACAACTTCAGTGCCGGAGGCAAGAAGCCGATCAACAAGGTGACTGCCGATGAACCCGGCCGCGCCGGTGACAAGAGTTTTCATGGGACACAGGGTATCTTGGTTGTTGTCGGCGTTGTTCGGCTTCCTTCGCTCAATGTGAACGAGCGTACAGGATTGCGCCGGAAAGTTGGCGCGCCGTCGAACCTCAGGTGCTTACATGCAAGAACCGCGCCAGTTTTGCTCACGCAACAATGGCGTTATCACTGGAGATGCGGGAGGCAATTGAATCAACACCGCCCGGCTGCGCGATCGTGGACGCGCCAGGGGTCAGCAATCCTGGGACAGGCGCGCCATGCGCGTCTGGTTGAACCGGCGCGTTGATGAGATCCGCGCACACGGTATCCCCTGCCACCAGCGTCAGATATATTTGAACAGGCTTAATCCCTGCATTTGAGCAAATGCAGATTGAGATGCCTGAAGCGCTGTCAGGCTTTGTTCATATTGACTGATGACGGCGGGGTAGTTGATATTCGTCAGCGTCGACTGCTGGGTCTGCAGTTGCAGGGTGACGGTGGAGTTCTGGCTGCTGACTGCCTGGGTTTGCTGGATGCGTGCGCCGATCGATGCCTGCACTCCCAGCAGGGTGGTCTGAGCCTGCGAAAGATTGGCCAGCGCATTGCTGATGAGCTGCGATCGTTGCGTGTTGTTACCCGGACCTCCGGAGCCGACCTGAAAGGCCTTGACGAGATCCTGCATGGTCTGGAACACGCTTTGCGGCGCCGACGCCGACACCGTGAACGATTCCTGGGTGCTGGTGACACCGATGGATGCGTTCAATGGCGCCGGTTCGCCAGCCAGAGGCAAGGTCATGAATGGCGCGGCGCCTGACGTGGACGGGATGCCGATGCTCATGCCTGCGGTGTAGGCGCCGCTGCTGACGGTACCCGAACTGGTCAAGCCACCAGCACTGGCATAGCCGCTGGCGACGCTGTACGTCATCCCCGCACTGGTTCGCGATACCGTGACCGCGTAGCTGACGCCATTGGCCATCAGTTGCTGCTGCGCTTGCGAGGTGTCGAGCACGCTGCCTTGCCCCGCGGTGAGCGTACCCACGTCAGCGGCGCTCCCGGACGGAGGGACCACGTAGTTGCCACTCGCCGCCGCGACGCTGAAGGTTCCGTTCCCGGTGCGCGCGTTCATGAACACCGCGTTGCCCGGATCCCCGATGGCGGTCTGCAGCCCCGGGCCCAGGGCGAGCTGGCTTTGTCCGCCGTCGCCGGCGTACTGCACGGTGCCGTTACCCTGCAGATTGAATGGCTGAGCACCGTTGAGGCTGCCGCCAAACAGGTAGTTGCCTTGGCCATCCTGGGTGTTGCCGTACTGCAGCATTTGCTGGACGTAACCTTGCATGGTCACGGCGGCATTCTGCAAGTCGGATCCATTGACGGTACCGTTGTTCATCTGCTGCGCCAGCTGTCGCACCTGGTTCAGCAAGGTGCCCACGTTTTGCAGCGTCGAGGACTCGAGCTGGAGCGAGCTCTGCGCATTCTGTCCATTCTGACCGTAGTTGGCCAACTGGCTGATTTGTGCCGTGAGCTGGATGTTCTGCTCGGCAGCAACAGGCTGATCTGATGGGCTGACGAGGGAGCTTCCGGTGCTGAGTTGCTGGTTCAGCGAGGCGAGTTGATTCTGCAAGTTCAGGATCCCGGTGAGGCTGGATCCAAAAAATTGCGACGTGCTGATTTGCATGATGATCTCCGATCAACCCAGCGCCTGCAGCAGTGAGGTGAACAGGCTGGTGCCAACCTGTACCGCCTTGGCCGCCGCCTGGTACGCCTGCTGGAACTGAATCAGGTTGGTTGCTTCCTGGTCGAGGTTCACACCGGCGAACGATTGTTGCGAGCTGACCGCTTGCTGCGCCAGCGCCGTGGCCGCGCCGAGTGCGCTTTGCGCGATGCTGCCCTGGGTTGCCACGGTGCTGGCAAGCTGGGCATACGCATCCTGAAGCGAGGCCGAACCACCATTGAGCGTCTTCGTGGTCTGCAGTGCCGCCATCGTCTGTGCATTGCCGCCGTTGCCGGGACCTCCTGGCTGCAGCGTGAACGCATCTCCCGAGGCCGCGACGCTGCCACTCAGGTCGACCGTCCAATAGCCATTGCTTCCGGGTGGGCTGCCCGGGTAGGCAATGCCGATCACGCTGCCGCTGGTGCCGAGCGCGACCGTTCCACTGCCGATGACGCTTGCGCTCCCGCTGGTGACCACGAAGCCGACCGTGCCCGTCGTGGCGCCCGATGTCAGGGAAATCTGGAGAGTGCCCGGAGGACTGCCGATAGAGCCGGCGAGGATGGTGCTGATCGATCCGCTCGTGCTGCTGTAACTTCCGCCCGAAAGCGCGAAATCACCCTTGTTCGTGTTGAGCAGCGAGCCGCTGACCAGGCTTCCCTGGCTGCTGACATAGGGAGACGCGGCCGCAATGCCGGCCGGGTCCGTCAGCACCGCCTTGAAATCCAGCGCGCCCAGGCGCGTGGGCTGGATCTGGAAACTGTCGCCTGCCGCGACCGTGCCGCTTGCTGGCAAATTGAGCTGAACGCCACCGAAGGTCACGCTGCCACTGGTGGTGCCGGACACCACCACGCTGCCAGTGTTCGCATTGGTGACGGTCCATTGGGCTCCATCCCATTGCGCGACGTAGTCGGAACCCGTGAGGCCGCTGGCGGCGACGATGGACGCCGAAAGGGGCGCCGAGCCCACCGTCGCGAAGTCGGTGTTGGAGGTGTTGGCGAAGACTTGCGGCGCACCGTATGCGAACATCGCGCTGCCTGACGTACCCGCCAGCGTGAGACCGCGCGCTTGTTGCTGGTTCAGCGTCAGCGCGAGGCCATCCGCGATCTGTCCCAGCGCGTTCTGGGAAGGAATCAGTACCTGGTTGCGCAGATTGAGCAGACCGCCCATTGCGCCGCCGCTGAGATTTTGCGAAATGACCTGACCCGTCCCGGCGTAAGCCACCTCTGTTTGCGCAGGGTTGTAATTGTCGACCTTGGTCGTCAGTTGGAATGACTGGTTGCCCACGACCAGGGCTTGTCCGTTGCCGGCATAGACGTTGTACTGGTTGCCCTGCTGCAGCACGGTGACGCCGACCTGGGACGCCAGCTGGGTGATCAGCTGCGTCTGTTGATCGAGCAGGGCGTTGGGCGCAGCGCGCGTGGTGGTCTGGATGGCGATCTGGTCATTGACCTGCGCGATCTGGCTGGTGAGCTGGTTGACGATCGTGACGCTTTGCGCGAGCTGCTGGTTGATGCCATCGGCGGCCTGTTGCAACTGCTGGGCCGTGCCTTGCACGGTTTGCGCCAGGAGCTGGCTCTGTCCGATGAAGGCCTGGCGGGACGCGGCGTCCGACGGGTTTGCCGCAACCTGCGCCACGCCGCTGGCAAAAAACTGGTTGACGGCGGTGCTCATGCCCGCCCCGCCGCCGGCGAGGAGCTGCACGATGGGTTGCAGTTGCGCGTTGTAGGTGCTGGCGCCGCTGGCGGTGGCACCGGTGCTCCAGGCCTGGGCCTGGACATAGCTGTTGTATGCCCGCGTCACGGACGCGATTTGCGTGCCGTTGCCGAGATAGATGCCGCCAAGCGGTGTTTCCATGGCGGTGGTCTGCACCGCCTGCTCGCGGCTGTAGCCCGGCGTGGAAACGTTGGCGATGTTGTTGCCCGTGACCTGCAGCGCCTGTTGCGCCGCATCGAGCCCCGTCATGGCGTTGGTGACAAGTCCGCTGAGACCCGACATGGCGTTTACCCCCGTCCCAGGCTGTGTGAAGCCGCGCTCGCGGATGCGTAGGCGCCCGGCAGCGGATTGCGTTGCTGGGCGATGGCGCGTTGCAGGTCCGCACTCCAGGCCTCCACGTCATGCCGCAGTCCGTCGAGTTCGTGTTGAAGCGTGTCGGCCAGTGCGCGCAGTTCGGCATCGGTCTCGGCCTGATGCGCGGCAGCGCGACGCTGCGTGTGGCGGCCGAGAGCCTCGAGCAGCGGCGGCCAAATCGGCTCGAGGCACGCTGGGGCCAGTGCGGGATCGCCTCCACGCATGGCGCAGCGCTTGCGACGCAGCACCTGGATCAGCGCTGCGAGCAGGTGCTTTTCGTCCTGCAGTGGCGCCAGCGCCGCGTGCGCACCCGCGGCCGGGGTGTGGTTCCCCCCGGACATGGCTTCAGGGTGATGCATCGCGTTCATCGGTGGGCCTCGCAGCCTGTTTCGTCAAGCATAACGTCACCGCAGCGAAAAACTTGAGGCCGTGGCCGCGATGCCGGCCGCCGATCCGTTCCCGGATGAGGTCGGCGCCGCAGCGACATCGAGCCCTGCGAGAACCTCGCGCATCGTATCGCCGTGGGCGATGGCCAGAAGCTTGGACGCGTAGTGCGGGTCGGTCGCGTATCCACCGCGTTGCAGCGCCTCGGCGTAGCCGGCGATGTCGGCTCCCTTGCCCTGCACCCCCTGGTAGCGTGGCGAGGACGCCAGGAGGTCGGCGAAGTTCTGCACGCTTTCGGCGGCGCTGTCATAAGCCCGGAACGCGGCCCGGCTGATGGTCGAAACACCATCGCGTACTTCGTGGGTCAGGCGCGACACGCGCGCGCCGCCCCAGTCGCCACCCGCCTTGATGCCGAAAAGATTGTGGCCGGGGGCATGGTTGCCCCAACCGGTTTCGAGTGCAGCCTGGGCCAGAATGGCCACCGGGGTGACTTGCAG
>DAICZP010000078.1 GCA_027311065.1 Thiomonas sp. | reverse complement strand
CCACTGCGGTATCCCGCTGCGCCTTCGTTGCGCCCTTGAAGGTCCCGGGAAACCTGGGACCTTCCGGGAACAGCCGGGACGGCAGGGCCTCAGCGCCCGGCGATCAATACGAGACCGGACTCGTGCTGCCGGCGGGCGCGGCCGACAGGACGGTGCCCTGTGCAGGATCGACGAACACCGGCGTCACGTTGGGCGCCCCATTGAAGTTGAACAGATCGCTCAGCGCGCCCGCAGTGGCATCAAACGAGCCGCCGCCGAGTCGCTTGCCGCCAAGCCAGTTGTCCTCGATGAAACGCACGATGGACGCCTGCGAGATCCGCTGATGGCTGACATAGTTGGACTTGGCCCACGGTGAGATCACCATGAAAGGCAAACGAGTTCCGGGACCACAGCGGCCATTCACGGGTTTTCCGCTGATACCAACGCCCTGTGTACCGCTGCCGCATACGCCGGCGCCGTTGAGTTGATCAGCGCTGTCATATGACGCGCTGGTCGGCGCGTTGTAAACGTGGTCATACCAGCCGTCGGAGTCGTCATAGGCAACGATCACGGCTGTGGTGCTCCAGTCGGGTTGTTGCATCAGGAAGTTCACGACCTGGGTGACGAAGGCCTGCTCGTTGATCGGATCCGAATAACCTGGATGGGCGTCCTGGTAGGCCGGTGCCTTGAGGAAGCTGACCGAGGGGTAGTTGCCGGCCTTGACCGCGGTGTAGAAGTCGTTCACGTCATACTCGTGATTCGCCGGATCCTTGGTCGCGCCGTTCGCAGCCGAGGTGTAGCCGATCGCGGAAACTGCGCTGGGGCGGGCGTGGGTCGGGTTCGACGTGGACGCGTAGTACTTGAACCAGTTGTGGTGCGGGATGTAGTCGGTGATCGTCGAGTTGACCACCGTATTCAAGGTGCTGCGGGCGCAGCCGGTCGTCCCGTTCGGATTGACGCCGGTCAAATCGAAGCCACCCATGAATCCGCCCCAGGTAATATTGGCCGCGTTGAGCAGATCGCCAATGTTCGTGCCGGTCATCATGACCGTGGTGCTCTTGTTGGAGCACACGTCATAAGCGGGATCAACGTCATTCACGAGGCCGAGACCACCTTGGCCGTCATTGATGTAGAACGTCGGCGCCGCGACCGTTGATGGCTGCAGGTTGTTGGCGTTGAGAACGATCTGCACGCCGTTTGTCTGGCCCGAGACAGCTTCGAGCGCACCAGGAGTCGACGGCCCGTAAGTGTCCGACACCGAGTTGTCGCTCATCGCGAAATGCTGCGCGTAGTTCCACAACGCCGTGACGGTATTGCCGTCGTAATAGCCCATGACCTGGCCCTTGGTGCCAAAACTTCCGGCCCCACCCGCACTTGCCTTGCCGGTGTATTTCGGGAACAGATCGGCTGCGCCGTTGTCCTCGGCCAGTTGTTCGGCTGTGTAGGCGTGATTCTGGTCCGCACTTGCCGCCTGGGTGCGATCGAGGCGGAAGGGGTTCGCGGCATCCGTGGCATTGCCGGGGTTGGTGAAGTTCGGGTTCGACGTCAGCAGTGCGCTCGTCAATCCATTGACGGCTGGCGTACCCGCGGCGGCGTTGAACGCGGGCTCTCCGGCCGGGTTCGTCGCGTTGGGATAAGTGCCGAAGTAATGATCGAACGAAACGTTCTCGCCGTAAATGACGACCACGTGCTTGATCGGTGTTGCCGTTACGAGCGCGTTCTGGACCGAAAGCGGGGTGTTCGACCCGCCGCACGCGCTCAGGCCGAACGCAGCGCCGGCCAGCGCGGCGGCCAGCATGGTTTGACGCATCATGGAAAATCCTTGTTGTATGAAAGCGATGGGCAAGGGCGGGCCAGATCGCGGCCACGCCACGACACCTGTTGAGGGCGCCGAGCGGCAGCGTAGGGGTTCAATATGACGATCGCGTTAAACCGAAATCACACGTCCGTGACAGCCGCGGATGTCGGGGAACGCCTGTCGCCGAACGCGGTCCGGATGGTGGCGTTTGCGTGCTATAGTCCGCGCTTGAACGTTCAAATCAGGCGCGCGCGAGACGGTGCGCGCCGCTTCCATTTGCTGGAAGTGAATGAAAGTGCGGCTTGACCGCACTTTTTTATTTTCCAGGTGATCTTATGCCGTATATCACGCTCCCCGACGGGTCTCGCCGAGAGTTCGACGGGCCTGTCACGGTCTCTGACATTGCCGCGTCGATTGGCGCAGGATTAGCCAAGGCCGCGCTGGCCGGGCGAGTCAACGGCCGGCTCGTCGACCTCAGCCACCGCATCGATGCCGATGCGGCGGTGTCCATCGTCACCGACAAGGACGCTGAAGGTCTCGAGATCCTGCGGCATTCCACCGCACATCTGCTGGCCTATGCGGTCAAGGAACTTCATCCCGACGCGCAGGTCACCATCGGTCCGGTGATTGAAAACGGCTTTTACTACGACTTCGCGTACAAGCGGCCGTTCAGCCCCGAGGATCTCGTCGCCATCGAAGCCCGCATGACCGCCATCGCCGCGCGCAACGAGCCTGTGGTGCGACGCGTGCTGCCGCGCGACGAGGCGGTTGCATACTTCAAAGGACAGGGGGAGCTCTACAAGGCCGAAATCATCGAGGATATTCCCGCCGGAGAGGATGTATCCCTGTACACGGAGGGTACGTTCACCGACCTGTGCCGCGGACCACACGTACCCTCGACGGGTCGGCTCAAGGTGTTCAAGTTGATGAAGGTCGCCGGCGCCTATTGGCGTGGCGATCAGCGCAACGCGCAGCTTCAGCGCATCTACGGCACGGCGTGGGCTCGCAAGGAAGATCAGGCAGCCTACCTGCAGCGCCTCGAGGAAGCTGAAAAACGTGATCATCGGCGCCTCGGCAGAGAACTCGACCTGTTTCACTTCCAGGAGGAGGCGCCGGGACTGGCGTTCTGGCATCCGAAGGGTTGGGCGATCTGGCAGGCGGTGGAGCAGTACATGCGCGGCGTGTATCGAGACAGCGGCTACCAGGAGGTGCGTGCACCGCAGGTATTGGACGTGGCGCTGTGGAAGCGTTCTGGTCACTGGGACAATTATCAAGAGAACATGTTTTTCACCGAGTCGGAAAAGCGTGAATACGCAATCAAGCCGATGAATTGTCCGGGGCATGTCCAGATTTTCAACGCTGGTTTGCGCAGCTACCGTGACCTGCCCATGCGTTATGGGGAGTTTGGCGCCTGCCACCGCAATGAGCCCTCGGGTGGCCTCCACGGCCTGCTCCGGGTACGAGGGTTCACGCAGGACGACGGGCATGTGTTCTGCACGGAGAATCAGATCGAGTCGGAAGTCACTGCGTTCCATCGTCAGGCCATGCAGGTCTATGCCGATTTCGGATTCGACAACGTCGAACTCAAGATCGCCCTGCGCCCTGACAAGCGGATTGGTGAAGACGCGGTTTGGGACAAGGCCGAGGCCGCGCTGCGTGCGGCGCTGGCGGCATGCGGCGTTGCGTGGACCGAACTGCCGGGTGAGGGTGCGTTCTACGGCCCGAAAATCGAGTACCACATGAAGGACTCCATCGGCCGTGCCTGGCAGGTGGGGACCATGCAGGTGGACTTCATGATGCCCGATCGGCTCGATGCCTCCTACATCGACGAGCACTCGACGCGCCGCCGCCCCGTCATGCTCCACCGCGCGATCGTCGGTTCGATGGAGCGCTTCATCGGCGTGCTCATCGAACACCACGCGGGAGCAATGCCGTTGTGGCTCGCCCCGGTGCAGGCCGTTGTGCTCAACATCACGGGAGATTCCGCCGACTATGCTGCGGAAGTGACACAAGATCTGAAAAAACAAGGCCTTAGAGTTGACTGCGATTTGCGCAACGAGAAGATCACCTATAAAATCCGGGAGCACTCGTTGCAGAAAGTTCCTTATCTGCTCGTCGTGGGCGACAAGGAGAGGGTGGCACGCAGCGTCGCTGTGCGCGCCCGTGGCAACAAGGATCTCGGTGCGATTCCCCTCGAGGAGTTTGCCCGCATGGTGGTGCTTGAAGCCGCCGAGCGGCGCTGACGCCTTTCTGGCCAGCCGCCAGGCAATCGCGCATTCCCGAACTGAATTGAAAGGTTGAACCATCGCTACTGTACAGAGCCGCAACGCCCCGGAGAAAAGGGCTCATCGCCTCAATCGCGAAATCAGTGTTCCTGAAGTTCGCCTGACTGACGAAGACAACGAGCAGCTGGGTATCGTCTCCGTCATGGAGGCGCTGCGCATGGCCGAGGAACGTGGCGTCGATCTGGTCGAGATTTCGCCGACCGCGACACCGCCGGTATGCCGCTTGATGGATTACGGCAAGTTCAAGTACCAGGAACAAAAGCGTACGCACGAGGCCAAGCTCAAGCAGAAGCAGATCCAGATCAAGGAAATCAAGTTCCGTCCAGGTACGGACGAAGGCGACTACCAGATCAAGCTGCGCAACCTCAAGCGTTTCCTCGACGAGGGTGACAAGGCCAAGGTTTCACTGCGATTCCGAGGACGGGAAATTACCCACCAGGACATCGGCATGCGCTTGCTGGAACGTGTTCGCGATGATCTCGATGCTCATGGTCAGGTTGAGCAGATGCCGAAGCTCGAGGGCCGTCAGATGATTATGGTGATCGCACCGAAGCGAAAGAAATGACAGGGGTCGTTCGCGAGAACGGCCCCAGCAATCCGGTGGTCATGCCGCAGTGCGGGGCCACGGACAACGGTGGCGTCAGAAGACGTCGCCGCAAACAAGTGGGCGCAGGCCCAAGTTCCGCCTGGATGCATGTCCGCGCGGGCGCCTGCGAGCATATCAACGTATCACGGAGCAAAACATGCCCAAGATGAAAACCAAGAAAAGCGCCGCGAAGCGCTTCCGCGTCCGCCCAGGCGGCACGGTCAAACGCGGCCAGGCGTTCAAACGTCACATCCTCACCAAGAAGACCACGAAGAACAAGCGCCATCTGCGCGGCTCGACCGAGGTGCATGCCACCAATATGGGTCACATAGCCCAGATGATGCCGTTCGCCTGACCCAGGGTCGGGTTGTCTTCCATTGCATGAAGGAGTGATTTAAATGCCTCGCGTCAAACGTGGTGTCACGGCTCGCGCCCGCCACAAGAAAGTCCTAGATCAAGCCAAGGGTTTCCGCGGCCGCCGCAAGAACGTCTTCCGCATTGCCAAGGAAGCGGTGATGAAGGCAGGGCAATACGCCTACCGCGATCGCCGTGCGAAGAAGCGTGAATTCCGCGCCCTGTGGATCACCCGTATCAATGCCGCGGTGCGTGAGTTGGGGATCAGCTACAGCGTATTCATGAACGGCATGAAGAAGGCCTCGATTGACATCGACCGCAAGGTTCTGGCGGAGATGGCGGTCAACGACTCCGCCGCTTTCGCCAGGATTGTCGAGCAAGTGAAGGCAAACCTGGCCTGAGTCCGGTTCAGCGGCGTGGTTGGCTCCACGTCGCAACCTTCGCACATGGGCCTGGTTTCATCACCGGGCCTTTTTCGTTCTACCACGCCTACACGGCGTGGCTCGGACATTGCACCGAGTTGCCACCCGCAGCCATGACCGAACTGCAAGATCTCGTGGACCAGGCCGAACGCGCATTCGCCGACGTCGACCATGCCGCCGCGCTCGAGGACGCCAAGGCGCGATTCCTCGGCAAGTCCGGCGCCATCACCGCGCTGATGAAGGAACTGGCCCAGCTTGCACCGGACCAGAAGCGCGCGCGCGGCGCCGCCATCAACCTCGCCAAGCAAGCCGTGGAACATGCCCTTCAGGCGCGACGCGAAGCATTGGCAGAGGCGGAGCTCACATCCCGTCTGACCGCGCAGGCAATCGACGTCACCCTCGACGGGCGCGGCCAGCTGGGGGGAGGAATCCACCCGGTCGTGCGGTCGTGGATCCGCATCGAGGAGATCTTCCGCTCCATCGGTTTCGACGTCGCCGACGGCCCCGAAATCGAGGATGACTGGACCAATTTCACGGCTCTGAACTCGCCGCAGAACCATCCGGCGCGGTCGATGCAGGACACGTTTTATGTCGACGTCAATGACGCCCGAGGTCAGCCGCTGCTGCTCCGCACCCATACGTCGCCGATGCAGGTTCGCCATGCCCGCGCGCAGGTGCGGGCGCACGCGGAGACTTCCCCCGGCATGTCGACCCTGGCCGACATCCGGGTCATCGCCCCGGGCCGCACCTATCGTGTCGACAGCGATGCCACGCACTCGCCGATGTTTCACCAGTTCGAAGGGTTGTGGATCGGCCGCGATGTCTCCATGGCCGATCTCAAAGGCGTGTACACCGGTTTTCTGCACGCATTTTTCGAGCGCGACGATATCAAGTTGCGTTTTCGACCGTCGTATTTCCCCTTCACCGAGCCATCCGCCGAAGTCGACATGATGTTCGACAGCGGCCCGCTGCGCGGACGTTGGCTCGAAATCTCCGGAGCCGGTCAGGTTCACCCCGCGGTGGTGCGCAACTTCGGGTTGGACCCCGAGGTGTTCATCGGGTTCGCGTTCGGCTCAGGTATCGAGCGCCTGACCATGCTTCGCTACGGGATCGGCGACCTTCGACAGTTCTATGCCGGCGATCTGCGTTTCCTTGAACAGTTCAACCCAGCCTGATGGACCCGAGTTCCCATGCAAGTGCCTGAATCCTGGCTGCGCCAGTTCTGCAATCCTCCGCTGACCAGCGTCGAGATCGCCGACCGCCTGACCATGGGCGGCCTCGAGGTGGAAGACATGCATCCCGCCGCACCGCCCTTCTCCGGGGTTGTCGTCGCGCGCGTGCTCGACGTCGCACCACATCCGAATGCAGACCGTCTGCGTGTCTGCACGGTCGACGTCGGCGCCACCGCGCCACTGCAGATCGTGTGTGGCGCGCCCAATGTCGTGGCCGGCATGCATGTTCCCTGCGCCACGATCGGCGCGGAACTCCCGCCCGCGAGTGAGGGGGCGGCACCGTTTCGTATCGCTGCCGCCAAGATGCGAGGCGTTGCGTCTCAGGGCATGCTGTGCTCCGCCCGGGAACTCGGTTTGTCAAGCGACCATGCCGGGCTGCTGGAACTGGACCACAGTCTGACACCGGGGCAGGACCTGCGCGACGCCTTGGCGCTTGACGAAACGGTGTTTACGATCAAGCTCACGCCGAACCTTGGCCACTGCCTGAGCATGCATGGCGTGGCCCGCGAGCTCGCGGCGCTGACGGAGGCACCCCTGCAAGCGCCCGTATTCGCCCCGGTTTCCCCCACGTTGCAGGAGATCCTGCCGGTGCAGGTGCATGCGCAGGACCTGTGCGGACGCTTTTCCGGACGCGTGATCCGCGGGGTGAACGCGCGCGCGGCCACGCCGGCGTGGATGCGTCAGCGCCTTGCTCGCGCTGGGCAGCGCAGTATTTCCGCGCTGGTGGATATTTCCAACTATGTCATGCTCGAGCTCGGGCGTCCCTCCCATGTATTCGACCTCGACCGCATCAACGGTGGACTCGAGGTGCGCTGGGGCAGGGCGGGAGAGTCGCTGGCGCTTCTCAACGGACAAACCGTGCAGGTGGATGCCAACGTTGGCGTGATCGCCGCGCGCCAGGGTCTGGAGTCGCTGGCGGGAATCATGGGTGGCGATGCCACGGCGGTCACCCTGGACACCTGCAATGTGTACGTTGAATCGGCGTTCTGGTGGCCGGACGCCATTCGCGGCCGCGCGCGCCGCTACAACTTTTCCACTGATGCGGCCGCACGTTTCGAGCGGGGTGTGGACTTCGCGTCCACCGTCGATCACCTGGAGCACATCACCCGCCTGATCCTCGAAATTTGCGGAGGAAGCCCCGGCCCGGTTGACGATTGGCAGGGCGCACTGCCAACGCGTGACCCCGTGCGCATGCGCGTGGCGCGGTGCGAGAAAGTCATCGGCATCCCCATCGGCGGTGCGGGCGTGGCCGATATTTTCAAGCGGCTTGGGCTTGCGTTTAGCGAGCATCATGGGACCGATGGGGTATCGTTCGTCGTCACGCCGCCGAGCTGGCGGTTCGACCTCGAGATCGAGGAGGACCTCATCGAGGAAGTGGCGCGCGTGCATGGCTATGCGCGTATTCCCGCCGTTCCACCGCGTGCGCGAGCGGCGATGCTGCCGGCACGCGAAGGCTGGCGTGACCTGCACGCGTTGCGCAAACTGCTCGCCGCGCGCGCTTACCAGGAGACTGTGAACTTCGGATTCGCCGAACGCGCCTGGGAAGAGAACCTCGCCGGTAACGCCAATCCGATCGCGCTGCTCAACCCGATTGCCGCGCAAGCCGGCGTGATGCGGAGCAGTCTGCTTGGTGGACTGCTGCAGACCTTGCGGCTCAATGTCGCGCACAAGGCACGCCGGGTGCGGTTGTTCGAGGTCGGACGTGTCTTCATGCGCGCCGACGTCGAGGACGGCGCGACCGGGCCGCGCGGGGTGTCCCAGCCGATGCGCGTCGGTGGCCTGGCGTGGGGGCCGGTCGCCCCCACCAGCTGGGCGGCTCCCGAGCGCCCCGTTGACTTCTACGACGTGAAGGCGGACATCGAAGCACTGTGCGCTGGTGCGGGTGCCCTGCGCTTCGAGCCGACCACGCATCCGGCGCTGCATCCGGGGCGCTGTGCGCGCGTGTGGGTTGACGGCGCCGATGCAGGCGTACTGGGTGAGCTGCACCCGCGCTGGATACAGGACCAGGGTTTGCATCAGGCGCCGATCCTGTTTGAGCTCGATGCGACGGTGCTGCAGCGACAGGCGTTGCCCGCGCCGCGGCCCGTGCCCCGCGTGCCCGCGGTACAGCGTGATCTCGCATTTCTGGTCGATGACGGCGTGAGCGCGGCGCAAGTGCTTGACACGGTCGCCGAAGCGAGCCGGGTTGATCCACGCTGCGCCCTGATCCGCGACTGGGTGATTTTTGACGTCTTCCAGCCTCGCGACGCAGTCGGGCGCAAAAGCGCAGGGCTGCGCCTGACTCTGCAGGGTGATGAAACACTGACAGACGCGCAGGCCGACGCGGCGTGCGCGGGTGTGGTCGAGGCGATGCAGCGCGCGGTGGCGGCGCAACTGCGGGCTTGAGGCCGAGGGCCGACCCCGCGTATCCACTGCGACCGACGGAGACAACGATATGGAACAACCCCTCGTTACGAGCCTTCAAACTCCCAGCCTGACCAAAGCGGAGCTTTCCGAGTTGCTGTACGAGCGTATCGGGCTGAACAAGCGCGAGGCCAAGGACATGGTCGATGCGTTTTTCGACCTTATTCGCGACGCGCTCGCCTCCGGTGAGGACGTCAAGTTGTCGAACTTCGGCAACTTCCAGCTCCGAGACAAGGCGCAGCGTCCGGGGCGGAACCCGCGCACCGGCGAAATCATCCCGATCGAGGCGCGTCGGGTCGTGACATTTCACCCAAGCCAGAAGTTCAAGGAGCAGTTGCAGATCACGCTGCAAGGCCCTGTCGAGCCTTAAAATGCAGCCACACACGTCGCCGTTTCGCGACTCTCCTGTCTTACGCACCGCTACGGTGCGCTGCCTTCGATCGTCATCATGAACGCCACCTCGGAACTGCCCCCGATTCCGGCCAAGCGCTACTTCACCATTGGCGAGGTGAGCGATCTTTGCGGGGTGAAGTCCCACGTGCTCCGGTACTGGGAGCAGGAGTTCAGCCAGCTGCGTCCGATGAAGCGGCGTGGAAATCGCCGCTATTACCAACATCACGAGGTGTTGCTGATCCGTCGCATCCGTGAATTGTTGTACGAGCAAGGCTTCACGATCCACGGCGCGCGTGCGCGTCTTTCACAGCTCGGCGCTGCCGTTGAGCGGGTTGCCGCGGTGCCGGCAATTTCCTCACCGGCTTTGCCTGAAGGCGAGCCCTCGGCTTGGACATCCGCCGCTCGCGATGACCTCCGCAGCGAATTGCTGGCGATTCGGGAGCTTTTAAAAAGCGAATAATCATGCTACAGTTCGCAGCTTGGTCGTCGGGGCGTAGCGCAGCCTGGTAGCGCACCTGCATGGGGTGCAGGGGGTCGGAGGTTCGAATCCTCTCGCCCCGACCAAGGAGAACAAGGACGCACGGTCAACCGGCGCGGTTCTGGACGAACGGCAAGTTAGAACGGTGTTCTAGCTTGCCGTTTTTTTTCGCCCCTTGCGGCGACAGAAGCAGGGCATCAGCAGGCAGGGCCTTCCGCGGGGATTCGGGATTCGCCTATGATCAACAGCGGATGCGTTGTCGAGACTTGGAGATCGAGTGATGAAACCTTCCGCCGCCCTGGAGTCCAACCGCGAGGCGATCCGCAGGATCGTCGAGGCGAACCGCGCCGGCAACCCGCGGGTGTTCGGCTCGGTGCTGCGCGGTGATGACGCCGACGGCAGCGACCTTGACTTGCTGATCGACCCCACGCCGGAGACCTCGCTTTTCGATCTCAATGCCATCGGCAACGCGCTGGAGCGCCTGCTTGGCATTCCGGTCGACGTGCTGACGCCTAACGGCTTGCCGGACAAGTTCCGCGCCAAGGTCATCGCTGAAGCCCGGCCGGTATGAGGGTCGACGAGCCACGATTGCCGGACTACCTCGGCCATATTCTTGAAGCGATCGCGCGGATCGAGCGCTACACCCAGGGCATGGACGAGACCGGCTTTGCGGGGAATCCCCTTGTCCAGGATGCGGTGATTCGTAATTTCGAGGTCCTCGGCGAGGCCAGTCGCAACATCGACCGCAATAACCAGGCCTTCAGCAAGGCACACCCCGAGCTCTCTCTCGGCCAAGCATACCGGCTACGCAATGCCGTGATTCACGGTTATTTCCTCGTCGACCTCGCCATTCTCTGGAAGACAATTCAAATTGACCTCCCGACAATGAAGGGGCATGTCGAAGCGGCGATTGCGGACCTGGATGCTCCCGGGGCGAACGGACCGGGTCGTATTTCCCTCAAGGCGTAGGCGCTCGCAAACGCGCCGACAACAGGCCGCCGTGGGCTGCTGATCCGTGCCGATACACGCCGGAAAGCGAATCCGGGCAAAGCGTCTGCAAGGTGCTGACGATCGTCCGGACCTGTTCCACCGGTTCGGCTTCGCCATGCATCAGTTCGCCGCCTTGCTGTCGTCCGAAAGGAGAGCGCAGACGACACGGCGTGAGGTCTCGGCTCCGGACGGGTCCGCGCCGCAGAGCCCGGCGAGGACAATCAGAGCCTTCCACAGCGCCCAACCTCGGCCCCGCGCCCATGTTTCGGCGTCGGGCGTGAGGACTTCGCGAAACACGGCGCGCTCCGGTTCGTCGAGCAGAGCCCAGGCGATGGCGAGGTCGCAAGCCGGGTCGCCGATGGCCAGTCCGCCGAAATCAATCACCGCGCACAGCGCGTCGCCGCGCATCAGCAGGTTGCCGGCCGCGATGTCGCCATGCACCCAGACCGGCGGGGCGGTCCATCGGCTCGCCAGGGCCGCGTCCCAGAGCTTGGTGGTGGCAAGGCGGTCGACCTGGTGTTCCAGCGCGAGCAGGGCCTGTCGTGTTTGCCCGTCGTAGACGGCAAGCGATCCGCCGCGGTGGAAGTTGCGGGCGCCGGGGGCCGGGCCGCCGGCCGCGTCGATGGCTTGCAGCGCGCGCAGGAACAGCGCCAGGTCGCGGGCCAGGCGGCACAGGTCGGCGGGCGGGGCCTTAGCCGCATCGACACCGTCGATCCAGCGCCGAACGGACCAGGACCAGGGGTAGTCGATAGCGGGTTGGCCAAGGGCGATGGGCTCCGGGATCGGAAGCGGCAATGTCGGCGCCAGCCGGGGCAGCCATTGCTGCTCGATCGCGACCTGGGCCGCGTACTCGGCGCGGCTGGGCAGGCGTGCGACCAGGGCATCGCCGAGGCGGAAGGAGCGGTTATCCCAGCCGCTGCGCTCGACCGGACGCACCGGCAGGTGGCGCCACTGGGGGAATTGTGCGGCGACCAACCGCCGCACCAAATCGGCGTCGATTGCCCGTGTCGGTTCGGCCTGCACTCAGTCCACCCTTGCGTCGAACGCGCCGGCATCGATGCGATACAGCCGGTGACGAGACAGGGCATGGCCGGGTGGCAACAGCGGGTGCTCGAAGTCGGCGACGTGCCGCATGGCCAAGCGCTCCATCACCGCACGCGAGCGCAGGTTGATCTCGGCCGTGAACGAAAGAATCGTCTCCAGGCCCAGGCGTTCGAAGCCGGCCTGCAGCGCTGCGCGTGCCGCCTCGGTCGCCAACCCACGGCCCCAGAACGGGCGCGCAAGTCGCCATCCGATTTCCACGCCCGGGGCAAACGGCAGATTCGCGTGAAGCGCACGCAGACCGACGAAACCAGCGAATGCACGGCCATGCTTGCACTCGACGGCCCAGAATCCCCAGCCGTGAGCCTCGATCAATGCCTGGCAACGATCAGCGAAGGCATCGCTTTCGGCGCGCGATAGCAGGGCCGGGAAGTGTTCCATGACCTCCGGGTCCATGCCCATGGCAGCGAATGGGGCATGGTCGCCAGGGCGCCATTGGCGCAGGCGCAAGCGCTCGGTCTCAGGTTGAATCAGGTGGCCCATTGTCGGAGGCTTCGGGTGGGGATTCCGCCAAGCTGGGGTAGCCTGGGGTTCATCCTGAAATTGACCCCGCAACGCTGGAAAGGTTCCTTTCCATCCGTGTGGCTATGCCGGGTCGTCTCCGATCAAGTCAGCGCAGGACGGGGGCTCTCATCCGGCGTGAGCGTGATCATGCTCGGTCCAGGGCCTGATTTTCTCCAGGTCGGCAGCGATCCGATCTCTCACCTGTGCAGCATCGTGGTCGGCCTGCAGGCCGATCCAGAAACCGTCATTGAGCCCGAAGAACTTCGACAGCCGCAGTCCGCTGTCGACGGTGATGGCGCGGGTGCCGGCGACGATTTCGCCGATGCGCCGCTGCGGCACGCCGATCTCCTTGGCCAGCCGGTATTGGGTGATGCCCATCGGCTTGAGGAATTCCTCGAGCAGGATTTCGCCGGGGGTTGGGTAGCGAACTTCGCGCATGGTTTCAAATCCTCAGTGGTAGTCCACGATCTCGACATCGAAAGCGTTGCCCGCGTCGAAACGGAAGCACAAACGCCATTGGTCGTTGACGCGGATGCTGTATTGGCCGATCCGGTCTGCCTTGAGGGCCTCGAGCCGATTGCTGGGCGGAATGCGCAACTCGGCCACGTCGACAACCCTTGCCAGCATCGCCAGCTTGCGCATCGCGACCGCATCGATGTTGGCGAAGCGGGCGACGCGCCGTCCTTCGAACAGGCGCGCAGTGTCGCGGCAGCGGAAACTGGTGATCGCCATAAGTCATACTACCGTACAACGATAGTATCGGGGCGCGACCGTATGTTGTCAAGAACCAGCGCAGCGTTCGCCAAGCATCTCATCAGGGGATGATGGCCGATCCGGTGAGGCGTTCTAACTTCAACTTGAAGGATCAACGTCGAAGCGGCCCGCAACTGCGCAAATCCAGAGCATGAAGTTAGAACGTGGCCGAAAATGTTGCATAAAAACAATAGGATAGGTCTGCTCGCGGGGCTGCATGGGGTGCAGGGGGTCGGACGTTCGAATCCTCTCGCCCCGACCAAAATAATTCGGTAAAGCAACGAGTTAGAGAACAAGCCTGCACTCACCATGTGGGCTTTTTTTCGTCTTGAGGGTGAATTTGGCGTGCTGATTCCCCCTAGATTCCGCCAAAATCCACCCACGCCGCACCTTTTACAACTTCCCTGTGCGCGCCGATGCAATTCTGAGCCACCGGAGGTGCCGACCCAATCGTGAGCCAGGAAGCGTCAGGCGTGACACCTGCGGGCAAGCATCGCCGATCTCACGATGTCCAGCGCGGAAGCTCCTGAATGCGGAGATGACGGGCCCCATGTTGCCGGCGGACTGCGCATCACGACAACTGGATGATCGCAGTTTCTCGCGCCATGATGGGGCCGGCAAGAATCTTGTATCCGTCGACGTCGAAGCCGCTGGCAACCTGGGACAGTTTTGCGGCCTGCCTGACGGTACGACAGCTTCCGAGATAACACCAATTGCGAATCACGTGCATCTGCCGCATGTCCACACACTGTTCGACCAAGGCGATTGCACCGGGGTAAGGCCAGCACGTGATACGCATGGCTGTGAGCGCAGACGCCAGGCGTTTCTGGTGTTGGTTGATGCTCTCGCCGCCTCGACATACCCCTGCGCAGCGCCCGATCATGCTGCGGAAACAGGGGCGTCCTCGGGTAAGTCGCTCCAGGCCAAGAGCCCCCCAGCACAGGTGGTGCGCATCGGCCGTGTCGCGCAGGGCCTCGAGCGCCGCGTGGCGGCTGGCAAACAAGCCGTACAGATCGGGAGTTGTCGCAAAATCCACGTGCGCCGCTGCCACCACCTCGGGTTTGCCGTCATGCAGGCGCAAGCTGCAAAGCTGACGGTTGCGCCGCAGCCGTTGATTGAAGACGGGCTGCCGGAGCTTGACGAGTTGGGCCTCCAGCAGGAGCGCCCCGATGTCGCCAGCCGTGCGAATGATCTCGATCCGCCGCGTTTGCGCAAGCATCCTGGCCTCGTCACGGTTGCGCAGATGTGAAAGCAACCTTGCACGCAGATTGATGCTCTTGCCGATATAAAGCGGCAGATCCGATCTATCTCCATGGAAAATGTAGACACCCGGCAGCGGCGGCGCCAGATCGACCTGGTTTCGTAGGTCTTGAAGCAGCAAGGTGCAACCGCGAAAGACGGGAGGTGCGGGGTCGGCTTGCGGGGGACTGTTCATTTGCACAGCATCGTAGCTTGATGGATGATGCCGACCCGTTCGACGGCGAGGGCTGCCATCGCAGCCAGTCCTGGCGCGCGGAGGACTTTGTCGTCCGCTTGAGATCGGGCCGGAATTGATGTGGCACATTTGCCACTTTGGCCAACTTCATCTAGTAGTATCATTTTCCGCGAATTTGCCTTCCCGATCGAAACCGCTGGGTCCTCGTTTGGGTTCTCACGCAAACACATGGATATCGACGGCAGGCACGAAGACTTTGGCGGCGAGCGACATGTCCGGTTCCTGGGCATTCTGGTCGTGCTCGGCGTGATCGTCCTGAATCTCGCGGTCGGCGTTGCTTCGGAACTGTTCCTGAAGTCTCGGCTCGCTGATGCCGAAAGTCTGGCTGCGGTGACAACGCAAAGCATTGCGACGGCACTCAATGGCTCACTCAGCAATGCCGCGCAGGTGACCAAACTCGCGGCACATCTGCTCGTGAAGGAGTGCGAACGCGAGTTGAAATCCGACGGCAAGATCGAACCCGCGACATTGAACGCGTATTTCGATGCCATGCGCGCATCGCTGCCGGCAGGGGCGCTGCTCCATGTGACCAACGCGTCCGGACGCGTGATCTTCGGCCCCGGCGCCGGCAGCGCGCGTCCCGCAAGCTACGCAGACCGTGACTTCTTTCGGCCGCTGATGGATGGGCGCGTGCGATCACGCATCTGGGTCACCAATATGCTGGATGGGCGCGCCACGCATCTGGAGTTGATCGCTTTCGTGGCGCGCTACGAGGGCGCCAACGGCCATCCAGCCGGAGTGATTTCGATTGCCATTCCGTTACCGTATTTTCAGTCGCTGCTTGAAATTTCCGGGCTCGGTCCGCACGGCATCGCGCTGATTCGCGACGCCAGCACGGCCCTGATCGCGATTTACCCCCCCTCAAAGGTCGACAAGCTGGGCAATCGGCATTTTTCTCCCCAGCTGGCGCAAACCATCGCATCCGGCATCTCTGCGCATACCTTCCACGCCACGCGCACCGGCGATGGCATCGAGCGGATCGATTCCTACCGGCGGCTTTCGGGGCTCCCCTTCTACCTTGTCGTCGGTAAATCAGCCGGGGATTACCTGGCGATCTGGTACAGCACGCGGCGATGGGTCCTGCTCTCCGACCTCGTGTGCCTGCTGGTCAGCATTGTTTTTGCGGCGACGCTTTGGCGTATTGCAGAGAAAGTTCATGCGTTGCAGCGCGACGAGGCGCTGCGCGCGCGGCGTGATACCTTGACGGGGCTTCCGAACCGCCTGGCGCTGATGGAGCACCTGCCAAGCGCGATCGCGCGTGCAACGCGTAGCGGGGCCGTGTTGGTGGTGGGCATGCTTGATCTGGATGATTTCAAATCCATCAATGACCGGTTTGGTCACTCCGTTGGCGACTTGCTTCTGGTCGAGCTCAGTCGTCGCATCCATAGCCTGGCACGCTCCGGTGATTTCGTTGCCCGCCTTGGCGGTGATGAGTTCATTCTCGTGTTCGAGGGGTTTTCAGCGGCCACCGCCGAGCAACAGCTGCAGCAGGCGCTCGCCCGCGTCCACAGGGCCGTGGAGGATGTGTTTGAGGTCGGTGAAGCGCGGCAAGTGCGGGTCGGGATGAGCATGGGCATCGCCCTGTTTCCGCGGGATGGTGCGTATGCCGATGCCCTGTTGCGGCAAGCCGATGCTGCCATGTACGCGGTCAAGCAGAACAAGGGCAAGCGTCCGACCTGGTGGAACATGAGCGCCTTGCCGCGCAGCGCGGCACCACCAGCTGCTTGTCCTGCCTGAGTTGGCGGTTGCGATGCGGTGCCCGGAAACCTTGGTCCGGGCAGAACTGCCAGGAAGACGAAGCGCGCGGGATCACGCCGATTTCTGGATCACGCCGCGCATGGCATCGGCAATGGTCTTGCTCAGCGTCGCCTGCAAGTCTGTAAGAATGGTCCATTGCTGGATCTGTTGCTGAAGGGACAAAAGCTGGGTGGTCGATGGGTTGTTGCCAGCGGCCTGGATGGCGGCGCGTAGCGACGTCTCCTGATTGCCGATGGCGTTGACCATGGTGTCGTTGATGACCGAGAAGCTGATGCCTTGATTGCTGGTGACGATCGTATTCACGGCGAAACTCCAAAGCGGGGAGGAAAGTTCATGCTAGGGGGCATCCAGGGAAATTCGCCGAAGCGCCGCAGCAAGATCCCGATCACGGTGCAATAGTTCGGTTGCGAATCGCGCGGTCGATGACGTCGGGTTTGACGCGCTCGGCGACCGGCAGGCGTTGCATGGCGTCATGGGCCCAGCGCACGGCGGCGCGCGCAGCCTCGAGTTGCGCGAAGGCACCAGGGCTGTCACCGCGCTCGGCCAATGCCCGCAAGCGCATTTCGATCGACTGAAGTCGTTCCATGACGCGTTGCCGCTCGGCGGCGCCCTGTGGCCCCGTCAACCGCGCATGCAGCGTGGGGCTTTGTGCATCCGATGACGATGTCGTGCCGGGGGTCACGGGTCTGCGGGTGGTCGGTCAGCGCGGCACGGTGACGGTGTTTCCGGCGTCATCCGCAAAGATTACTCCGGAGTCGCCGACGCTTACCAGATGCAAGGGACCGACGACGCCGCCGGGCAAAAGCCGCTGCCCGTTGGCGAGAACGACTGAGGGAGACGCACCGCCCACGACCGTGCGAATGGCTGGTGCCGGGGGCAGGGGCGAGCGAGCCAGGTCGCGCAGATCATCCAGATCGAGCGCGGCGGCTTCGGGCAGGCGCTCGTGCACGAGGTCGATCAGCGCGTCGAACCCTCCGGCGGCAATCTGACCACGCAAGTCGAGCACGCCGCCGGGGGCGGCAGCGGCCTGGACCCCGGCCGGCAGCGAAGGCGCAAGCGCTTGCACGCGTCGGGCAAATTCCGATTGCGTCAGGAGCGATGGATAGACGCGCTCGGTGACATCGGAAATGGCGCGAATCAGGCTGTCCAGGGTGTCGTCGTCGTGCACCACGCCACGAATGTCGATGGTGCCGTCGGCGCGAATGCTCGCATGGACGGCATGGCGCAAGCCACGCTTGATCAGCAATGCCTCGATCCGGTCGCGCAGCTCGCTGGCAGACACCGGCAACGTGGGGGTGTGCGGGGACGCGTGCGCGACGGCAGTTCGCGAGCCGCCACCGTGTTGGACGAACATGGCAACGGCCGAACCCGCAGCGACCGTCAGCAGTGCTGCCATCCCAAGCCACGGCGCCGGCCATCGGCGGCTGGGCTTGCGTCGTCTGACGGCATGCTGGGCGATGCGTGGTGGTGCATCCGCGGGAGAAGCCACCATCGCAGCACGATCCTCCGGGAGGTGCGTCGGCATGCGCTCGGACAACGCGATGGCTGCGTCGCACGCCGACTCGTCCGGCCAGGGATCGTCGGTGTTGCAAATCACCAGGATGACAGGATGCATCCGTATGCACTGTCCCGCGCGCAGCGTGACGACGTGCACACCCTGGGTCAGCGTCCAGGCTTGCGCGCGCGTCGACACGCTTGCGCTGGGGAACGGCGCATCGCGTAGCACCAGGTCGTTCCCAGGGTCGGCACCGACGGTGAGGGCGCCATCTCCGCCCGGCAGCGGCACCCGGGCACCGGCATGGACGCCCCCGACCACGCGCAGCTCAGGCTGGGCAGGCGCCAACGCCACCGCCGGGTCTGGCGAGGGCCAGAGAAAGGTGGACCGATCGCTCATCGTGGCTCGAGCTTGCTGGGGCACCCGACGATGTCAACCGGGATGAGCGTCATCACTGGACCCTCGCCAATGGTTGAATGTTGACCTCGGGCGTGAGTTCCTGGTAGGACAGGACTTGCAAGGACGGCAGGTCCTGCTCGATGAGTCGGCGCAGGAAACGGCGGATATCCATTGACGCCAGCAGCACGGGCTTGTGCCCGCTGGCCGGAAGCTGACCCACGGTGCGAACAATGGCTTCCACGATGCGCTTGGCGGCAGCGGGGTCAAGGGCAAGGTAGCTTCCCGCGGAGGTCTGGCGAACCGCGGCGCGCACGGTTTCCTCGATATCCGGCGAAAGCAGATAGGCGGGGAGCATGTTCTGCCCGACCGAGTATTTGTAACTGATGTGGCGTTTGAGGGCCCCACGCACATACTCGGTCAGCAGCACCGAGTCTTTTTCCTTTTGCCCCCACTCGACCAGTGCCTCCAGAATGCTGCGAAGGTTGCGGATGGAAATATCCTCGGACACCAGCCGTTGCAGGATTTCAGCGATCTTCTGGATGGGCATCGCGCGCATCACCTCCTTGACAAGGTCGGGGAAACGCTGTTCCATCGCCCCCAGCAGGAAGCGGGTCTCCTGCACGCCGACGAAGTCGGCCGAATACTTCCGCAACATTGCGGCGAGGTGAAAGGACACGATTTGCGTCGGTGTCATGCAGGTCAGGCCTGCACGTGCGAGCAGATCCGCCTGGCCAGCCGACACCCAGAGCGTTTCGATGCCAGGAAGGAAGGCACGCTCCTTGTCGTAGCTGACGCCCAGTGCGCGCAGTGCCTGCTCCTGCTCCCGCACCAGTAGCTGGTCGGGCCGCAACATGCCCTGTGCAACGGGCACTTCGGAAAGCACGATCTGGTAGGTGCCGTCGGCGACCCGGTCATCAAAGCGGAGTTGGATTCCCGGAAACGGCACGCCGAGATCAAAATACATCGCACGGCGAATTTTCATCAACTCGTCGTTAAGCGCAGGCGTGTCAAACGCGGGACGCAGCTTTGGAGAGACGTCGAGCATCAAGGGTACGGTCGGGACGAACTCATCGCTGCCATCCTGGCGCGGCGGCTTGGGTGTTGCGCCCGCAGCCTGCATGCCCGGGAGTCCGTCAAGTTCCTGCATGCCGTCCGGCGGCTTGTTGGTGAGCGCATAACCAATTGCCATCAGCGGCAGCGCCAGTCCCGCGAACACCAGCGCCGGCATGCCGGGAATCAGTCCCATCCCCAGCGCAATGGCGCCGCCGATGATCAGTGCGCGTGGCTGGCCCAGCACCTGCGAGCCGATGTCCCGGCCGATATTGCTGTTTTCGTCATCGGTCTGGACGCGCGTCACGATGATGCCGGCACAGATGGCAATAAAAAGTGCGGGAATTTGCGACACCAAGCCGTCGCCGATGGAAAGAATCGAATAACGTTGTACCGCTTCGGCGGCGGTCAGGCCGCGCTGAAACACGCCAATGAGCATGCCCCCGAGCAGATTCACACTGACAATGATGAGGCCGGCGATGGCGTCACCTTTGACGAACTTCATGGCGCCATCCATCGACCCGTAGAGCTGGCTTTCACGCTCGACGGCACGCCGGCGGCGTCGCGCCTCGTCCATGTCGATACTTCCGGCGCGCATGTCGCCATCGATCGCCATTTGCTTGCCCGGCATCGCATCCAGCGAGAAGCGCGCGGCCACCTCGGCCACCCGTTCAGCTCCTTTGGTGATGACGACGAACTGCACGATGGTGAGAATCAGGAACACAACCAGGCCCACCACGAGATTGCCTCCCACCACGAAGTGGCCGAAAGTTTCGATGATGTGTCCAGCGTTGCCTTGCAGCAGCACCAGCCTGGTCGTGGCGATTTCGATGCCGAGGCGAAACAGGGTAGTGATCAGGAGCACCGACGGAAAGGACGAGAACGCCAGCGGCGACGGCAGGTAGATGGCCACCATGAGCAGGACTGCCGCCAGCGTCATGTTGGTGCCGATGAGCGCGTCGACCACCAGGGTGGGAAGCGGCAGGATCATCATGAAAATGATGGCCACGACCAGCACCGCCAGCACGATGTCATTGCGGCTCGCCGCAGCCAGCGCAAGGCGCTGCAGCAGCGCATTGATGTTTTTCATGGGCGGCGACCTCCGGGCAACGGTGCGCCGAGCACCGCGCGCATCGCCGCGAGGGCTTCATCATGGCGACCGAGGGTGCCCAGCACCCGCGCGCGCAAGGCCAGGAAATCGCCATCCAGCGCTCCCGTCAATGCGAGGCGTTCCAGTGCGGCCAGGGCTTCAGCGGGCAGATCTGCGCGCGCGCAGGCGACAGCGAGAGCGCGAAGGTGGGGCGCGTGACCGGGTTCGAGGACGTCGAGGGCACGGTAGACGATGGCGGCGCGATCGGGGCGGTCCAGGGACAACATCAGGTGGCCCAACACGAGCAAGGCATCGCGTTGCTCGGCATCCAGACGGGTTGCGGGAGATGCCACGGCGTCAACCCTGCAACAGCGCTGCGTAATTGCCGGCCGCCTCGTCGCGCAGGTCGCGCAGCTCGGCCACCTGCCGCTCGCAGCGCCGAAGTGCCGCGGCGTCGGCGGGGTTGCGCGCCTCGCTTGCAGCACCCCGCAGCACAGTGGACACGGCGCGCACCGCGGAGCCGAAGCGCCCCTGCGCCAGCATCGTCGGGTCCGCGACCTGGGGTCGCACGCGTTCGAGGAGGCGCTCATCACTGGTGCGGCCCCACAGCGCGTCGAGGGCGGATGCGAAGCCGTTCGCCGAGGGCATCTCGTGACGCGCATGGCGAAAGTCGGGTAGCGACGGGCGCACACTCCCCGCGCGCACGAGGTCGGTGATGCCGTGATCAAGCGCGTACGGGGAGGGTGCGGGGCGAGGCGGAAGCGACACGTTGAGCTCCGGTGCGGGCAATCAGAATGTGTTGCAGGCGGACAACCATGCGGCGTGCCAGCGTTGCAGAGTGTCGAGGGCGCGATCGATGTGCGTCGGGTCAGGGCCGGCATCGTGCAGTCGCTTGATCATGAACAGCGCGGCGTCATTGCCACTTCCGCGCAAGCCGACCTGCACGCCGTGGCCATGGCGTGCGTCGCAGCGCGTCAATGCGGCCATGAGCTGGGCTTCCGTGGGAAACGGCAGTGCGTGGATACGGTAGACGCGTACCGTGTTCCCGCGCGCTTCGAGCACGACGCTGTCACCACCCTCGAGTTCCAGGCGCATGACGTTGGCCTGACCCTGCGGGATCGGCAAGGCGCGGGCGATGGCGTATGCGGCAATGACGTCGCTCATGACCTGGTCTCCGGTGTCGATACCGTGCCGGGGTCGCCGCCTGACTGCGCGTCCGCAGCGCTTTCTTCGTCCTCGACCGCGGCGTCAAGCGCCACCTGGACGGTGTCGAGCAGGGCATCGCGGGCTTCGTTCGACTCGAAAATCTTGAGCGGCAGTTGGCGCAGAATGCTTCCGGTCGCGGCGATGAATTGAACCTGGCATGCCGGCTCGCCCGTGGCGTGGAAGCGCTCCGCGAGTCGCTTCAGGCGCGTCGTGTCAGCCCAGCGATCGCCGCTCAGGCCAACCAGATCGGCGGTCAGCGCGGTTGCGCGAATGGCGGGAATACGAAAGCGTCCCGCGAGTCGTTCGCCGAGCTGCTTGCATCGATCGACCACGGTGGCGATGACCTCGAGGTTGTACAGATCCGAAATCAGCGTGTGCAAACGGGTCGGATCCGTCGAAGGCCGCGCCGCCGCAACGTCCAGCCCGATGGCGGTGCGCGTGGATTGCAGCACTTGCATGAAATCGTCACCAGCGTCGCCGGGGGTAGCTTCCAGGAGGGAGCGCAGAATCTGCGTCAGGCCGCCACCTCCAAGAATGGCATCCCTGTACGCATGCCGGAACGCCCCCGCGCCCGCGCCGAGGGTGCGGGCCGCCGCCGCGGTATTGAGATCCGCGAGGACTTCTCCCCGGTTGGCCGCCAGCAGTTCCGCCGCAGCCTCGCGCACCTGCGCCTCGGCGGTGCCGGATGGGTCTGCCCCGATGGCCCCCTGCGCAATGAGGTCGGCAATTTCGAGCAGGGTGATGTACTGCCCCGAAGCGTCGTCGCCGAGGTCGTCGACCAGCTGACGCGAGCGGCCTGGACGCCGCAAGATTCGTCTTGCCAACGCGAGCAGGGCCTCCGAAGGCGCGTCGCCGGCGGCACCGTGACCGGCATGCGGCGCAAGTTCCTGACGCAGCGCATCGCGCCCGAACGCCGATTCTTCCGGGTCCGGATCGATATCCGCGAAACGCTCGGAGAGCCGGCGCTCGCGGGCCCGCGACGAAAACAAGGGGGCAAGCTCTTCGATGGCGTCGGCCAGCGGTGACGCGTCGGCACCATCCGGTGCAAGTGAACCCGTGTGCGACATCCTGGCGCGTGCATGCGTCGTGGCGTTGCCCTGCGCGTTCGCGGGGCTCTTCCGGAATGGACCTTCGATGTTGTTCATGTCAGCATATTAATCACGGTAAATCCGCAATGAACCGTGCATCGCTTGCTGTAAACGATGTCTCACCGGTTTATATGTTGACATTAACGTTGGACAAATATTAATAAACCGCTTGTATTCCTCTGCCGCGACTACGCTTCACTCATCGGGTTCACCCACACGCAAACTTGGAGACGCAGATGCCAGACGATACGGTGGAGCGCGCCACGCGCATCATCAAGGAAAGCCAGGACATGATCGCGGCGGTGGGGGATTGCAGCCTTGATCACCTTTTTGCCAAACATGGTCTGGATTACACGCAGATCAAGAGTCAGGTCGAAAAAATCGACCAGAAACTCACAACGGCGCAACGCGATGAATTGCAGCAGCATATTAGTGAAATGATTGCGGAGCAAAAGCGTTCCGTGGAGAACGCTGTCGCGGCAGCGCGACGCGAAATCCTGATTCGCAAGCGTGGCGGTCTGCGCCGCTACGCGTGACCAGCCGATCAGACCATCAGCAAGGAGATGCAAGCATGTCTGAACCAATCCAGACCCAACATGTGGTGTCAGCACAGTCCGATGCCGCCCTGCGCGCATCGAGGATGGGCGAGATGGATCAATCCTGGCCCTGCAACCCGAACGACGTCGGCAACAAAGTGGCCTACACGCTCATGGAACTGGTGGCGGTCGCACAGACTGCGGTTTTGTACAAGGTCGATGAAATCAACTGCAGCAACAAAAAGAGTCAGGATTACATCAATCTTCGGGGTTCCATGAATGCGCTGTTAAAGGAATATGGAAAAGTCACCGGCGACAGCAAATTCAAAGACTCTGATTACTGGAAGCGAATGGTCAGTGGCGGTGATGTCAATGAGATAAAAAAATGCATCGATGGCAAGCCCATCGAGGAATGGGCAAGTGCCATCGATCAATCGCAATATGGTTTTTCCACAAATTCCACCAAAGGATTTTTCATCGGACTGGCGAGTACTGCATGTGGATTGGAAAAAATTTCGGAAGAAAATCCGGCAATTACCCCGCCATTCGATATGGATGACGCGAAGCGCATGATGCGTGGAGATTTGTCCTACACGGATGCAAGTGCCCAGGACGAAAAGCTCTCCACCATCATTGACAGTCGCTCCTCTGCAACCCAGATGCAAATGGTCACCCTGCAGTCCCTGCAATCTCACCTCAATGCATATCTGACGGGAGCCAGCTCCTATCAAAAGGACTATGGCGACATTCTCCGCGACATTCTTTCAAAGCTCTGACCATGACGACGACTCTGCAAACGAAAACGTCCGTACCCACACCAGCCGAATCCGCCGATGCGCTGGCGCAATTGCGGGCCATCGATCCAGACCTGGGGCGGCTCGCAGAAATCACACGTTTTCTGCACAACGGCGGCACGCTCGCCGAAGTGATCGGACTCGACGCGCGCGAACTCGAGGCGATGTACGCCGTCGGGCATGGGTTGTACGAACAGGGCCGGTATGACGAAGCGCACAAGATGTTCTCGTTGTTGTGCATGCATGCACCCAACGACGGCCGCTTCCCGCAAGCCGCGGCTGGCGCCGCGCGCATGCTTGGACGCTACGAAGATGCGTTGGGCTTCTATTGCGTCGCCTGCATGCGTTCGCCGGGCGACCATCAACTGGCGTTCCAGACCGTGGAGTGCCTGCTGGCCTTGAACCAGCCCGGGCCGGCATCCGACATGCTCGACGCGCTCGTCAGCGCGCCAGACCTGCCAGCGACGGGTCGCGCGCGTGCCGAGGCGTTGCTCGAGGCGCTGCGTTCGCGTTCACAACCCACCTCAAAGGAGTAATCACCATGCCAATTCCCAGCACCAACCCAACGGCGACCGCCGAGGTGGTGGCCGTTGCTGCCTCAAACAATGCCACTGCAGGTGCGCAGACCTCGATCTCCCCGTCGTCGGCCAGCACGAAACTCGCCAGTCTGGCCGGTGTTGCCGGCACCGCGACGAGCGTGTCGCGCCGTAGCAATGGCATTGGGCGTCCCGATGATCTTGTCTCCGTCGGCGCGCCGGGGATTCCCTCCATCAATGGCCGTTTGATCGATTTCGACAACCTCGCGGCCGATGCCTCGCTTGCCATTGCGAAGATCAATGATGCCGACGTTTCCACACAAATGGGCAACGTGCAGAACAAACAGCTGAAGTCGAGTGCGATCAGGCAGGAGCAGCTGCAAAAGCAGAAGGAAGCGCACGCCAAGGAGAAGGAAGTCAAGGAGCTGACCTGGTGGCAGAAGCTGCTCGGGATCGTGCTGATGGTTGTCGCCGCGGTGGCCACCGTGGCGCTCCCGGGGGTGGGCGCGGTGGCTTTGGGGGCGACGGCCGGCGGCCTGCTGCTGGGGGCCAGCGCGGTGGCTGGTGCCGTGGCCCTGGCGGGCCAGATCGTGTCGATGGTGACGGGAGTGGACCTTCCGCTGTCGCTTGGAAAGATCTGGGGCCTGCTGCTGAAGACTTGCGGAGTTCCCGAGAACGTGGCGCAGATCCTGGGAAGCCTGACCGATATTGCCGTCACCATTGCCAGCGCCGTCATCGCCGTGCGTGCCATGGCGCAGATCGCCTCGAGCCTGCTGGCCAAGTCGCTCAGAGCCGTGGAAATTGGCGCGAACGTCACGGGAGTTGCCGCAACCTTTACGCAAGGGGGCCTGACCCTCGAGACCGGCAAGGCAACGAACGCCGCCGAGCGCCTGCATGCTGACGCCCAGGCCTTCGACGCCGAGAGCACGCGCGTCAAGGACGAATTGAAGCAAAGCATCGCAGATATTCAGTCCACCCTCAAGCGCAGCAAGGACGCTTACAACGCGGCGATCGATGTGATCGGAAGAAGCGGTGCGACCAGCTTGTCAATCATGCGCGATTGGGGTCATTCGAGCATCAATGCCTGAAGACCTCAGGTGGCAATCAGACCACGTTTTCGACCAATGAACCCATCAATCAGGAGAGCATCATGACGATTTCAGGACCGCAACCCAGCATGGACGATGCGCAACGCGCTGCCCTCGCAGCGGGAGGTGCGTTGCCCGGCGGAGCCGCAGCCGATGCTCCGTTCCATCCAGCCCCCCCGGCGGCGGCACGCCAACGACACCACGCCACAGGTGCCGATCCGGCTGCGTCCGGCAATCTTGTCCCCGGCGGAGCCGCGCATGTCGTCACGACGCAGGTCATCGATCCAGCCAAAGCCGCGCAAACGGGACAACCGGCCACAGTCGTCAAGTTGCCGTCGCTTGCCACGCGCGCACCGGACCTTCCCGAGCTGCCGGATCTCTCCGACATGCCGCGCCCGGAAGTTCGGCCCCTGCCTCCGGACGCATTGGCGCACCTTTACGGACTGACGACCTGCAAGCCGACTCCCATGGTGTCGGATGCGATGGTGGCAGCGGTGATCGTCGAGGCATCCAGCGACCTGCAAACCGACTATCGGCAGGCCAAATGGGGCTATTACGCGCAACAGTACTCCACCGCGCTGGCCTCCGCCGACAAACTGCGGGACGAGGCGGATGACACCCTCACGGCATCCAAGATCAAGGGCGGACTCGCAATCGGCTTCGCCTGTCTGGCCGCGGGGTTCACAGGCGCCGCGTTGTACAAGTCGATGAAAGGCGTCGGATCCGCTGCGGAGAAAGAAGCGGGACTGAACAAGATGGAGCAGAAGTCGGAGGTGCTTGATGACAAGCTGAACGACTCGGTGCTTGAACCCGATATGCGCAGGTCCAGCGTCGCTGAATCGGACTTTTTTGAGTCTCAACGCGACATCTCCCGAGAGAGCATCCGCAGCAACAGCACCTTCAGCAGCTTCAGCAGCAACCGCACCAGCCGCAATATCAGCGACACCAGCAGTGTCGGTAGCAACCGTACCCGCTGGGGCAGTTTCGCGGAGGAGGCGGAAGAATCCGAGCACAGCTTCAGTGGTAGCGAAGTTTCGGACGGCGCCTCGCAAGGGTCTCGCACGCGGACAGGCAGCACGAGCGCGGCAGGAGAAAAGCCGACGGGCCTGGAGCGGCTCGACAGCAAGCAGGAACGCGAACTTACAGCGAAAGTCACCGGCATGAGTGGCCTCGCCCAAGTCATGAACTCATTGGCCGGCAGCGCCGGGGATCTGGCTTCGGCGTGGAAGACACACGATGCGCAAATGGATCACGCGGCCTCTGCCACGCTCGATGCGGCAGCAAGCCTGCGGCGCGAGGAAGCAGAGCAGGCATCGTCTTCGGAGGATATCCAGGTCACCCTGAACCGAAGCGCCATCGACGTCGTGAGAAGCATCTTCGAGTCAGAGGTGGCGGTGATCGAAAACAGCATGCGCGCGCTTTGATCCGTCCGTCTGCGGGCCACGCACTGAAAGCCCCCGCATGGCCCGGAACCCTGGGGCGGCCCATCCTCCTTATTGAAAGAAATCGACATGGCATCGACCCATCAAATCGATCGTGATCCGGCTCTGGCCTGGCTCGAGGCGCTGCGCAAGCGAATTGAGGCGACTCCTGTCGCCGATCCACTCGAGCCAGCCATCATCGAGGCCGTGTACGCACGCGCGTATGCGGCACTGGAAGCGGCGCAGTACGCACACGCATGGCCGCTGTTCGTGATGCTGCTGGGGTACCGCCCAACCGAGCCTCGCATGCTGGTCGGTTTCGCCCATGCGTTCAAAGGTCTTGGCATGCCGCGCCACGCCGCACTTCCATTCGGCCTGGCCGCCTATATCGATCCGGAAAATCCGCGGCCAATGCTTGGTTTCGCGCAGTGTCTGATTGCGATGCATGAAGCCGAGGCAGCGCGCGCCGTCCTGAGCAACCTGGCAGCGGGGTGTGAGGGCAGGGAAGATTTGCGCGCGCTGGCGGAGCAGGCTGTCGCACTGCGAGACATCCTGGAGCGCGATGTCGCCCGACATGCTTGACGCCGACGAGGTCCGGATGTTGAGCGAGATCGGCTTCGTGGCAGCCTCGACCGGCATGCGCCGTCAGGCGGCGGGTGTATTCGAGGCACTCATCGTGCTGCGGCCGCAGCGCGCCTTTGCCTATATCGGCATGGCCACGCTCCACCTCGATGGCGGCCGTGCCGACGACGCGGTCAGGACGCTGGAGGTCGGGCGGCGCATGGTCGATGCGCGCACGGTGGCGGCATCGACCGACGCGGCCACGCAGTGGGAGGACGATCGCTTGAGCATCTACGTGTTTCTGGGCCTGGCTCTCGACGCGGCGCGTCGTCACGGGCAAGCCCTGCGCACGCTGCGAACCGCGTTGGAGCTTGCACCCGCCGGCGACGCAAGGCCGACGACGATCCTGGCACGCGGTCTCCTGGGGTTGGTTGAGGGGTCGTCCCGACAGTTCGGGCCGGCATGGGTGAATCAAACGGACGTGAAAGGGAAGCATGATGGGAACTGAAGCGCTTGCTGCACCGCTGCTGTCGAGCGCGGTGACCAGCGTCTCCGCGACGTCATCGGCCTCGACGGCGGGTGGCGCGCAGACCTCGCACGTGTCCGCGGCCGACGTGTCCCGGTTCAACGCGTTGTTGTCGGCACCGTCCTCCTTGCAGGCACAGCCACCAGGCCATGGCGTCTCCGCGTCACCTCCGGTAACGCTGGGCGACGCGATTTTGCAGAACCTGCAACGTCGCGCCAGCGCCATCCAGAAGGACTGGTCCACGGCTCAGGGTCTGCTTGCGCAGGAGCCGCTGTCAGCGTCGCACCTCGTGCGCGTCCAGTACGCAGTGTTATCGGCAAGCGTGCAGTATGACCTTGTCGGCAAGGGAATTTCCAAAGCATCCCAGGACCTCGACCAATTGCTCAGAACGCAATGAACCCGCGCCCACATCACCGTCGCCTGGTGCGATTCGGTATCCAGATCTCCATCGCTTTGGTCCTCACCGCTTGCAGCTCGCGCGTCGAACTGCTGGGCAATCTTCCGGAGCGCGACGCCAACGAGATCGTCGCGGCGCTCGTCAACGCCGGCATCGGGGCAGACAAGGTGAGTGGCAAGGACGGGTTGGTGTCCGTGCAGGTTGCCTCGGCGCGCGTCGCCAGCGCCGTGGATACGCTGCGTGCACTGGGTCTTCCACACGAGCAGTTCGATGGCATGGGCAAGGTTTTTCGCAAGGACGGCCTGATCTCGTCACCGACCGAGGAGCGCGCACGATACCTGTATGCCTTGTCGCAGGATATTTCGAGCACCTTGTCGCATATCGATGGCGTGGTGTACGCGAGCGTGCATCTCGTGCTTCCCGAAAGCGGAAGCGTTGCCACGGGCGATGCTCCATCCGCATCGTCGGCGGCTGTATTCATCAAGTACCGCAGCGGTGCCCACGTCGAAATTCTGGAGCCTCAGGTCCGTCGGCTCGTGGCCAGCAGTATTCCCGGGCTCACCCCGGAGCGAGTGACGGTGGTGATGGTGCGCAGCACCTTGCTGCCTCCCGCGCAAGTGCTGGCGGTCCACGCTGCCCGTCGCACGGATGCGGGCTGGATGCCGAACCTGCGCTGGATCCTTCTTGCGCTGATCACGGTCGCTGCAGCCTTGGCTCTGGGTGCGGTACTGCGCCGCGGCCGTGGGCTTGCACGCGTCAGCGAGGAAGATCCGTCATGAACCGGGGACCCCAGACATGGCTCAGCCTTCCGCCCGAGGGGGCGCAGCGCATCTATAGCTTTGTGTTTGATCCGGCGCGATATTTGCACCCGGATCGCGCGCGGCGGCTGCTTCCATCCGGGCTGGTTTCCGACCTCGGCACCGCGCTGATCGGTGGGCTTGGACTCGATCCGGATCCACCGCTCGACCTCGATCGACTGGCGCACCGCGCCGCGCTACTGCCGCCGCAGGGTTTGGAGCAGCTGGCGTGGTTCGTCGCGCTGCGTGCGCATGCGCCCCGACTCAAGCGCGTCGTGCGTCGGATCGACCTCGAGGCTTTCGGCGCGGCCCTCGACGCCCGCGATTGGGCATTCGTGCTGGCGCAGCCGACGCCACCAGCCAGCGCACCGCTGACGCCTGCTCACCCGGACGAGGCGAGGTCGTGGCAAGCGTTGGGATGGCGCGCGCTCGAAGCTGCCACGCGGGAGTTGGAGCCGGGTATTGGTGCGCGACTGGCGTTGAAACTGCCACTCCCGGTGATGGACGTACAGGAGATCAACCCCGCGGCAGCGCTGGCGGCGGTCGAGGCCGTCTACCCGGCGTGCGTCGCCGCCTGGGACCCCGATTGGGATACGGCCTGGGTGGCGGACGCCACCACCCGGATTCGCGCTGAAGCCGAAGTGGAGCATGTGTGATGGGATTTCTGCGATTCCATGCGATGCCGGCTGGCCGCGCCGTCAGCATTGATCCATCCCAGCCCGTGATTCCTGCAGAGGATGTGGCAGCATGGGTGCGTCAAATCCAGGTCATGGAGCTGGCAGCACAGGATGCCGACCGCCTGCGTGCGGAGGCCCGGGAGGGCTATCAGACCGAGCTCGAACGTGGCTTCAACGTCGGACTCGAGCAGGTCCGCAATGAACAAGCCGCGCACATGATCGATCACGCCTCCCGCATGGTCGAGTACTTTGCCACGATCGAGCAGCGCATCGTGGGGCTCGTCACCGCGTCGGTGCGACGCATCATCAGTGACTTCAACGATGAGGATCGTGTGCTGGCCGTCGTTCGCAACGGCCTGGCAGTGATGCGCAACCAGAAGCAGTTGACCCTGCGCCTGGCACCGGAACACGTGGACTTGGTGGGGGCGCGGGCGCGGGACCTGCTTGCAGCGTTTCCCGGCGTGGGCATCCTGGATATCGTTGCCGACACGCGTCTGCGTGGCGACGCGGCGATCCTGGAGAGCGAAATCGGCATGGTCGAAGCCAGCATTGATTCGCAGATCCAGGCGATCGAGGCCGGCTTCGCGCGGCTGCTCGGACGTAGGGTCTGAATCATGAAAACCTTTGACTATGTCACGGACATCATGCGCCTGGCATTGCAGGACACGCCGACGCTGGCAGTGAAGGGGCGGGTGATCCAGGTCGTCGGCACCATCATCCGCGCAGTGGTGCCATCGGTGAAGATCGGGGAGCTGTGCATTCTGCGCAATCCCGGAGAAGATTTTGAAATGCAGGCCGAAGTGGTCGGCATCGCGCGTGATGCCGCACTGCTCACGCCAATCGGCGACATGTACGGCATTTCCGTTTGCACGGAGGTGTCGCCCACCGGGCGCGCTCACATGGTTCCCGTTGGAGACGGCCTGCTCGGGCGCGTGCTCGACGGCCTGGGTCGGCCGATGGACGTGAATACACGTGGACCACTAGAGGCCGATCGCTTCTACCCCGTGTACGCCGACGCTCCAGATCCGATGCTTCGCCGCGTGATCACCCAGCCGTTGCCACTCGGGGTGCGGGCGATCGATGCCATGCTCACTTGCGCCGAGGGACAGCGCATGGGGATTTTCGCCGCTGCGGGTGGCGGCAAATCCACCCTGCTGGGCATGTTGGTGAAAGGCGCCGCGGTCGACGTGACGGTCATTGCCCTGATCGGCGAGCGTGGCCGCGAGGTGCGTGAATTCATCGAGGAGGATCTTGGCCCCCAGGGGCGCATGCGCGCCGTGATTGTTTGCGCGACGTCCGATAAATCCTCGATGGAGCGCACCAAGGCTGCCTACGTGGCCACCGCCATCGCCGAATACTTCCGGGACCAGGGACGACGCGTGCTGTTTCTCATGGACTCGGTGACCCGCTTCGCACGCGCCCAGCGCGAAATCGGCCTGGCCGCTGGCGAGCCACCAACCCGGCGCGGCTTCCCCCCCTCGGTGTTCGCCACGTTGCCCCGATTGATGGAGCGCGTCGGCATGAACGACAAGGGATCCATCACCGCCATGTATACGGTGCTGGTCGAGGGTGACGACATGACGGAGCCCATCGCAGACGAGACACGCTCGATTCTCGACGGCCACATCGTGCTGTCCCGAGCGCTGGCAGCACAGAACCACTACCCCGCCATCGACATCCTGGCGTCGACCAGTCGCGTGCAGAACAGGGTGATCGGGGCGGCGCATCGCGCGGCCGCGGCCCGGTTGCGCGAACTCATGGCCAAGTACGCAGAGGTGGACTTGCTGGTGAAGATCGGCGAATACGCGCGCGGCGGTGATCTCGGCACCGACGAGGCCATCGACAAAATCGGCGCGATCCGCGCGTTCCTGCGTCAGGACCTCGGGGCGCTTGCTGACTTTGACGAGACCATCAAGGCGCTGTGCCACATCACCGGAACCCCCATCGACAGAGGCAATGCCACATGAGCATGACCGACGACCTGCTGTTCATCAAGCACTTTCATCGGCGGCGCGCGCAGACTGCGCTGCAGCATGCATATGCGGCGATGATCGCCGCGCGGGATGCCGAAGTTCAAGCGCAGCATGCGTCTGCGACATTCAACGCCCACGCTGCGAAACAGGAACATGCCATGTTCGCAGGCCTGTGCGCGCGGCAGGTCCATGTGCGCGACCTGCTCGATGCGAACCAGAGTATCGCCGGACTGCGCGCGCAGCAGCGAGAGCATGCCGACGCGGTCAAGCGTGCCGGCGCCGCGCACGACAAGGCACGCGAAGCGCGTGCGGCCTCGGCCGGCGGTCTGCACCAGGCCGAGCGCGTGGTCACGAAATTCGACGAACTGCTGCGCAAGGAGCGCGCGCAGCGCATGCGCGCATTGGAAGCCAGCGAGGAACGCGAATTCGAGGACGTCGTCGGTCGGGCGGTTGGCGGCAGGGAGCGTGAAGACGGTGAAATCGCCACGGAGGTCGGGTATGTCTGAACGTCGCGTTGGCCTGAACCTGACCCTGGGTCACGGCGGGCCCGGCACCGGGACATCCATTGCCCAGCGCGAGTTCGCGCAAGGCGAGCCACCCACAGCTGACCCGGCGGCTGCCGCCCGCTTCGCCGAGGCACTCGGGGCGGGCTCCGCGCAATCCCCGCAACCTGCCAGGCAAACTGCGCCAGGTTTGCCGATGCCGTACGCGCGCCTTGCGCGCCCCATGCACGCGTTCGACGAGGCAGCAACCGTCGAGATGCTCGAGCGTCTGGTGGATACCTTGTACGTTTGCGAGCACGGCGGGGACGCGCGGCACGTGCGCATCGATCTTGACGATGCCGTCTTTCCTGGCGTGACCTTGTCCGTCTACAGGGATGCCGGTGCCTGGGTGGCGGCCTTTGCGTGCCGCGCCGTCGGCCCCTTCATCGCGCTGGCTGGCGCGGCACCCACCATGGCAAGGCGTCTGGCGCACACGCTTGGGCAGGACGTGCTCTGGCGGGTGATCGCCGAGGGACTGCCGTCAGACGATCCGACGTGGCTGCCATGGTGCGATCGGACCGACCCCGATGCACGCGGGCCTCAAGGTGCGACGGAAGCGTTCGCGTCCGCACCCGGAGTCCACGCGCGATGAAGCGGGATCATGCCATTCCATTGCCGCGGCTGACCACCACTGAAGCCCGGGCACTGGACTTGATCGCAAGCAGGGCGATGTCGATGCCGATCGCGGGACTGCATGCTGGCGACCCCCCGCCCACGCTCAGCCTGAGTCCACTGGGTGGCGAAGCACGATCGCTGGCAGGTCAGGGGTGGATCCGCGTGACCCTCGAGTGGGCGGGTGCGCAGCTTTCGGTCGATTTCGCGCCGGCGGCCCTGGACACCTGGGTCCGCGCCAGCCTTGGCGTGGATGCAGCCCCGGCCTTGCCGCATCCGTGGCGGCAGGCAGCACTGAAACGCGCCGTGCAATTCGTGGGTGACACGCTCGGCAGCAGTGGGCGTGGCGCCGCCCAGGTTCGCGACGTCGTCGAAGCAGATCCGCCCAAGCCGCTGCCGCACGCATTTTTCCTCGAACTGGACACAAGCGCGGGAAGTTTGCACGCGGTGCTGCACGCCGACAGCCTCGGGGTCCTGTTGCTGGGCAGTCTCATTCCGCCGGGTGCGCCGTTGCGCACGAAGCGGCCGACGCTGCGGGTGTCGCTGCAGGTGCAATGCGGCAGCGCCGTGCTCGAACTCGCCCAATTGCGGACGTTGCGCACCGGAGACGTGATCCTGGTGGCCAGACGCGATGCCGAGCGCGACGGTGCTGCGTGGCTCTGCACCGCCACGCAGCCTGGCTGGGAAATCCGCGCGCAACTCAAGCGAGACACCGTCACCATCCTGGAGTCACCCATGCCAATTCAACGGGAAATTTCCGCAGCCGCATCCGCGTCCGACGCGGCCGAGATCGAGGACCAGAGCGACAGCGGGCGACGCAACGGCCGCGTCCGCGTACCGGAATTCCAGGGGCTGCCGATTTGCGTCTGCTTTGACGTCGGCACCTGCTGGATCACGCTCGGTGAGCTTGAACAGATCCAGCCGGGACAGATCCTGCGCATGGCGCGTCCGGCGACCGATCATGTGGATATCCGGATTGGTGGCGCCCGCATCGGCCGCGGCAATCTGGTCGACATCGACGGGCGCCTGGGGGTCCGCGTCGCGAGCATTCACGCGCCGGAACCAACCATGAGCGACGATCCCGAGGCGGGAAACGCGCGATGAACTCCGGCTTTGATCCAGTTTCACTTGCGCTTGCGCTTGCGCTGTTCGCGCTGGTTCCGGTGGTCGTGGTGGTTGCCACCAGCTTCCTGAAGATCTCGATCGTGCTTGGCCTGGTTCGCAATGCCCTCGGGGTCCAGCAGATTCCCCCGAATATCGCCATCTATGGTCTGTCCCTGATCCTGACCACCTACATCATGGCTCCCGTCGGGCAATCGATGTATGCGAGCCTGGCCAAGGATCCCGGCGCGACGTCCAACCTCAGCGTTGCAATCCAGGCCGTCGAACAGGGGTCGGAACCCTTGCGCGCCTTCCTGCTGCGCAACAGCGACCCCCGGCAGCGCGCCTTCTTCGTCAAGACCGCACGGAGATTGTGGGGCCCGGAGATGTCGAAGGGCGTGAGCGAGAAGAATTTCGTCACCCTGGTGCCTGCCTTCATGCTCAGCGAGTTGACGGCGGCGTTCGAGATGGGCTTTCTCCTCTACCTTCCTTTCGTCTGCATCGACATCGTGGTGTCCAACGTCCTGCTGGCGATGGGCATGATGATGGTGTCACCGGTGATGATTTCGATGCCTCTGAAGCTGTTTCTGTTCGTGATGGCCGACGGTTGGACGCGTCTGGTCCAGGGTCTCATTTTCACCTACCACTAAACCGCCATGAACCCTCAGGACGTTGTCAGCTACGTCAACGAGGCGTTGTACCTCACGTTGCTGCTGTCGCTGCCGACCATTGCGGTGGCGGCGATCGTTGGCACCGTGGTCTCGTTGTTCCAGGCCTTGACGCAGATTCAGGATCAAACGCTGTCCTTCGCCATCAAGCTCATCGCCGTGGCGCTCACTCTGTACCTGACCAGCCGCTGGACCGGCGCCGAGCTGATGCGCTACACGCTGACGCTGTTCGACTTGTACGCGGGGGTTGGCCTGTGAAGCCCCAGCAACTGATTGCAAACATACCGCTGGCGCAGGCCTACGCCGAACTCCATCACGTCGCCATGGGCATGCTTCTGGTGCAGGCACGGGTGATCCCGCTGTTCGGCGCTTTGCCGTTCATGAACCGTTCGTTGCTGCCGATGACGCTGGCGTTCGGCGTCAGTGCCGGGCTTGCGTTGCTGATCATCCCGATATTTCCCCATCCCCTGCCGTTGCCAGGACCCGTAGGTCTCGTGTTCCTGTTTCTCAAGGAGGGATTGATCGGTCTGATTCTCGGGCACGTCTGCGCGGTGCCGTTCTGGTCATTCGGCGTGGTGGGCTTCGTCATCGACAACCAGCGTGGCGCGAGTATCGCCGCCACCCTGGATCCGCTCACCGGGCAGGACAGTTCACCGCTGGCCCAGCTTCTGGGCCTCGCCTTCATCGCGTATTTCGTCTCCCTCGGCGGCCTGCAGATGCTGGCGACGCTGATCTTTGACAGCTATCGCATGTGGCCACCACTGCAATTCTGGCCCAAATGGAGTCCTGCCGCCGCCAATCTGGTGCTTGGACAGCTCAACCAGATGATGTACGTGGGCCTGCTGCTGGCAGCACCCGTGATGATGGCCATGTTCATGACTGAACTTGGCATGGCCCTGGTCAGCCGCTTCGTGCCGCAACTTCAGGTGTTCTTTTTGGCGATGCCTGTCAAGAGCGGACTTGCCTTGTTCATGCTCCTCATTTACGCGACCACCCTTTTTCCCGAGGGCTACACCCACATGCGTGATTTCAGCACGTGGGTCATGCGCCTGGATCCTCTCCTGCGTTGAAAGCACATGGCCGAAAAATCAGAACAGCCAACACCGAAGAAGATCGAGGAAGCGCGCAAACGCGGTGAAGTCGCCAAAAGCCGTGATTTCACGCAGACCGTGCTGATCGTGGCCTTGTTCGCCTACTTCATTGGCGATGGCGCAGCAATCATCGTGCGCATGAGCATCCTTGTCGGTGAACCGCTTGGCCTGCTGGGCGTTGATTTCGCCACCCAGCTCCCCTTCATGGTCGCGTCGTCCATGCAAACCATCGCAGAGCTTTTGCTGCCGCCGCTGCTGATTGTCATCGTTCTCGCAACGTTTGCGGAGGTCGTGCAAACCGGACCATTGTTGAGTTTCCAGGCCATCAAGCCCTCGGGCAAAAAGCTGAACGTCGCCGCGAACCTGAAGAACATGTTCTCGAAGAAGAGCCTGGTCGAGTTCCTGAAGTCACTGGCCAAACTCGCGGTGGTGTCAACCGTGATCTACCTGGCCGTGCACGCCAGCCTGCCAACGCTGCTGCAGGTGCCGCGCTTGGGCGTCGATGCCTTTGGCGCGGTGCTGGGTGCGCTCTTGCGTCAGTTGATCATCCAGACAGGCCTGGCCTATGCGGTCATTGCCCTGGCTGACTTCGCGTGGCAGAAGCACACCTACACCAAGGGCTTGATGATGTCACGGCAGGAGGTGATCGACGAGTACAAGACCATGGAAGGCAATCCGGAGGTCAAGAGTCAGCGCCGGCAGCTGCATCGCGAAATCCTCGCCGAAGATGCCGTCGAGCGCGCACGCGACGCCTCGGTGCTGGTCGTGAACCCCACCCACGTCGCCGTGGCGCTGCGCTATGACGCTGCCAAAACACCCTTGCCTGTGGTTTTGGCGAAGGCAGAGGGAACCGTGGCGGAACGCATGATCGACGCGGCGCGTCATGCCGGCGTGCCGGTGATGCGTGACATCGCGCTGGCGCGCGCGCTGCTCGCCCGCGCCAGTGTCGACCAGTACATCCCGAGCGATCTCATCGAGCCGGTGGCCGCGGTGTTGCGACTGGTCCAGGACCTTGCCGCCGAGCGCGGCGCAACCGATGGAAGGAGTGATCTCCGATGAGCAAGGATTCCCGCATCGCGCGCTGGGGCGCGCAACACGTGTCCGGGGCGCAGCCAAGGGAGGGACGCCTGGCCTTGAGCTTCGACGACGTGCGCGTGAGCTTGTCCGAACTTTCCGACGGACGCCTGTTGGCGCAAGCGCGCATCGTCGACCTGCCTCTTGCACCGGGGCGGCGCGAGACCCTCGTGCAGCGCGCCATGCAGTGTTCGCTGGCGCGCCTTGGGAGCAATTCACTGGCGCTGGTTGCGGATGCCGAGGAGGCCGCCCTGTGGCTGCAAGGCAGCGTCGAGCCGACCGCCACGGACATGGATATCAGTGCCATGGTGGAGCGACTGATCAACGAAATCCAGGCCTGGCGGGAGGTGCTGTGCGCACGATGACATTGAAAGGCCTTGCAGGCCAGGGCCGGTTGTTTTTCCGCGTGCTCGCCGCGTTGCTGGTGCTGTGGACGGGCCAGGCCTGCGCCGACACACCGCCATGGCCGACGGTGGAGTACACCTATTTTGCCGACAACAAGCCCTTATCGGCGGTGCTCGATGATTTCGCCGCGAGCTTCAGTCTTTCCATTTACATGCCCCGTGGTCTGGATGCGCGTGTCAATGGACGCTTCGACGAAGCAACGCCGACCGCGTTTCTCGATCGCCTCACCGGCGTCTACGGTCTGCAATGGTTCACCCATGCCGGTACGCTCTACATTTCCCGCACCAGCGATGCGACGGTGCGCATGATCCCGACCTCGGGCGCCAGCGGCCAGAACCTGACCAAGCTCCTGCAGGACCTCGGGGTACTGGACTCACGTTTCGGCTGGGGAGAGCTGCCGCAGCAGCACGTGGTCGCGGTGTCGGGTCCGCCGGAGTACGTCCGTCTGGTCGCATCCACCGTCGCAGCCCTGCCACAAGCGCACGACGGGGTCGTGATGGAAGTATTCCGGCTGCGCCACGCGTCGGTCGTGGATCGCCGCATCACCTACCGTGACCAGCAGGTGACCACGCCCGGGGTGGCGCGAATCCTGCGCGATCTGGTGATGGGCGGCGCCAGTGCCACGATCCAGACCCGCACCCGCCCGCTACCGAACTCGTTCGCGGCAGCGCCGGCCCTGGTCCCCGATGCATCGCTTGCCATGGCTGCGCTGCAAGGCGGGCGCGGAGCCGCCCCCGGCGGGCAGAGCCGGGGCGGCGCAGTGGCGTCCTCGCCATCGGGCACCACCAAGGGCTCGGATCGCAGATCGGAGCGTGTGACGTCGTCGGTGTCTCCGACCATCGAGGCAGACCCGAGAACCAATTCGATTCTGGTCAGGGACGTGCCCGACCGCATGCCGATGTACGCGAAGCTCATCGCCGAGCTCGATGTCGCGGCCCCCCTGGTCGAGATCGAAGCGATGATCATCGACGTGAATACCTCGCATCTGAAAGACCTTGGAATTTCCTGGAATGCTGTGATGGGAAACCAGGGGGCGGCGGCCGGCTTCGGCAATGTCAGTGCTCCCACCGACTCCAACACGCTGTCGGTCATCCTTGCCGGGGCAGGTTCGGGCGTGAATCCGGGCACCATTCTGCCGAACTCGGCGGCGTATTTCCTGGCCCACCTGCAATTGCTGGAGCAGCAGGGATACGCCAGTATCGAGGGGCGGCCGTCGGTGCTGGCAACCGACAACGTGGGTGCGGTGATCGATTTGTCGAAGACGTTCTACATTCAGACCACCTCGCAAAATACCGCGCTGGTCACCCCGGTCACGGCGGGCACCACGCTGAACGTCACGCCACGCGTGATTGGACATGGCGGCAAGCAGCTCGTGCACCTCACCGTTGACATCGACGATGGTCAGATCCAGACCCAGGCCACCGTGGGCAACCTCCCGACCGTCGATGACGCCACGCTGAGTACCGAGGCCGACGTTCGCAAGGGTGAGAGCCTTCTCATTGGTGGCTACAACACCGTGCAGACGACAAACACCCACAGCAAGGTACCCGGACTCGGCGATCTGCCGTTCATCGGCGGCATGTTCTCCAACAGCACTGCGCAAACGCAAAAGACGACACGTCTGTTCCTGATCCGCACCAAGGTCATTGATCCCGAGAATCTGCATGCGGGGGATGCGGCACCGGCACCGGGCGCCGCGCTGCCGCACCCGGGACCGATGGAGCCGGTTCCGCCAATCCCGGCGGCGGCCGCCTCCGTGCCGGCGGCCGCGCGTGCTCAGAACAACGCGCGCGCGGCATCCTGATCGGCGACGATCGGCATGAGGCGATCGAATCCAGCGACTTTCAACGCGTCCAGCACCACGGGCGTCGGCGCCGCGAGCACGAGCTTGCTCCCCGCCTCGCGCGCGGAACGTGCAACGGCGAGGATCGCGGTCATGCCGCTACTGCTGAGAAAGTCCACGTGCTTGAGGTCGACCACGAGCCCGGCGCGGTTGCGTGCCAGCAGGTCAATCATGTCGCGCTGCAACGCACGCGCGTTGTACGTCGATACCTCGCCCGCGAGCGCGTACACGGTTGGCACCTCGATCGTGCCATTCGTTGCCGGGCTGCTGGCGGAATTTGAAACCGTGTGAGGTTGAATTTCCATGGCCGATTTTTCTCCTTTTGATGAACCTGCGGCCATTGTGGTTCGCTGCGGGCGAATCGGCCGTGAGCAGCGCGCCAATTCGATGCCGGGGTCGCCGACCCGCCCCGGCAGCACGCCAGGATGAGGTTGCGCGCCCGCGTCCTCGTGTTCACGGCACTGTTCGCGCTCGCCGCCGTGGGCTTGACCGCGCTCGCCCTGGGAGCGCACGCGCACCAGCGCGTGCTCAGGCAGGTGCGCTGGGACGCGGAGATCGTCGGTCCGATCCTCGGCGCATTGCTGCCCATCGCTGACGATGGCCGCGCACCCGATCTCCGGCGGGCCTCGATCCTCGGTGACCGGTTGGTGGGCGAGGGCGCGCTGAAAGCGTTTTGTGTGACGCCGCGCGATCCGCGAGGTGCAATCTGCCGGGGGCCTGCGGGGGTCGCAAGCGCTCCATGGCTGCAAGGCCTCGCGCGCGTGATGGACGCACCGAGCGGCAGCATGATTCGCACGCCCGCTGCCGGTATCGATATGTATCACGCAATCCGTGATCGGCATGGCCGGATCGTGGGGGCGTTTTTTGCGCGCTTTGCACGCGAAGGCCTTGATGCCTCGCAGACGCGTGGGTGGGAGACCACCGCTGGTTTGGGAGTGCTCATCGTCGTCGCCGGGCTCGCCCTCGCACTGCGCGCCGCCGATCAGTTGGCGCGCCCACTGGACGCGCTCACGCGCGCCGCCGCCATCGTGCAAACAGGCCGTGTGCCGCCGCCGGAGTTGCTCGTGCGCGTGTGTGCGCGCAACGACGAGCTGGGGCGTCTTGCGCGCGTATTCGTCGGCATGGCGGCCAGGGTCCGGTGGCGCATGCGTGCATTGGATGATCTGGTGGTCCGCCGCACCTCCGAACTATCCGAGCGCAACCTGGCGCTGACGCGCGCCCAGGCCAGGATCGAGGATGAACTCGAAGCGGCGCGCGAGTTGCAGATGGCGATTCTTCCGGAAGTCATGCCAGCCATGCCAGGTTGGCGCGGTGCGGCACGGATGATCGCAGCGCAACATATGTCTGGAGATTTCTATGACTTCATCGCGCTTCCTGACGGGAACCTGGGCATCGTCATGGCCGATGTGGCGGGGAAAGGCGTGAGTGCCGCATTCATGATGGCCGTGGCCCGAACGCTCCTTCGCGAAGCGGCAACGCATGCGCGAGAGCCGGGCTCCGTCCTCGCCCGGGCTAATGTGGACCTGTGCGCCCAGGGCTTCCTGGACAATTTCGTCACCGTGTTTTATGGGCTTCTCGACCCGATCAGCGGCGTCCTCTCCTACGCCCTCGGGGGACACATGCCTCCCATGCTTCGTCGTGCCGACGGACGTGTGGAGGGGCTCGACCGCACCGGTGGTATCGCACTTGGCATCGTCGCCGACGCGCAGTTTCCCGCGCGGTCGATCGTGCTCGAGCCGGGGGATCTCCTGCTTGCATGGACCGATGGTGTCACCGAGGCGTTTGATGAACGCCGGATGCACTATGGATCAGAGCGGCTTGCGCGCGTGGTGGCACAGGTGCCGGATGCGGACGCCGCGGCGCTCGTGGAGTCCGTCCTCGGCGACGTGGCGCGCTTTGCGGGCAACGCGCCGCAGTCGGATGACATCACCGTGGCGGCACTGGGTCGCGCACCCCGATCACACCCATGATTCAACAGATCCAGCGACGAGGCGTCTCGCCGCTTGCGGCGCCGGCACCGGTTTCGCCATGGCGGTCCCATCTGCGCCTGCGCGCGACGACCCAGGATCAGCCCGCGCTCGCGGCGGCGTTGCGCGCGCTGGCCGCGGGACAAGGTTGGGATGCAAGGCCACGTTTCATCGCCCAGTTGGTGCTGGAAGAATTGGCAACCAATGCGATCCGGCACGGCGGCGCGACGTGGGTGGAGCTGCATGTGGCCGATGACGGCATGCGGGTGCGCATCGACATCACCGATGATGGCAGCCCGTTCAACCCCGAGGGCCCCGGCACACCTGACGCGTCGGCTGCGACCATGGATCGGGAAGGGGGGCTTGGTCTGCTGCTGCTGCATGGGCTCGCGAGCTCCTTGCACTACGTGCGTCGCGACGGACACAACCATACCCAGGCGATTCTTCCGCTGCGTGCGGATTGTTTTGGGGATCACGGCAATTGAACACGAAGTGCCGGAGGCGGTACCTACGATGGGCTCATGCCGGGCGCCGCGTCCCAGCGATCAATCCCGGACATTTCCCAGAGGACACACGACATGGACCGTAACTCCGTTGATCCAGTAAACAACCCACTCGTTTTTGCGCATTTGGCCGCGGACGTCGCGGGCTTTCAGGTTGGCGATGCCCTCGACGGCGAGGGCTACGAGCCCGAGATGCTCGATGGCGACTTCAGCCTTGAGTTTGAATTCGAAGGGGGGATGCGGCTCGAACTCGCGCACAGCCGCGAAGAAAACCGTTTTTTGCTGATGTTTGAGAGCGAAACCTCGTTTACGGGGTCGGATGGCTTGCTTTTCGCCATGCGCGCGAACGCCTTGCTCGGCTCCGGAAGTCGCTTCGGCGTGCATCCGGAGCGTGAAGATCATCTGATTCTCACCGATACCCTCGATTGTCAGGACCTGGCGTTGGAAGCGCTGGCGGCGGCGATGTCCGACATGGGCGCCTTGTTCATGGCGGCGCTGGATCGTCAATCCGGCAAGAACGCTTCCCCAATGGAAGCGGTGCCCCGATCGGACCCCGCAGCCTTCACGATTCGCGGCTGAGCGGGCGCCCGGGCCCGGCGGCGCAGGGTGCGACCGGCAGGCCATCGTCCAGCGGCAGCCGCGTGTCGGTCTTGACCTCGCGCAGGACGATGCGCGAGCGCAAATGGGCAACGCCCGGCAGTTTGAACAACACCCGCTGCAAGAGCGTGTCGTAGGCTGCGATGTCGGCCGCCAGCACCGTCAGCAGGTAGTCCGCTTCGCCCGTGGTCGACAAGCAGCGGACGATTGGCGGGCACGCCATCACAGCAGCTTCGAATCGATCCACGCTTTCGTCATTGTGGCGGTCAAGGTTGACCTCGACGACTACAAGCAGGCCCAGCCCCAGGCGCGCGCGGTCGAGCACCGCCGTGTAACCGCGCAGGACGCCGGCAGCCTCCATATCCTTGATCCGCTTCCAGCACGGCGTGGCCGACAGCCACACCTTGTCCGCGAGTTGCTGCATGGTCTGCCTGGCATCGCGCTGCAACTCGTCGAGAAGCTGCAGACTGTATCGATCAAGTTCAATTTTTTCCATTTTCGATTCAAAGGAAAACAAGCTTCTGAAAAATCTGCCGAGTGCAGAAAATTAAGTGAGATATTTTGGTCCGCCGCGCCTATTCTTTCAAGCATGGAAATCGAAGGAGACGTGATGAATCAGGTCGCTGTCGAGCACGCCCGCAGCGTCGATGCAAGTCTTGACGATGCGCTATGGGCTACACGCGGTCGGGTCATGCTCACTGGCACCCAGGCGTTGCTGCGCCTGATGTTGATGCAGCGCGCACGCGATGTCGACGCCGGGATGGATACGCGTGGCTTCATCAGCGGCTATCGTGGATCACCCCTGGGTGCGGTCGACCAGGCGGTCTGGAAGGCGGGCCCGGATTTCCTCGCCCGCGGCATCCGCTTCGTGCCCGCCGTGAACGAGGAGCTGGCAGCAACCCAGGTGCTGGGAACGCAACGTGTTGAATCAGACCCGCTGCGCACCACCGATGGAGTCTTCGCGCTCTGGTACGGCAAGGGGCCTGGCGTGGACCGGGCCACGGATGCGCTCAAGCATGGCAACGCCTATGGCGCTTCGCCGCGCGGAGGCGTGCTGGTGGTTGCCGGAGACGACCATGGCTGTGTCTCGTCGTCCTTCCCCCATCAAAGTGAAGGGGCAATGCAGGCGATGGGTATGCCGATTGTCGCGCCGGCCGATATTGCCGATTGCCTGGAATTTGGTCTGTACGGCTGGGCGTTGTCGCGCTACAGCGGCGCCTGGGTCGGGATGACAGCGCCGTCCGAGGTCGTGGAAAGTCGTGCCACGGTTGACCTTGACCGGGTGATCGCCAGCACGCAAACCTGGCTCGATGCCGAATCCGTGCGTGCGGCTTCGGGCCACGTTACGCCACCTGACGGCCTGCACTACCGCTGGCCGGACCTGCCGTCACCCCGCATCGAACACCGCCTCGCTGCCAAACTTGACGCCGTTGCGGCGTTCGCACGGGTGAATTCCATCGACCGCGACATCGTCGTGGCGCCCCTGGCACGCGTGGGTATTGTCACGTGCGGAAAGGGCCACCACGATCTGATGGAGGTGCTTCGGCGCCTGGAAATCGACACCGCGATGCTGGCCGCCGCGGGTGTTCGCATCTACAAGGTGGGACTGGCATGGCCTCTCGAGACGACGCGCATGCGGGCGTTCTTCGAGGGTATTGACGAAGTGCTGGTGGTGGAGGAAAAAGCCCCGGTTGTCGAGACACAACTGCGGTCGCTGTTCTACAACGCGCCCCGGCGCGTGGCCATCGTCGGCAAACACGATCGCGATGGTACGCCATTGATTGCCGAAACCGGAGAGCTTCGCCCCTCGCGTTTGATCGAGGCGGTTGCCGCATGGCTGGCACGGCATTTTCCTGACAACACCACGTTTCGCGATCACCTTCGTCACGTCCGTGATTTCACGGTACCCGACATTCTCTCCAACGTGGCTGACGGCGTGCGGCGAGCACCATATTTTTGCGCGGGCTGTCCCCACAATACATCCACCCAGGTTCCCGACGGCTCGATGGCGCAGGCGGGAATCGGCTGCCATTTCATGGCGAGCTGGATGGACCGTGAAACCACGGGCCTGATCCAGATGGGCGGGGAGGGTGTTGACTGGGTATCGCATGCGATGTTCACGCGCCAGCCCCATGTTTTCCAGAATCTTGGTGACGGTACGTACTATCACTCGGGCTATCTGGCGATTCGCCAGGCAGTGGCGGCCAAGGCCACGCTGACCTACAAGATCCTTTTCAACGATGCGGTGGCGATGACGGGTGGCCAGCCTGTTGATGGGCCCATCAGCGTGGATGCCATCGCCCGGCAAGTCGAGAGCGAGGGCGTGGCCCATGTTGCCGTGGTGTCGGACACGATCGAACGTTTCCGGACCGTGCGCCACCGCTTTCCGGCCGGGACGACGTTTCATGCACGCGCCGATCTCGATGCCGTGCAACGACGTCTGCGTACGCAATCGGGAGTCACGGTGCTGATTTACGCCCAGACCTGCGCCGCGGAGCTTCGGCGGCGCCGCAAGAAAGGGCAGGCGCGCGACCCCGGACGCCGGCTGTTCATCAACGAGCGGGTCTGCGAGGGGTGCGGTGACTGCAGCGTGCAGAGCAACTGCGTTGCCGTGCTCCCGGTCGACACCGCGCATGGACGCAAGCGCCGCATCGATCAGACCACCTGCAACAAGGACTATTCCTGCCTGCGGGGCTTTTGTCCAAGCTTTGTCGAGGTCGAGGACGCGACACTGCGGCGTCGGGTCGGGCGCCTGGCAGGCGGCACGGACGCGTTCGTGCAGCGCGTCGCGGCTCTGCCGGAACCAACGGCGCACACCTGGTCCGGCCCGTACGATTTGCTGATCACAGGGGTCGGCGGAACGGGCGTGGTTACCGTGGGAGCACTGGTGGCCATGGCGGCGCACCTGGAAGGACGAAGCGCCAGCGTCCTTGACTTCATGGGTTTCGCGCAAAAAGGCGGGGCAGTTCTGTCTTTCGTTCGACTTGCCGACGAGGCAACGCGACTCCATCAGGTCCGCATCGATGCCCAGCAAGCCGACGCGGTGCTGGCCTGCGACGTCGTGGTGGGTGCTTCTCCCGACGCCCTGTATACCGTGCGTCGTGGGCGCACCAGGATTCTGGCCAACGTGCACGAGGCGCCTTTGTCCACGGCCATGCGCGATCCCGACGCCGATGTCCACATGCCGGAACTGCTGGCGAAGCTGCGCCATGCAGCGGGGGCTGAGCGTGTCGAAGTCTTCGACGCGCAGGCACTGGCCGAAGCCTGGCTTGGCGACACCGTGGGTGCCAATATCGTGGCCCTGGGTTTCGCCTGGCAGCGTGGCCTGGTTCCGGTGGGGCGGGCATCCTTGGAGCGCGCCATCGCACTCAACGGCGTGGCCGTTGAAACGAACCACCTCGCCTTTGCCCTCGGGCGCCTGGCCGCCGCCGACCCGATGGCGCGGTCTGCTCTGGAACACGACACCCGCAACGTGCCGGCGCCCGGCGCGCGGGACGTCGACGCGCTTCTGGCAGAAGGGGTGGCCGAACTCACCGCGTACCAGAATTCCGCCTGGGCTGACCGCTTCGCCCGCACCGTGGGCCGGGCGCGCCAACGTGAAGCCGAACTGGGTGGGGACGGTGCGTTCGCGGCTGCGGTTGCGCGCAGTCTGCGCAAGCTGATGAGCTACAAGGACGAATACGAAGTCGCGCGGCTCTACACCGACGGTGCGTTCCAGGCCGCGTTGGCGCAGCAGTTCGACGGCTCGCCGCGCTTCGCCTTGCACATGGCCATGCCGTGGAACCGTGGCGCGAACCCGCGCAAAACCCGACTCGGGGCCTGGGTGCTGCCGTGGTTGCGCGTGCTGGCACGCGGCAAAATCCTGCGCGGCAGTCCGTTCGACCCCTTCGGCCGTGGCGCCGAGCGCCGCATGGAACGGGGATTGATCGTCGCGTTTGAAGCGCGCGTGGAGGAACTCCTGAGGGGGTTGCGTACGGAGAACCTCGATCTGGCGCAAGCCATCGCCGCCGTTCCTTTGCAAATGCGCGGCTACGGTCACGTCAAGCAAGCCGCGGTGGCCACCGCACGCCGGCGCGAAGCCGCTCTCATGCACCGATTCGATCCGGGGCGCTATCCCGAGGCTCCGCCAACCGAAGCCGGCAGCTTTCGCGGCATACGTATCGGAACCGCATGAACGCGCACTTCGAGCTGCCATAATGGCGATTTAGCCTGTGGCCTACACGGCACGCAGGCGCTTGCATGGGCAATACCTCACAGCGGTTCGGCATCGATTCCTATGAAACCAGGGCCCGCCACGGGCGGCCCCTGGTCGTTTCGGCGTCGGTGTGATGCAAGCCGTGCGCTTTGATGTCGCAGTGATCGGCGCTGGAGCCGCCGGCATGCTGTGCGCTGCAATTGCGGGGCAGCGCGGACGACGTGTTGTCTTGATCGATCACGCCCGGCACATTGGTGAAAAAATCCGTATATCAGGCGGGGGCCGTTGCAACTTCACGAACCTTCATGCCACCGCAGCCCAATACATCGGCGAGGATCCGGGGTTTGCGCGCGAGGCCCTGACCGCCTATGGACCGCGCGATTTCATCGGGCTCGTGCGCCGCCATGGCGTAGCCTTCCATGAAAAGCACAAGGGGCAGTTGTTCTGCAACGACGACAGTCGCCGCATCATCGAACTTTTGCGCGCCGAGTGCGCGCAAGGCCGGGTGGAGTGGCGCCAACCCTGCCGGGTGACGGATGTGGGCCGCGAGGGCAGCGCGTTCCGCGTTGACACCGAGGCCGGCGCGATCCTTGCCGCCCGGGTGGTGGTGGCGACGGGAGGATTGCCGGTGCCGCGCATCGGCGCGAGCGACTACGGGTTGCGACTGGCGCGCGATTTCGGACTGCGGGTCGTCGAGCCGCGTCCAGCGCTGGTGCCCCTGACCTTTGCGCCGGCCGACTGGAAGCCTTTCGCGGCCCTTGCTGGCGTGGCTCGCGAGGTCGTCGTGCGCTGTGGCGCGCAGCATTTCCTGGAGGACTTGTTGTTTACCCACCGCGGGCTTTCGGGACCAGCCATCCTGCAGATCTCAAGCACCTGGAACCCGGGCGATGCGCTACAAATCGATCTCGCTCCTGGCGCCGATCTGGGCGCATGGCTGCGCGAGGAGAAGTCGCGGACCCGGCAGTCACTGCTGGGCGCGCTGGCATCACGATTGCCGCGTCGACTGGCCGAAACCTGGATCCAGGAAGCGGGGATGCCAGGGCAGCAGCGACTTGCCGAACTCGGCGACGCGCGCCTCGTCGCATTGGGGCGTGCCATTGACGCTTGGACGGTACGCCCCGCGGGCACCCAGGGCTGGAACAAGGCCGAAGTGATGCGCGGCGGCGTGGCAACCGATGAACTCGACCCGCTGACCCTCGTTTGTCGGCGGGTACCGGGATTGCATTTCATCGGCGAGGTGGTCGACGTGACGGGGTGGCTGGGCGGTTACAACTTTCAGTGGGCATGGTCCAGCGGGCGGGCGGCCGCCATGGCGGTGTGAGCGCGCGCGGCCCTGAGCGTGTAGGCTGGTGGCCCCGCAACTTGCTTGAGCATTCCGCATGATCGCGTCCTCCGCAGATGGCCCGACGCACGCCATGGCCTCCTTGCTGCAGCGCATGGCGCGCGCCGGCGCGCGTCCGCTGTGGGAACTCGGTGTGCAGCGGGCGCGCGAATTGCATGAACTTGGATCCGGTGTTCTCGACGTGGCACCGCCAGCGGTGGCCGCGGTCCTCGATCTCGACTGTCCGACGCGCGATGGTGCCCGGTTGGGGGTGCGTTGCTACCGCCCCACACCCTTGAGCCCGCACGACGCATCGCCCGCTTTGCTCTATCTGCACGGCGGCGGTTTCGTGCTTGGCAGTCTCGACAGCCACGATGTGCTGTGCCGCCAATTGGCCATGTCTGCAGGTTGCACGGTATTTGCTCTGGATTACCGCCTCGCACCCGAGCATCCGTTCCCCTGCGCAGTGGATGACGCATGGGACGCACTGACCTGGCTCCACGCGCATGGTGCCATGCTCGGGATTGACTCCGCGCGTATCGCCGTGGCCGGCGACAGCGCCGGAGGCACCCTGGCGACGACTTGCGCCTTGCACGCACGGGCGATTGACTTGCCGCTGGCACTGCAGTTGATGTTCTATCCCGGAACCGCGGGATGGGCACGCACGGCCTCAGCGCAGCGGTATGCGAAGGGATTCGTGCTGGAGCAGGAACATATCGACTGGTTTTTCGGACTCTACCTTCAAGAGGTTTCTGATCGCGACGATTGGCGCTTCGCGCCGCTGCGTGCGCCCGATCTGCGTGGCGTTGCGCCAGCCTGGATCGGTCTGGCCGGCTGCGACATCCTTCATGACGAAGGGGTCGCCTACGCGGAGCGCCTGCGCGACGCCGGCGTGGCGGTAGAGCTGCACACCTGGGCGGGCGTCACCCATGATTTCATCCGCATGGGTCGGGCGATTCCCCAGGCTGGGCAGGCGATTCAGTTCGCAGCGCGGGCGCTGCGCGCAGCACTCGGCACG
>DAICZP010000071.1 GCA_027311065.1 Thiomonas sp. | reverse complement strand
CCCTCGACACGGCGGTGCGCAACGCCGCATCGAGCAATTGCTGCGCCGCGGCAGCATAGTGTGCAGCGTCATTCGTCGACAAGGGCAACACGCCAGCGCTGCGCCAGTGGGCTGCAAGGTCGCCGTCGACGCCGCGCACGAGCTGGCAGTCCATTGCCAGGCGCACGCGCCCGGTCGGCCCGTCAACATCGTGTTCGAGCCGCTCGAGCTCGCAGTGCAACGTCCAGGCGGGAACGGCCGGTACCGCGTCAGTTTCCACTGCTGCGATCCACGGCTGGCGACGGAGCGTTTGCGCCAGGGCCTGGCGCACCAGGTCGGCGGGAGGAACGACCCAGCTGTTGTCGCGGTAATGCATGATGCTTTGCGGCGCCGGGCTGTAGACCATCGCGGCCGTATCGATGCCTTGCGGTGCGTCCACCGGCAGCAGCCGCAACACCGCGGGCGATACCCCAGGCGCTGTCAGAGAATCTCGCAGACCCGACAGGCGATAACGCATTGCCAGGTGCGGTGATGGCCGCTGCAGCGCACACCCGCCCAGAGCGAGCACCATGCACAATGAGGCAAGGCCGGATTTCAAGGCGATTCTCCCGGGCCGGGCGCCGGTGTCGGCGCTCCATAGAGCAGTTGCGAAGGGTCGGAGCGCAGGCTGCGCACAAGGTCGGTCAGCTGCACGCTCAGGCTGCGCAAGTTGTCGCTCAACCGGTCGAGGCCAGGCAGCGTGCGCTGCTGGAGATTCCCCACCACGCGGTTGCCGGCACCGCCAAGACGCGTCACTTCCCGGGCCGCGCCGTTCCATGTCCGCGCGGTGGCGTCCAGTGTGCCGAGGGTGCTCTGCAGATGCTGCGTGGTCTCGTCGAGGTGCTGGATGAGCCGCTGTCCGCGCGCTGAAAGCTGCTCCCCATGCGCGCCGACGGCCGCCAGCTCCTGACTCGCCTGGCGCATCGCGACCAGCGTCTGGGCAATATCGTCGCTATGCGCGGAAACGCTGGCGCTCACGACGGCAGCGTGGCGAAGAATGCTGTTGAGGGATTGCAAGTTCTGTGCACTGAGCAACTGGTCCAGTCTTCCCGCAATGCGCGACAGCGTGATGGTGGCGTCATTCAACCCACCCTCAAGGCGCGAGAAAACCGACGGCGCATAGGGAATGACAGGGTATGGCTCACCAGGGCCCGCGACCAGCGGCGCCGCTGCCTTGCCCCCGGCGAGGTTCAGCACCGAGAGGCCCGTCACCCCTTGCGGACTGAGCTGCGCCACCGTGTCGGCGCGCACCGGCACGCCGGCATCAAGTTCGATGCGAATGCGCACCAGTGCCGGATTGACAGGGTCGATCCCGATCGAGGCGACACGCCCGACCCGTACCCCACGATACAGCACGTCGCTGGAATCTCTCAGCCCGTTGACGTTGTCCGTGGCGAACACCAGATATGTACTGCCGTGTTGCGCACGCTGCGCGCTCGACAGCCACCAGAGCACCCCGGCCAACGCCAACCCCAGCGCCAGAACAAATGCGCCCACCGCGGTGTAATTGATCTTGGATTCCATTTCGTTCAGACTAGCATGAACCAGCCCCGCTGTGACCCAGGTAGGCGCGCGCGCGCGACCCCTGAAAGTATTCCACCAACTCGGGTTCTTCGCGCCGCGCAAGTTCCGCGGCCGGCGCCATCGCCAGCAGACGCCGACGCGCGAGAAAGGCGACGCAATCGCTGCCATGGACAATCGAATCCAGGTCGTGCGTCGCCTGTAGGATGGTCAGCCCCAGCAAATCGCGCAATTCCTTGATCAATGCGTCGAATGCACCCGCGGCCACTGGATCCAGTCCGGAGGTGGGCTCGTCCAGCACCAGCAACTCCGGATCCAGGGCAAGCGCGCGGGCGAGTGCCGCGCGTTTGATCATGCCTCCGGAAAGCTCTGAAGGTCGTTTGTGCGCCGCGTCTGCGGGCAGGCCCGCAAGAGCGATCTTGAGCATCGCCAGCTCGGGCACCAGGCGCGCTGCCAGCGACGTATGCTCGCGTAACGGCAGCATCACGTTTTCCAGCACGCTCAGTCCTGTGAACAGTGCCCCGCCCTGGAACAACACGCCGATGCGCTGCCGCAAGCGCCTGCGCCCCGCGTCACCCGCGCCCAGCGCATCCTCGCCGAACAGACGCAAGGTTCCCCCTTGCGGCGCGCGCAACATGAGCAGGGTACGCAGCAGCACCGTTTTGCCTGCGCCGGAGCCACCCACCAGCGCCACGATGCGCCCACGTTCGACGACCAGATCGAGTCCATCGTGGACGCATTGGGCGCCAAAGCGGTTGACAATGCCGCGTCCCTCGATCACTGGAACCGTCTGGGTCAGGGGCTGCGCTTCTTTTGCCACGAACTAGATGCCAAGCACGTTGTACATGATGGAAAACGCCGCGTCGATGATGATCACCAGGAAAATCGCCTGGACGACGCTGCGCGTGGTCGCGCGACCCACTTCTGCCGCACTGCCGGCGACGCGCATGCCCTGCATGCAACCCACCAGCGCCACGACCACCGCAAACACGGGCGCCTTGATCAGGCCCAGGGCGAGGGTCTGCACATCGACGACCTGAGGCACTCGCTCGAAAAATATCTGCATGGGAACCCCATAGCCGACCGCCGCCACCACGGCACCGCCCAGCAATCCCATCAGGTCCGCCAGCAGCGACAGCAAGGGCATGACCAGCACGAGCGCGACGACTTTGGGAAAGACAAGCACCTCGAACGGCGACATCCCAAGGGCACGCAGGGCGTCGATTTCCTCGGTGATGCGCATCGTCCCGACTTGCGCCGTGTACGAAGAACCAGTTCGCCCAGCAACCAGGATGGCCGTCAGAAATGGCCCCATCTCGCGCAACGTCAGAATACTCACCAAGTTTACGATCAAGATATTCGCGCCGTAGGTCGCCAGCGTCGCTCCTCCCTGGTACGCCATCACCATGCCGATGAGAAATGACAACAACGCGACGATGCCGGTGGCGTGCAAGCCCGCGGCATCGATCTCTGCGGCCACGGCGCGCCAACGGATGCTCCCTGGGCGCGCCACCAAACCTGCCCCCCGCCATACCAACTCGCCCAGCGCCGCGACGAATGCGCGACCCTCGCGCATGGCCGCCAGGGTGCCGCGACCAACGTCGCCGAGCAGGCCGGCATGCGGTGGCTTCGGCGCGACAGGCGCCGCGAGGCCGTGCGCGCGCACCAGTTCAACGAGCCCGCGCTGGGTCGGCGACAACGCCGACAGGTCGACGGCGATGCCCGCCTCGTTCCAAATGCGCAACGCCGCAGCCAGTACGCAGGCGCCGGCGCTGTCAAGCATGAACGCGGAGGCGTCGGATGGACCCTCCACACGAATGGCACGACTTCCCGGCGGCGCGTGCAGCGTCGGCGGCCGGGACAAGCCGTGCACGGCCCAGGCCCCCGACAAGCGCAACGTGCTGGTGCCGGGCTGTGCGCCTGGAATCCATTCCGCCTGCGCAAGAGGCGATTGCGCAGGCGCACCCTCGGCCATTGGCGTTTCCATCGCGTTCAACTCTGCGCCACCGGCGTCGCGCGCAACACTTCCTCGAGCGTTGTCGTTCCGTCGGCGACCTTGCGTGCACCCGCCAGCCGCAGCGGTCGCATGTCGTCCTTCAGGGCTTGCTGCCGCAACGCGTCAAGTGAGGCCCTGGACCCAATCAGGCTGCGCATCGCTGGTGTGCAAACCAGCAGCTCGTAGAGCCCGACACGGCCGAGAAACCCGGTGTTGCGGCATTCCAGGCATCCGACCGGACGATAGGGTGACACCTGGGAGCTCGGTTTCCATGGGGCCACCGCCTCGCGGAACAGCGCCTGATCGAACGCGTTGTCTGGCTCCTTGCAGTGCGGGCAGAGGGTGCGGACCAGGCGCTGCGCCAACACCCCCAGCAGAGTGGCTCCCACCAGGTAAGGCTCGACACCAAGCTCCATCAGCCGCGCCACGCTCGACGGTGCGTCGTTGGTGTGCAGGGTCGATAACACCAGGTGCCCTGTCAGCGCCGCCTGCACGGCCATTTCCGCAGTTTCATGGTCGCGGATTTCACCAACCATGATGATGTCGGGATCCTGGCGCATCAGCGCACGCAGACCATCCGCAAAACCAAGATCGAGCCCAGTCTGCACCTGCATCTGGTTGAAGGCCGGTTCGACCATCTCGATCGGATCCTCGACGGTGCAGACGTTCACCTCCTCGGTCGCCAGGCGCTTCAGCGTCGAGTAGAGCGTGGTGGTCTTGCCGCTCCCGGTCGGCCCCGTGACCAGCACGATACCGTGCGCGCGACCGGTCAGATCCTCCCAGCGCTGCGCCTCGATCAGCGGAAAACCCAACGCCTCCACATCTCGCAACACCACGTCGGGATCGAAGATGCGCATCACCATTTTTTCGCCAAACGCTGTCGGCAGGGTTGACAGGCGCAGCTCGACCTCGTCGCCGCCCGGGCGCCGCGTCTTGATGCGCCCGTCCTGCGGTCGGCGCCGCTCCACGACGTCCATGCGTCCGAGGAGCTTGATACGGCTGGTCATCGCGCCAAGCACGGACGGTGGCACCTGATAGACGCCGTGCAACAAGCCGTCGATACGGAACCGGATCACGCCGACCTCTCGCCGCGGCTCGAGATGAATATCGGATGCGCGCTGCTCGAACGCGTATTCCCAGAGCCAGTCGACCACCTGGACGACGCCCGCATCGTTGGCATCGAGGGCGCGCCCGCTGCGCCCGAGTTCGACGAGCTGTTCGAACTGGTTCGCCGCGCCGCTCAGCACCCCTTTTTTTTGCGCCTGGCGCACGGAACGCGCCAGATTGAAAAACTCGACGGTATAGCGCGCGATATCGGCCGGGTTGGCAACGACGAGGTGGATCGGACGCCGCAACATGCGTTCGAGCTCCCCCATCCAGGATCGATCGAAGGGCTCGGCGGTGGCGATCGCCACGCCGTCCGCATCCGCGGCGACCGGCAGGATTCGGTGTCGCTCGGCATAGCTCAACGACATGAGGTCGCCAATGCGCCCGATGTCGACCTTCAAGGGGTCGATGCGCAAATGCGGAAGTCCCGCACGTGCCGCCAGCCAACCGGTCAGAAAATCAAGATCGAGCATCGGCCCGTCACCACCACGCTGAAGATTCGCGTTGGCGATCTTTTGAAGTGCATGCAAACGTTCGCTGGCATGTGCGGCGCGATCCAGCCCGCGGCGCAGACCAGCGTCGTCGATGAGCCCGTCATCATGCAGCCATTGCAGCAGCGCGCGCCAGTCAAGCACGCCCGAGGGCATATTGGATGCGTGCCGCAACGACGAAGGGAGAGCGCTCTGCATGGCTTGCGCAGTTTAGACCAGACCCGACGTCACACCGCAGCGCACAATCCGTGACGCGCCAATGCAGCGCGCCACGCCAAGACCTTGCGTGCAAAACTCCATGACGCATTGGCTGGGCTGGTCGACGGCAGGCGCTCGGTGACATCGCACAAGCCGCGGGTCAGGCGCAGACTCCTCGCCGATTCGCCGCCGTTGTGCAACATGGCCTCCAGCCGAACAAGACGGGCTGCAAGTGCGGGCAGGTCATTGGGCTGGGCGGCGACGATGGCGCGATCAAGACTGCCCTCGCGCTGGCAGCTTGCATACACGTCCCAGATCCCGAGCCCGCGCGCGAGCATCGTCTCCAGTCGCCGCGCGTAGGTCATGGCGCGCAGGTCAACCTCGAACAACTCCGACAATAGTGGCCAGAATTGGTTGCGAGGGTGGGCGTAATACTCCCCGGCGTCGAGCGACGCCCTGCTCGGAAAGCTTCCAAGCACCAGCACGCGGGTGCGTGCGTCCACCACCGGCGGGAGCCCCTCGAGGCGCGGGGATTCAGCCGCCGTGGCCAGGCGCCGCTGTTGCGTCATTGACGAGTCGTCGGGCATATGCCTTTATACTTCTGGATGCTGCGGGTGTAGTTCAATGGTAGAACGGCAGCTTCCCAAGCTTCATACGAGGGTTCGATTCCCTTCACCCGCTCCACGCGCTCCCACTGTGTTGTCTGCCACCCCCCGGCGTTCGCGCGTGGGTTCCGGTTGCTCCGATGTCAATTCCCGAATCCCCTTCGCCATTGCGGGTCATTCGCAGCTTCGTGATGCGCACCGGGCGCACCACCACCGGCCAGGCGCGCGCTTTGCGGGAACTGGGGCCCCGGTTCATCGTTGCCCCAACCGTGCACGTACCGGACTGGGACACCGTGTTCGGACGCCACGCGCCACGCGTGCTCGAGATCGGCTTCGGCATGGGCGAGGCGACGGCGGGTATCGCCGCAACGCACCCCGACCGCGATTTCATCGGCGTGGAAGTCCATACCCCGGGCGTCGGTGCGCTGCTGTTGCGCATCGAGTCGCAAGCGCTGCCCAACCTGCGCATCGTCCAGCATGATGCGGTGCACGTTCTCCAGGACATGATCGCGCCGTCGTCATTGGCGGGACTGCATGTGTTTTTCCCCGACCCCTGGCACAAGAAGCGCCACCACAAGCGCCGCCTGATCCAACCGGCATTTCTGGCGCTTGCTGTCAGCCGCCTTGCCCCGGGTGGCCTCATGCACTGCGCCACCGACTGGGAGGATTACGCGGCGCAGATGCTTGACGTTCTATCGGCACAGCCCGGGCTGGTCAACACCGCCACCGGCTACGCCCCGCGTCCGGATTGGCGGCCACCGAGCAAGTTCGAACAACGCGGCCTGCGCCTCGGCCACGGCGTGTGGGATCTCGTCTTCAGGCGAACCTGAACGGCCGCCGCGCCTGGCTTCCCGCAGCTCAGCCGAGGCTGCTGAGTGCGCCGTAGACACCCAGGCCGGCCGTCAGCGTCACCACGCCGAGGACGACCCACAAGTACCAGCCCCGCAGCCGATGTTCGGGCGGAAGCGCTTTGACCGCCAGCGCAACCAGAAAGCCCAGGACCAGGGGAAGCAGCAGGGCGTTCATCACTTCGACACCGACCGATAGCGCGACCAGATTCGGCACCAGAGCAACGATCAGCGCTCCGCCGACAACCCCGACGGTGAACACCACGTAGAACCATGGCGCCTCCATCGGGTGATGTTCCAGGGAGTGCTTGTATCCCGTGACCTCGCCAAAACCCCATGCCGCAGCGAGCGCGACCACGATGGCCGCAACCATCGCCGCGCCCAGAATGCCAAGACCGAACAGCGTGTGCCCCAGGGTCTGCCCCAGCACCGGCGTGAGTGCCTGTGCCACCTGCCCCACGGTGTCCAGGGGCGGGCTGCGGTGACCGCCCCACAGCGTGGCAGCCGCGACCACCAGCACCGAGGCCATCACCACCTGTGTGATCAGCGCGCCCACCGCCGTGTCCCAGCGCGCCGCCGCGTATTGCTCCGGGAGCAAGCCCTTGTCGGCAACGGCCGACTGCTGATAGAACACCATCCAGGGCATGATGACGGCACCGATATTCGCCGCGACGAGGTACCAGTATCCATGATCGTGCAGAGGCAGTGACGCCATCCCGTGGAGCAGCGCGCGGCCATCCACCGGCGCGCGCAGTGCGACCCAGATGAACACCAGCTCGAACAAGCCCAGCGCGATCGCGATGCGTTCCACCCGGCGATAGCTGCCGGTCCACACTACGACGAGGAGAAACGCGGTCGCCAGCGCAAGGCTGGCGCCGCGCGGCACTCCGAAGAGTTCACCCACGCCCGCCACCCCCGAGAACTCACTCAGCAGCGCGCCCACGGTCGCCACGGCAAGACCGCCGACCGACACCCATGCCCACGGTGCGCCAAAGGTGTCGCGGATCAGCTCTCCGTGCCCCCTGCCCGTGAAAATTCCAAGCCGAACCGTGAGTTCCTGCACCACGTACAGAATCGGGACAAGCAGCAGTTGCAAAACGAGGAGTTGGTAACCCCATTGGGCGCCACTTTGCGCCGCGGTCAGCACACTGCCCACGTCGGTGTCGGCAAGCATGACGACCAGCCCCGGGCCGAGAACGGCAAGAAAAACCTTCCAGCGCGCAAGTTTTGGCGCGTTCCCGGTAGGCAAGAGAACGGTTGGCGAACGCATCTGGTAGCGGAGCGCTTTTGTCGTGAGATGAGTTTGAATGATAATCGTTCTTGATTGTCACCGCGATACCAGCCAAAAATTTTCATCCGGACGCGCGCGGGGAGCGATTTTCCCGTTGCTGGATCAAAGCGCGCCGAACTTCCGGGCCGATCGGCGCGTCAGGGCCGCGTCACGGCTCCGCCAGCCTTTAGAATCAGGGGCTGGACACCATTGCCACCTCAACCCACTCGCACGCTAAGCCATGGACTTCGAACACGCCCGGTTCAATATGATCGAGCAACAGATCCGCCCCTGGGATGTGCTGAATCAGGACGTCCTGGATTTGCTGGGCGCCGTCAAGCGCGAGAATTTCGTACCAGAGACCTACCGCAACCTCGCTTTCACCGACATGGAAATACCCCTGCCCTGTGGTGAATCCATGCTTGAGCCGAAGCTCGAGGCGCGCATGCTCCAGGCTTTGTCGGTTCGCAAGAACGAGTGGGCGCTCGAAATCGGTACCGGAAGCGGCTACGTCGCGGCCTTGCTGGGTCATTGCGCGGCGCACGTCATGAGCGTTGAAATCCACGCCGAACTCGCCGACGTCGCGCAACACAGGCTGCGCCAGGCAGGCGTGGCCAATGCCACCGTGCAGTGCATGGACGCGTCGAAACAACTTCCCTCGGGAGAATTCGATGTCATCGTGCTGTCCGGCTCGGTTGCATCCATTCCTGAAGCAGTGGTTGCCCGTTTGAAGCCAGGCGGCCGCCTCTGCGCCATCGTGGGTTCCAAACCCATCATGCGCGCGCAACTGCTCACGCGGACAACAAGCGGAGAGACCACCGTGGTCGACCTGTTCGACACCGTGGCACCGCGCCTGCACGGGTTCCCCGAGGTACCACGTTTCCATTTTTGAAATATTTGAAGGAATCATCGATGATCCAGAACTTCACCGTCAGCGAACTCAACGACTTGCTCGATAACAAGCCGGCGGAGCTGGGCAGCTGGCAGGTTGTTGACGTGCGCGAACCCTGGGAGCTCGAGCGCGCGTCGATCCGCCACCCGAACTTCCAGTCCAGCGCAATCCCCATGGCCACGGTCCCGCTTCGCCTGCAGGACATCGATACATCGCGAAACGTCCTGGTGATGTGTCGCAGTGGTGGACGGAGCATGCAGGTGGCGAATTTCCTGGTTCAGAACGGCGTGCCCAAGGTATTCAACCTTCAAGGTGGCATCACCGCGTGGTCACGCGAAATTGACCCTTCGGTTCCGACGTACTGATCATCCGGCCAACGCATCCACCACCCACGCGGCCTGGATATCCGCCGCGCCCCGGTGATCCGCGCAAAATTGCAGCGCTGCGTCGTGCGCCGCAGCGCGGGCCTGGGGTTCGTCAAGCCAGGACTGCAACCGCGCCCAGACCGCAGCCGCATCCGCGGCCGGCACAACCGCTCCCGCCTCCACACCCAGCGCCACGGCCTGCGTGAAGTTGAAGGAGTGGGGTCCGATCACCACCGGGCAGCCTTCCGCACAAGCCTCGATGAGGTTCTGCCCACCCAAAGGCAGCAGGCTGCCGCCAATGAAGGCGGCGTCGGCCATGGCGTAATAGGCGGGCATTTCGCCGAGGCTGTCGCCAAGCCACACCTGTGTCGTGGCATCGGGTAATCCAATGCCACGACGCTGCACGCGCAAGCCGCGATCGCGAAGCAGTGCTTCCACCGACGCCATGCGCTGCGGATGACGCGGCACCACCACCAGCAAAATTCGTTGGAGCAACGGCGCCGGCATGGCATCAAGCAGCAGAGCCTCCTCGGACACACCGCCCTGCTCGCGCGTCGACGCCAGCAGCAGCACCGGACGGATGCCAGCCGCCGCGCGCCATTGTCGGCCAAGTGCCTGCAGCGCTGGATCCGCAGCGCGATCGAATTTGACGTTACCCGCCACGCGCACATTGCGCACACCGAGACGGCGAAGCCGCTGCGCGTCGGCATCGGTCTGCGCCGCCGCACCGCTCAGCGCACCGAACGCCGGGGCGGCGAGTCCCGACCAGCGTGCCCAGCGCGCCGCGCTGCGCGCCGACATACGCGCATTGGCCAGCAACAGTGGGACCTGGCGCCACACGCATGCATGCGCCAGGTTGGGCCACACCTCTGTTTCGATCAACACACCGACATCCGGCCCGAAGTGCGCGAGAAATCGGCGGCATGGCTGGGGCAGGTCGTAGGGAAGCCAGGCCTGCGCGTCGCCCGGGCGCAGTAGCGCGACACCCGCCTCTCGTCCGGTCGCCGTCATGTGCGTGAGCAGCAGTCGCACGTCGGGACGCGCGCGCCGCAGTGCCTCGATCAGCGGCTGGGCCGCGCGCACCTCGCCAAGCGAGACCGCATGCAACCAGACCAATGGCCCATTCCCGACAGGACGCGCCGCGTACAACCCCAGGCGCTCGCCGATGTGGCGGCCATACAGGGGTTCACGGCGAGCGCGCCAAAACAGCCGCGCTATGATGACCGGCAGCAGTAGCGCAAACAGAATTGAGTACAGTGTCCGGCTCATGAGACCGGGCGCTTTGCGCGGCGCCTGCACGCGCAACCATAGTCGCCCTGCGCCGTCCCCGCACGCTGGACGGAAGAAATACGGACAACAGCGGGCAATATGCACATCCTGATCGTCAAAACTTCGTCGCTAGGCGACATCGTACACGCGCTGCCGGTTCTCACCTACCTGCGGCGCGTAGCTCCGCAGGCCCGTATCGATTGGGTCGTCGATGAGGCCTTCGTCGAACTGCTTCGCCTCAACCCCAACCTCGACACCTTGTTTGTCGTGCCCCTGCGGCGGTGGAAAAAGTCACCATTCAAAAGCGGAACGTGGCGCGACATCGGCCAATTCTTCGCGCAATTGCGTACACGTCGCTACGACATCGTCTTTGACCTCCAGGGCAACCTCAAGAGCGGCGTGCTCTGCGGCGCCGCGCGCGGCGCGCGCAAGGTCGGCTTCGCCGCGGAGCACGTCCAGGAGAAGGCCAGTCTCCTGTTCACGCGCGAGCGCGTCGCCTTCGCACCGGAGGATGAACACGCCGTACAACGCTACCTCCGCGTCGTGGCCAGCATCCTGGGGGCACCATCCGACCCGCTGCGCGACCTTCCCGCCATCGCAACCACGCCCGACGATGACAACCACGCTGACGCCGTACTGGGTGCCACCGCGTCGCCACGGATCGTGTTCCATTGCGGCACGTCGTGGGCCAGCAAGCTGTGGTCCGAGGCCGGCTGGATCGCGTTGGGACAAGGTTTGCAGCGCCACGCCCCCACCGCGTCCATCCTGCTGACCTGGGGTGATACGTCTGAACACATCCGTGCCCAGCGGGTTGCGGCAAGCATCGGCAACGCGGCGCGCGTGCTGCCTCGCCTGGGACTCAAGGAATTGTGCGCCGTGTTCAAACGCTGCGACCTCATGGTCGGCCCGGATACCGGGCCCGTGCACCTCGCCGCAGCCTCGGGGACGCCGACCGTCTCCCTCTACCGCTGCACCATCGGGGCGCGCAACGGCCCCTTCGGAGCCTTCCATCGCACCGTACAGGCGCCAATGGATTGCGCACGCTGCTGGAGCGGCACCTGCTGGCGCGATGCCGAATGCACCGCCAGCATCACACCGCAGGGCATGCTTGCCGCCTGTGTCGATGCCATCGCCACCGCGTCCGCGTCCAAACCCATCGTCTGAAATGTCCGCACCCATGCATCCGGCCCGGCGACTCTCCATCGTCCAGGTCATCACCCAGGCGCGCTTTTCGGGTGCCGAGCACGTCTGCCTCAATCTCTGCGTTGAATTGCAGCGTCGCGGCCACACGGTCACGCTCCTGTGCAAGGATGCGGGTGGCTATGCCGAGGAAGCGCGCCGACGCGGCCTGCACGTGCATACGCCTTCCATATCCGGCAAGCTCAATCTCGTCGCGCCTTTGCACATTGGCGCCATCGCGCGGCGCGTACATGCCGACATCATCCACAGCCATCTCTCGACCGCCAATCTCTGGGGCAGTCTGGCGGGACGGATGTTCGGCATCCCGGCCATCGGGCACATCCACGCCATCAACACGTTTTTCTATTACCGACGCAATCGCATCAACCTGACGTGCTCCGAAGGCGTGCGCCAGGCCATGCTGACCCACGGCGCCGACGCCGACACGACACGCGTGGTGTACAACGGTATTGCCGAGGAGCGACTGCAGGGGTTGACGCCGCCCGACACCATGCGCGCGAATCTGGGCATCACACCCGCGGCGCAGGTGGTGGTGTGCGTTGCTCACCTCACCGCGCGCAAAGGTCAGATCCACCTGCTGCGAGCGCTCGCCCGCTTGCGCCCGCAATGGCCGGACTTGCACTGCCTGCTCGTCGGCGTGGGCAATTTGCGCAGCACCCTGCAGCGCAATGCCACGGAGCTTGGAATTGACGACCGCGTGCATTTTCTTGGATACCGCCGCGATGCCGTTTCCATCCTCCAATGCGCGGACGTTGTCGCCCTCCCCTCGATCGCCAAGGAAGGCTTGGGCCTCGCGCTGATCGAGGGCGCGCTGCTCGGCAAGCCTGCGCTCGGAAGCGCAGCACCTGGCATCGATGAGGTCATTGCCAACGGCGAAACCGGCTTGCTGGTTCCGCCGGGTGACGATGCCGGTCTGGCGGAGGCGCTGCAGACCCTGCTGCGGGATGCGCCGCTGCGCCAACGCATGGGCGAGCAAGGTCGGGCACGCGCGGCGCGCATGTTCACGGTCGAGGCGATGACCGACGGCTGCGAGGCTGCCTATGCCGAGGTCCTGGCTGGCACGCAACGCCTCAGAACGGGAGCTTGAGTTCGGGAGCGAGCGCGTGCAGAACCGCACGGAACTCACTTTGGATGCGCGCCAGGGCTTCAGGGCTTTGGCCCTCGAAGCGCAGCACCACGCACGGCGTGGTGTTCGACGGTCGCGCCAGACCAAACCCGTCCGGATACTCTGCACGCACGCCGTCCATGGTGTGCAGCTGCGTCGCCCCGGGAAAGCATCCCTCACGCTGAAGACGCTCGCACAACAGGAAATTCTCGCCTTCGGCGGTCTCGAGCTTCAATTCCGGGGTTGACACCGAATCAGGCAGTGCAAGCAACGTCGCTTCAGGGTCGGCCACGCGCGCGAGTAATTCCAGCAGACGCGCGGCGCTGTACTGGGCGTCGTCGAAACCGTACCAACGATCCTTGAAAAAGATGTGGCCGCTAAGTTCACCGGCCAGTGGTGCATTCACCTCCTTCATGCGCGCCTTCATCAACGAGTGGCCCGTGCGCCACATCATGGGATTGCCCCCATGGCGAAGCACCCAAGGGCCGAGGCTGGACGTGCATTTCACATCGAAGATGATCGGCGCGCCGAGGTGGCGTGCGAGGACATCGGCGGCGAACAACATCAGCAGGCGGTCAGGCCAGATCACGTGCCCGTGTTTGGTCACCACGCCGAGGCGATCGCCGTCACCGTCGAACGCGAGCCCGAGTTCAGCGTCGGTCTCGCGCAGGATGCGCTTGAGGTCCTCGAGGTTGCGTGGATCCGCGGGGTCGGGATGATGGTTCGGAAAACTGCCATCGACCTCGCAAAACAAGGCTTCCACCTCACAACCGAGCATGCGCAGCAAGCGCGGCACAAACGCGCCGGCGACGCCGTTTCCGCAATCGACGGCGACACGCATCGGCCGCGCGAGACGCACATCGCTCTGAATGCGCAGCAAGTAGTCCTCGACGATACTCGCCTGACGCAGGCTTCCCGCGCCGGTTGCATACTGTCCATGCTGGGTGAGCGCACGCAGGTGGGCAATGCCATCGCCGTGCAATGCTTCTCCAGCCAGCACCAATTTCAGTCCGTTGTACGCGGGCGGGTTGTGGCTGCCGGTGATCTCGATACCGTTGGGCACGCCCGAGGTGGCGCATGCGAAGTACAGCATCGGCGTGGCGTTCATGCCCAGATCAACGACATCCAGGCCACCCGCAAGCAGCCCTGCCGTCAATGCCGCGGCAAATTCGGCGCTGGAGTGCCGACCATCACGGCTGACATTGACGGCAGACTCACCCTGCGCGCGCGCCGCTGTAGCGTAAGCGCGTCCAATGTGTTGGCAGGCATCCATGGTGAAATCAACGCCAACCACGCCCCGAACGTCGTAGGCCTTGAAGATTGAAGGAGCGAGTTGTGCCATGGGCTGTGTTCCATGCATGCCATTCACGTCAGCGAGCCGAAGTGGAATCTCGCATCCCCGGCTATTCTATGGACCATGACCACGTACCTCATCGGTGACCTTCAGGGTTGCGACGACGCCTTCGCGCGCCTGCTCGACGATATCGCCTTCGAGCCACGCCATGACCGATTGATCGTTCTTGGCGATGCAGTGAACCGTGGTCCGGGGTCTCTGCAAGCGCTCCGACGCCTGATCGCCTTGGGCGACGCCGCCCAATGCCTGCTCGGCAATCACGATGTGCACCTGCTTGCCGTCGCCCATGGGGTACGGCGTACCCATCGCAGTGACACGCTCGATCCCATCCTGCGCGCGCCGGACCGCGATGCCCTGCTCGACTGGGTGCGCCGACGTCCCCTGGCGATGTTTGAGCACGGATGGCTGCTCGTGCACGCGGGTGTCCTGCCGCAGTGGAGCGTCCAGCAGACACTTGAACTCGCGCATGACGTCGAGCAGGCGTTGCGCGGGGACGCTCTGCCATCCGTCTTGCAGGATCTGTTCGGCAACCAACCCGATCGGTGGAGCGACGCGCTCCGCGGGCCCGAACGTTGGCGCATCACCATCAACGCGCTCACCCGAGTGCGTTATATCGATTTGCGCAGCGACCCCGCGGGGAGCATCGATTTTCACGTCAAGCAAGCTGCGGGGAACGCGCCGCCCGGCCTTGTCCCCTGGTTCGCGGTGCCGGGACGCGCCACCGCGAACACGCCGATCGCCTTCGGTCACTGGTCCACGCTGGGCCTGCACTGGACCCATCGCGCGCTTTGCCTGGACAGCGGCTGCCTGTGGGGCGGCGCACTCACTGCGGTGCCGCTCCCCGACGCCACGCAGCCTTGGGTGCGTGCGATCTCCAGACCCTGCGTGCGCCTGCGAGAGCCTATGCACGTCGCGGCCTGATCAGACCTTGGCCCAGCGCGCAACGCATGATATACTTGCCGTTTTGCATAATTTCGAATCCTTAGTGGAGTGCTTCATGGCACGCGTCTGTCAAGTTACCGGCAAAGCGCCGATGGTGGGCAACAACGTTTCCCACGCGAACAATAAAACCAAGCGTCGCTTTCTTCCCAACTTGCAATACCGCAGGATTTGGGTCGAGAGCGAAAACCGCTTCGTGCGCCTGCGCATCTCGAACGCTGGACTGCGCCTGATCGACAAGGTTGGCATTGATGCCGTCCTCGCCGACTTGCGTTCCCGCGGCGAAGCCTGAGCACTGATTCCCACAGGAGCAATACACCATGGCGGCCAAAGGCGGACGTGAAAAGATCAAGCTGGAATCCACTGCGGGAACCGGCCACTCCTACACCACCACGAAAAACAAGCGCACCCATCCGGAGAAGATGGAACTGAGCAAGTTCGACCCAGTGGCGCGCAAGCACGTTTCCTACAAGGAAACCAAGATCAAGTGATCGCGCGGGTCGCGGATACGTCGTCCGCTCCCGATACGAAAAACCCGCCTGAACGGCGGGTTTTTTTACGTGCGTCGTTTGCGGCGAGCACATAGCAAAAAGCCAGCTTGCGCTGGCGGACATAAAAAAGCCAGCTTGCGCTGGCTTTGAATCGGCGGGCGTATGAATCCGCCCGCTGATGCCAATTACTTGGACTTGCTGGCGGCGCTGGCCGGCGCAGCTGCCGAAGCCGGAGCAGCAGCAGAGGCAGCCTTCGAAGCGGCCGGGGCGGCAGCGGAAGCAGCCTTCGAAGCGGCCGGGGCGGCAGCAGAAGCAGCCGAAGCAGCGGAAGCGGCCGGGGCGGCTTCTTCCTTCTTGCCGCAAGCTGCAAGAGCCAGCGCGGCGATCATGGAAGCCAACAGGATGGACTTTTTCATTTCTTTCCTCAAAGCGTCAATCGATACGAGCAGAAAAACCGGGGGTACGACGAAATTACGACGAAAACTCAAGCCGAAATCTTAACGTAGAACTGGCAAGCCTGGGGGCCCTCTCAAGTTCAAGCACGAAGTATAACGCGGCTTGGGGTTTGCCCGGGTACGCAACGGCGCCCCCGGGCCAGATGTTGCGTTTCGTTCACAATCCAGCGATTGTCGGCGCAAATGCCGGCTCTGAAAGCTCCCATGCTGCGTCGAAAGCGGTCCTTGCCGCATGCAGCGCCGGCCCCTCAACCCAGGTCGCCCGCCACGCTCGCGCACCGCGCAGGGAAACCAGGCCACGCGTGCCGGTGAGAATTCCTTCCGCGGGCTCTGTCAACCCCGACTCGATCGCTCGACAGATGACGATATGCGCGAACCGGACCCGCCATTGCACGAATCGCGGCGATCGTGCCTGCACGACGTCAAAATTTCTCGCGAGCATGCGAACACTTGGCGCGCGACGCGACAAGGCCCACCGCGACAAGCCATCCACCACGACCGCGTCATCAATTGGCCATTGCGCATAATCAGGGCTGTAGAGGCACATGACCGCATCGGGTGCGCTCAGCGCCGCGCGCAGGGCGTCTCTCCACGCGCGCCACCACTCGATCAATGTGGGGAGCGGCGACCCGACGGCCCCACCCGCACGGTCATCGTCCATCGTCAAGCTCCTGGAACCACCCACCCCTGCGTGCACCAGTCAAGCAGAAGAGCCCGCTCCGCATCGCTCGCACGCCCCCATGCCGCCGCATCGAGCACACGTCGATCAGCGAAACGTCGCAATAGCGCCGAGCGTGCCAGTGCCGCCGGAACCTGCTCGCCGTTGATGGTCAGCACATGCGCGGTGTACAGCATGCGGCTGCGCCGGTCGAGTCGCAGGCCGCTGCGTTCGACGCACTGGCGCAACCGCACACCGCCTTGCGAGGCGGGTTCAAACCAGACCTGCTGCTTCGGCTCGGTCAGCAGTTCGGCAAGTGCGGCCTCGAACTGCCGCGAGCCGGGCTTGAGTCGTGCAAACGCGTCGCGCAGAAAGTCGACCATGGCAGCGGGCACACGCGCGGGGTGCAACGCCACTCCGTCGTCCATCGTGCCACGGTCTGAATAGCGCGGTCCCGCCGGCAGCTCATCAGCAAGCTTCCACAGCAACTGCCGGAGCAACTCGTCTGCGGGCGGAGCCCTGAACCCAACCGAATACGTCATGCATGGTCCCTCTGCGATCCCGTCATGGCCCCAGGCCGGCGGCAGGTAGATCACGTCTCCGGGTTCAGCGACCAGATCCATGTCGGGCTCGAAGAATTCCAGCAACTTCAGCGGCTGGTCGGCGCGCATGCGCCGGTCAGGCACGGGCCCGAGCCGCCAGCGCCGGCGCCCCTCGGCCTGAATGAGAAACACGTCGTAGTCGTCGACGTGCGGGCCGACACCACCCTTGTCACTCGCCCAGGAGATCATGATGTCATCCAGCCGCGCGTCGGGGATGAACCTGAAACGATCGAGCAAGGCGTTGACGTTGTCGTCCAACAGATTCATGCCCTGGACCAGCAGGGTCCAGGCCGGCTGCTTCAACGCCGGAAAGGCACGCCGTGTGAAGGGGCCGTGGGCCAGGCTCCACGTCTCGCCATCGCGCCGAACCATGCGCGATTCCGTATCCTGGTCGCCCGCCAGCGCGAACAGTTCGGCACGGCTGCGCAAAGGCCGGAAGCCCGGCATCCCCTGGCGCAGCACCAGGGGTTTGCGCTGCCAGTAGTCGCGCAGGAAGCGCTTCAAGGTGATGCCGTGCAAAGGCCACACTGCGTCCATCGCGTTGAGAGTCATGCGAATCGGGTTGAGGTGATGACGATAGTCCCATGACCACCGACGCAAGCAGTTTAGCTTTTGCCCGGCGTGGCGCTAAAGTGATGGCATGCCAGCCGGCCTGGCCCCTCATCGACCTGGACAGGAGACGCCCGATGCAAGCCGCCCAAGATACCGTCGTCACGCTTGCCTGGCGCCTGACCGACGCGCAGAACGACCCCATTGCCGACGACGCGGAAGGTACGGACTTCTATGTGGGCGGTGCCGACCTGCTGCCAGCCATCTCGCGCGACATCATTGGCAAGAGCATCGGCGCCCAGGGCCAGTTGCAAATCGAGCCGCACGACGCTTTCGGTGACTACGATCCGACGCTGCTGCGCGTCGAGGACCGGGCGCTGTTCCCCGATGCCATCGAGCCCGGCATGCAGTTCGAGCATCTGCCCGCCGGATGCGCCCCCGGCATGCCAGACGTCGTCTATCTGCTGACTGACATGGCGGATGGCAAGGTGGTGCTCGACGGCAATCATCCGCTCGCCGGCATGGCGTTGCGGGTGCACTACACCGTGCTGGATGTGCGCGAACCCGACCCGGACGAACGCGAGGCGCAGAGTGCCCACCTTGACGACATCGATTCCGGAATGTTCATCACGCCTTGACGTCGATCAGCCGCCTGCGCGGGCCACGGCGCGAGTGGTCGATCCACGCGCGGCAGCTCCGGTGTCTCAACAGTCTGTCAGTGGCCGCCGCCCAGGTAGGTTGCGTGGATCTCCGGCGACGCCAGCAACTCGGCCGCCGCGCCCTGCAGCGCAACGCGGCCGTTTTCGAGCACATACCCGCGGTCAGCAAGTTTCAAAGCCATGCGCGCGTTTTGTTCAACGAGCAGAACCGTGACCCCTTGTTCGCGAATGCGACGCAAGGTGCGGAATATGTCGCGCACGATGATCGGCGCCAGTCCCAGGCTCGGCTCGTCGAGGAGGAGTAATTGCGGTCGCGCCATCATTGCACGCCCGATCGCCAGCATCTGTTGTTCTCCGCCAGACAAGGTGCCGGCGAACTGCGCGGCGCGCTCCTGCAATCGCGGAAACAGCGCATAGACCTGGCGCTGCGTTTCGCGCGCCTCCCCACCCGGTCGCGTGTAGCCGCCCAGCAGCAGGTTCTCGGCGACGCTCAATGTGGGAAACACCCGCCGCCCTTCAGGCGCCTGCGAGACGCCTGCGCGCACGATGCCGTCGGCACCCACGCGCGCGATGGACTTGCCACGCAGCTTGACGTCACCAGCGTGGGCGCGCAGCAAACCGCTGATCGTGCGCATCAGCGTCGTCTTCCCAGCACCATTGGCTCCCAGCAACGTGACGATTTCGCCCTGGGCGACGCGCAGGCTCACGCCCTTGAGCGCCTGGATATGGCCATAGCGCACATCCAGCGCGTCGATCTCGAGCAGATTCATGCGCCGCCTCCGACTGTGGTGTTCGTGGAAATGTCCTCTTCATCGTCATCCCGGCCGAGATAGGCCTCGATGACCTGGGGGTCGTTGCGGATGCTTTCGGGGTCGCCTTCGGCGATTTTTCGCCCGAAGTTGATACACACGATGTGGTCCGTCACGTTCATGACGACGTTCATGTCATGCTCGACCAACAGCACGCTGATGCCTTGGTCGCGCACAGAGAGAATGGTGCGATTCAGCGCCGCGGACTCCTGATCGTTGAGGCCGGCCGCTGGCTCATCGAGAATCAGCAGCTTCGGGCCAGCGATCAGTGCGCGCGCCAATTCGACACGGCGCTGCACGCCGTACGACAGCGAGGCGACGTCCTCGTACGCGACCGATTCCAGATCGAGGCGGCGCAGCACTTCCATGGCCTGCGAACGCAGCTGTATTTCCTCGCGGCGCTGCGCGGGGGTGCGCAGCAATCCCTGCCACCAATGCTGCCGGGTTCGCAGATGCAGACCCGCCAGGACATTGACCAGCACGCTCTGCCCCTGAAAGAGGCGGATGGTCTGGAACGTTCGAAAAATACCCGCCGCCGCGATGCGGTGCGGCGCGTAGCCGGTCATGTCGCGTCCCTCGAAGACGATGCGCCCTTCGGTCGGCTTGTAAACGCCAGTGATCAAGTTGAATGCGGTTGTCTTGCCGGCGCCGTTCGGTCCGATCAGGCCAACGACCTGGCCGCGTCCGACGGAGAACGACAAGCCACCCACCGCCTGCAGACCGCCAAAACGGATGCCCACGCTGTCGAGGCACAACAACGCGTCCTTGCCTGGTGCGTTCATGCGCCCTCCCGCAATTGCCGCGCGCGCGGCCAGATGCCCTGCGGGCGCAACACCATGACCACCACCATCGCGATGCCGAATACGAAATAGCGATACTGTGCGAACCCACGGAACGCCTGCGGCACGACGAACATCAGCGCCGTGCCGAGCAAAACCCCCGGGATCGATCCCTGGCCGCCGACGAGGACGATCGCAAACAGCGTGACCGATTCCGTGAAGACGAAGGCACCGGGACTGACTGCCGCCATCAGGGTTGCGAACAGCGTTCCGCCGAAACCCGCCAACGCGGCTCCGAGGGCGAACGCCAGCACCCGGTAGGCACGCGTGTCGATGCCCATGGTGGTCGCCGCCAATTGGTCATGCTTGATGTAGGACAGCGTGCGTCCGAGGTGCGAGCGATCAAGGTTGCGGATCAGCACCAATGCCGCGGCAAAAGCAACCCAGTCGAGCCAGAACTGCGCCGAAGCGGTCGACAATTGCCAAGGCCCGATGGCCGGGGCTCCAATACCAAAAATTCCATCAGCGCCACCGGTGATGCCCCCGACGTTGTTGTTCAGAGCGAGCACGTAGATCGCGTTGAAACCGATGGTTGCGACGAGCAGATAGTCACCGCGCAGCTTGACGATCGGCGCCGAAAGCACAGCGCCCGCCGCAGCTGCGGCGATCACCGCCAGCGGCCACGTCGCCAGGATCGGCCAGTTGAACTGGGTGTTGAGGATCGCAGTCACGTAAGCGCCGATGCCGAAATACACCGCATGGCCCATGTCGAACATGCCAGCGCGGCCAAGGACGATATCCTGGCTGAGCGCGACGATGGCATACACCGCAAACAGCGACGCGATGAAAATCCAGGCCTGGTTCAGGACCAGGGGGATCGCGAGTCCGAGCACCCATAGCGCCGGCCCGATCCAGGGCTGGCGCAACCTTTCGAGCTTCTGTTTCATGGCGTTCATACCTTTTCCGCGACCCTCTCGCCGAGCAGCCCGGTGGGGCGCAGCAGCAGGATGCCAATCAGCAATGCGAAGGTGATCGCCTCCTGCCACGAGCTGGATACGAAGCCGGCTGCAAACGCATTGAACAGACCTAACAGAACCCCGCCCAGCATCGCCCCGGGAATGTTTCCAATGCCGCCGATGATGGCCGCGATGAAAGCGCTCAAACCGTAGGTCCAACCCATCGTGAAGTACACCTGCCGGTAGTAGAGGCCGATGAACAAACCGCCGACCGCGCCGATCGCCGGCCCGATCAGGAATACGCTGAGGATGACGCGGTTGACGTTGATACCCATGAGTTTCGCCGCATCCTGGTCGCTCGCGGTGGCGCGCATCGCGGTGCCGAAGCGCGTGTGATGAACAAACCAGTACAGCACCCCCATGAGCAGCGCGGAGCCGCCAATGATCAGCACTTGCACGAGGTCGATGCGAGCGCCGCCAAGCGTCCACTGCGTTGCTGGGAGCAGATTGTTCGGGAACACGCGGAGTTGCGGGCCCCAGATCAACATCAGCCCATTCTCGATGAAAAGCGAAGCTCCCAGTGCTGACACCACAGCCGACAGCCGATCGGCCCGCCGCAGTGGCCGATAGGCCGTGAACTCCAGAGCGATGCCGGCGAGGCCCACCACCACGGCGGCGGCGATGAAGGCGCCGCCGAGCAGCAGAAGCTGCGATTGCCCGGCGCTGGCGCCTGAGCCCAGCGCGACGAGGCCGATGTAGGCGCCGAAAATACACAGGTCGCCATGTGCGAAATTGATCAGCCGCAACACACCATAGACCATGGTGTATCCGAGCGCAATCAGCGCGTAGATTCCACCGACGGTCAGGCCGTTGACGAGCTGCTGCAGCACGGTGCTCAGCATGAGCTTGTCTCCTTGTGGAGGTCAGCGGGACCAAAGTCCGTCAACCTCTGCTGATTCCTGGGCAGGTTGTACCCCCGCGAGACGCAAGCCGGCGTGAGGCGCCGGTGAGCCCACCGCGGCGGGCAACAGGCCCGCGGGGCGGCGGCGATGCCGCTGCCCCTGACGGCGTGCAATCAATGCCCGACAGCGGCGGCCGGATAGGTGATCTTGTAGTTGCCGTCGGCCATGACGTCAAACGCGACGTAAGGGCTGCCCGTGCGCTCCCCGACTGCGTTCCACGAGAACGTCCCGGTCAGGCCTTCGAAATTGCGCAGCGTGTGCAGCGCGGGAACAAGCTTGGCCGGTTCAACGCTTTTGATGCGCTCGGCGGTCGCGATGACGGCACGCAGGCCATCGGCATTGGTCAGCGTGAAAATGCTGGGCGGCATGTGGCCATAGGCCTGGTTGAACTCCTGCAGGAATTGCTTCGCTGCCGGGTAAGGCAAGTTCTGGGGTGCGGGAACATTGATGATCACGGCACCTGCTGCGGCGTTGCCGGCAATTTTTGCAAAGGCGACGTTCTGGTTGGCGTCACCGCCGATGAAGACTGCCTTCATGCCCAATTGGGCCATCTGCGCCTTGATCAGGCCACCATCGGTGTAATAGCCCGAGAAATACACCGCCTGCGGCTTGAGCGCGGCAAGCTTGGTCAGCACCGGGGTGTAATTTTGCGACCCGGCAGTGATGTAGGCCTTGTCAAGAATGGTGATCCCGGCTTTTTTCGCGTCGGCAACCACGGCGTCCGCGAGACCATCGGCAAAACTGGAGTGGTCAGTGATGACGGCCACCTTGTGCAGGCCACGCGCTTTCAGATAGCCAGCGGTGAACTCGGCCTCGGCACTGTTGGGAGGGGCATTCCGGAAAAATGTCTTGAACCCGCGTGCGGTCAGCTCATCGCTGGTACCGTCGGAGGTCTGCACCACATTGGCACGCGCGTAGATCGACTCAGCCGCCAGCGCCGCACCGCTGGTGTAGCTGCCGATGACCGCAAGCACCCCGGCATTGACCAACTGACGCGCGCAGATCGCCGCTGGAGCCGCTTCGCCCTGGTCGTCGCAGACCTGCACCGTCAGCGGGTGGCCGAGCAACCCGCCCTTGGCGTTTTGCTGCTTGACCAGAAGTTTGACGGCATCCGCAATCCCCTGGCCTTCGTTCGCATACTGGCCGGTAATCGGCGCTTGCACACCGATGATGATCGGGCTGGCGGCTTGCGCTGCGGTGTAACCAGCAGCCATCAAGCTGACCAGCAATATTTTTCCAAAGCGTTGCATGATGCGTCTCCGAATGAGCGTGGTTGTCCCGCACACGTCTGGTGCGGTAAAACCTGGAACATACATTGTGGGATGCCGATGCGCCTATAGGTAACACCTCTCAAAACGTAAAAAGTGACACCGAAATACAACGTACTTTACTTTTAACGCATAAGGTGCAACCATCGGGCGCTCCAAAGCAAGAAAGGTGCAACCATGGCTGTGGCAACGATCGGTGTGAAACTCGATGAACAGGTTAGGCTCCGCATCAAAACAGTCGCGCAGACCCACGGTCGTACGCCACACTACGTCGTCAAGCAGTTGATCCTGCAGGGGCTCGAACGTCTTGAGCGCGGGCATGCGCTTGAGACCCCGGACGTCGATGACGGTGAACTTCAGCCCGCGCCGCTGGCTGCGCCCGACGCCGCGGTCGTTCCGTTTCTTGAGCTCGCGCAGGATGTGCAACCGCAGACCGTGCTGCGCGCGGCAATCACTGCTGCGTATCGGCGCCCCGAGCCGGAGTGCGTGGCAGCGCTGCTGGAGCAAGCGGCGTTGCCGGCGCAGTTGTCGGCGGCTGCGTCCGACACGGCGCGCGCGCTGGCTGATCGGCTGCGTGGCAAAAAGCGCAGTGGGATTGTCGAAACATTGCTGCAGGAGTATGCACTTTCGAGCCACGAAGGGGTTGCGCTGATGTGCCTGGCCGAAGCGCTGTTGCGCATCCCGGACACGGCAACGCGCGACGCACTCATTCGCGACAAGATCGGCGCTGGCGACTGGGAAAGCCACCTGGGCGGCGGACGTTCGCTGTTTGTCAACGCTGCCACCTGGGGCCTGCTCTTGACCGGCAAACTGACCGCGACCAGCAGCGAGGCGCGCCTGACGTCCATGCTCACCCGACTGATCGCGCGTGGCGGCGAGCCGATGGTTCGCGGTGGCGTGAATATGGCCATGCGATTGATGGGCGAGCAGTTCGTGCTCGGCCAGACCATTGCCGAGGCTCTTGCCAACAGTCGCAAATGGGAAGCCATGGGGTTCCGTCACTCGTACGACATGCTCGGCGAGGCTGCTCTCACGGCGCAAGACGCAACACGCTACCTGCGCGATTACGAGCAGGCAATCCACGCGATCGGCAAGTCCGCGCAGCGCCGCGGCATTTATGAAGGCCCGGGCATCTCGATCAAGCTGTCGGCCCTGCACCCGCGCTATGCGCGCGCGCAACGCCAGCGCGTCATGGAAGAACTGCTGCCGCCGCTCCAGCAGCTGGCACGTCTGGCGCGCAGCTATGACATCGGGTTGAACATCGACGCCGAGGAGGCCGACCGACTCGAGCTGTCACTGGATCTGCTGGAAAGCTTGTGCTTCGACCCGGCGCTGCAAGGATGGAATGGCATCGGCTTCGTGGTGCAGGCTTACCAGAAGCGCGCACCCTTCGTGCTCGACTTCCTGATCGACCTGGCACAACGCTCGCGGCGGCGCCTGATGGTGCGCCTTGTCAAGGGGGCATACTGGGATTCGGAAATCAAGCGCGCCCAGCTCGACGGTCTGGAAGACTTCCCCGTGTACACGCGCAAGGTGCACACTGATGTGTCGTACCTGGCATGCGCGCGCAAGTTGCTCTCGGCACCCGACGCTGTGTTCCCGCAATTTGCAACACACAACGCGCACACGGTCGCGGCCATCCACGCCATGGCCGGTGAGAACTTCTACCTCGGCCAGTACGAGTTCCAGTGCCTGCATGGCATGGGCGAGCCGCTGTACGAGGAAGTCGTCGGCGTCGCCGCGCTGAACCGGCCCTGCCGCATCTACGCGCCCGTCGGCACGCACGAGACCTTGCTGGCGTACCTGGTACGTCGCTTGTTGGAGAACGGTGCAAATACCTCGTTCGTGCACCAGATCAACGACCCAAAACTCAAGATCGACGACATCGTCGCCGATCCGGTCGATGTCGCGCGCCGCATCACGCCAATCGGTGCGCTGCATCCCAAGATCGCACTGCCACGTGCGTTGTTCGGTGCCACGCGCGAAAACTCGGCCGGCTTTGATCTCAGCAATGAACAACGCCTGGGCTCGCTGGCCGCGGCCGGGCTGGCCGGCCTTGAGGTTGAATGGCGCGCAGGCCCGCTGCTGGCGGATGGCGAAGCCGAGGGTCAGGAAACACCGGTACGCAACCCGGCCGACGTTCGCGATATCGTCGGCCACGTCGTCGAGGCGGATGCCGCACTGGTCGACCGCGCCTTCGATGCCGCCCTGCGGGCAGCGCCGGTGTGGCAGGCCACGCCTGCCGCCGAGCGAGGTGCCACTCTCCGCCGCGCCGCCGAGCTCCTCGAGGAGCGTTTGCCACGACTGGTTGGTCTGATCGTACGCGAGGCAGGACGCTCGCTGCCGGCCGCGATCGGCGAAGTAAGGGAAGCGACCGACTTCCTGCGCTACTACGCCTCTCAAGTCGAGACGCGTTTCCACAACGCTGAACACCGACCGCTGGGCCCGGTGGTGGCGATCAGTCCGTGGAACTTCCCCCTGGCGATTTTTACCGGGCAGATCGCGGCCGCGCTGGCCGCAGGAAACGTCGTGCTGGCCAAGCCGGCGGAGCAAACGCCCCTGATCGCCGACGTCGCAGTACGTATTCTTCACGAGGCTGGCGTTCCCCCTGGCGCGCTGCAACTGCTTCCCGGCGACGGGCGGGTCGGGGCCGCGCTGGTGGGCGATGCGCGTGTGCGCGGCGTCATGTTCACAGGCTCGACCGAAGTTGCCCGTCTGATCCAGGCCCAGCTCGCGACACGCCTGGATGCCCGCGGCCTGCCAATTCCCTTGATCGCGGAAACCGGCGGACAGAACGCCATGGTCGTCGATTCGTCGGCGCTCCCCGAGCAGGCGGTGACGGATATCCTGGCCTCGGCGTTCGATTCGGCTGGCCAACGCTGCTCGGCGTTGCGGGTCCTGCTGGTGCAGGAAGATATCGCACCACGCCTGCTCGATATGTTGCGGGGCGCGATGTCCGAGTTGCGCATCGGCCGCCCGGACTGCCTCGACACCGATGTCGGCCCCGTCATCAGCGCCGAGGCGCGCGACGGCATCGCGCGTCACATCGCGGCGATGCGTGCGCGTGGCTGCGCGGTGCACGCCGCGGTACTGCCTGACGAGACCCGCCACGGCACCTTCGTCGCCCCAACGTTGATCGAACTCGACACATTCGACGCGCTCGAGCGTGAAGTTTTCGGCCCCGTGCTGCATGTGCTGCGCTATCGCAGCGACAAACTCGACGCCGCCATCGCGTCGATCAATGCCCTCGGGTATGGCTTGACCTTCGGCATTCACAGCCGCATCGACGAGACCATCAACCGCGTCAGCGCCCGCATCAGCGCGGGCAACATCTACGTCAACCGCAACATGATCGGCGCGGTGGTCGGCGTGCAGCCCTTCGGGGGCCACGGCCGCTCGGGCACGGGTCCCAAGGCCGGTGGACCACTGTACCTGCGTCGCCTGATCGCGCCGGGCTGCGGGCCGTTCCTCCCGACGGGCGGCGCCCAACCCGAGCTGGAGGCACTGTGCAAAGCTTTGCACGGTCAAGAACATGACAGCGCGCCATTGCAAGCCTATGCGCTGTCGGCGCCGTTACGTGCGGCGACCACACTGGCGGGCCCCGTGGGCGAACTGAACCAGTACCTGCTCGAAGCGCGCGGGGCGGTGATGTGCAGCGCGGACAGCGTCTCCGGCTTGCTGCGTCAGGCCGGCGCCGCGCTGGCCACAGGCAACACCGCGCTTCTGGCAGGGCCGCACGCATCGGCGGCGCTTGCCCACGTGCCGCAGTCGCTACAGGCGCGCGTGCGCGCCATCAGTCCCGATGACTTGCCCGACGCCGCGCTCTATGACGGAGATTCTGCAGGCTTGCTTGCACTGCAGGGAACCTTGACGGCTTATGCGCACGCGGTCGTTCCGTTGTTCGCGCTGCCGCGTGGCACCCTGGCACAGGGAGACTATCCACTGGAGTTGCTTCTGCGCGAGCGCGCAATCAGCGTCAACACCGCGGCAGCCGGCGGCAATGCGAGTCTGATGACCATCGGTTGAGACCTTGTCGGCTCGACGCCGACGACCTGGAAAAAAACAAAGGCCGCACTGGGCGGCCTTGTTCATCGAATCGAGCTGGAACCTGGAGCGAATACTCTCCAGATCTGCTGTCAAGTTGAACCCTTGACAGGGTTTAACCTGGCGTCCCCTAGGGGATTCGAACCCCTGTTATCGCCGTGAAAGGGCGGTGTCCTAGGCCTCTAGACGAAGGGGACAGGACGTCTTCAAAACACAAGCACAATCGTTGAAAGCCTTGGTGGAGGTAAGCGGGATCGAACCGCTGACCTCTTGCATGCCATGCAAGCGCTCTCCCAGCTGAGCTATACCCCCGCAAGCAAAGACATACATGTTATCGCGGGATCATGTGCCGCGCAAGCCCCTCAAACAAATGACCAGCGGGGCGAGCGCGGTCGTCCGAATCAATGACGGGTCGTACCGTCAACAACCGCAACCGGATCTGCAGGCGCCGCGGTCGCAGCAGCGGCGGCAGCCGCCACCGGGATTTCGTCGGGCAACGGCTCCGGGGGACGCTCGAGCGCAATCTCGAGAACCTTGTCAATCCACTTCACGGGGATGATTTCAAGACTTGTCTTGATGTTTTCAGGGATTTCCTGCAGATCCTTGACGTTCTCTTCGGGAATCAGCACCGTTTTGATGCCGCCACGATGCGCCGCGAGCAGCTTTTCCTTCAGGCCACCGATTTCAAGAACCTCACCCCGCAGCGTGATTTCGCCCGTCATCGCCACATCGGCACGCACTGGAATCCCGCTGAGGGCAGAGACAATCGCCGTGGTCATGGCGATGCCCGCGCTCGGGCCATCCTTGGGTGTGGCGCCCTCCGGCACGTGCACGTGAAGATCGCTTTTCTCGAATACGTCGTCCCGGATACCGAAACGGCGGGCGCGCGCGCGCACCACCGTGCGCGCGGCTTCCACCGATTCCTTCATCACATCGCCAAGAGAACCGGTGCGAATGATGACACCCTTGCCGGGGACCTTGGTAGCCTCGACGGTGAGCAGTTCTCCACCGACTTCGGTCCATGCCAACCCGACAACCTGTCCCACCTGATTCTCACGCCCGGCAAGACCAAAATTGAAGCGACGCACCGACAGGAAGTCGTTGAGGTTGGCGGCAGTAACGACAACCTTGCCCTCGTACTTTTTCAACAACAGCCCTTTCACCGCCTTGCGACAGATCTTGGAGATTTCACGCTCCAGAGAACGGACGCCAGCTTCTCGCGTGTAGTAGCGCACGATGCCGCGGAGCGCTTCTTCAGTGATGTCGAGTTCCTCGGACTTGACCCCGTTGTTGCTCATCTGCTTGGGCAGCAGATAGCGTTGGGCGATATTGACTTTCTCGTCCTCTGTATAGCCGGACAATCGGATGACTTCCATCCGATCGAGCAGCGCCGGAGGAATATTCAGCGAGTTGCTGGTTGCCACGAACATGACGTCGGACAAATCAAAATCGACCTCGATGTAGTGGTCACTGAAAGTGTGATTCTGCTCAGGGTCCAGCACCTCCAGCAGGGCCGACGCGGGATCACCGCGAAAGTCCATTCCAAGCTTGTCGACTTCGTCGAGCAGGAACAGTGGATTGCGCACCCCGATCTTGCCCAGGCTCTGGATGATCTTGCCTGGCATCGAACCAATGTAAGTGCGACGGTGACCACGAATTTCGGCTTCATCGCGCACGCCGCCAAGCGCCATGCGCACGAACTTGCGCCCAGTGGCTCGCGCGACGCTCTGCCCCAGCGACGTCTTGCCCACCCCGGGCGGCCCAACCAGACAAAGAATCGGCGCCTTGACCTTGTCGACCCGCTGTTGCACTGCGAGGTATTCAAGAATGCGTTCCTTGACCCGCTCCAGGCCGTAGTGGTCTTCGTCAAGCACGGTTTCGGCAAAACCGAGATCGTGCTTCACCTTGGACTTCTTCGCCCAGGGCAGATTGACCAGCGTGTCGAGGTAGTTACGCACCACAGTCGCTTCGGCCGACATCGGCGACATGAGCTTGAGCTTCTTGAGTTCGGCGTCGGCCTTCTTGCGCGCCTCCTTGGGCATGTGCGCAGCCTTGATCTTCTTTTCCAGCTCTTCGACGTCGGCGCCCTCTTCTCCCTCGCCAAGTTCCTTCTGGATGGCCTTGACCTGCTCGTTGAGGTAGTACTCGCGCTGACTTTTCTCCATCTGGCGCTTGACGCGGCCACGGATACGCTTCTCGACCTGCAGGATGTCCACCTCTCGCTCAAGTTGCTCGAGCAGATTTTCGAGGCGCGCGTGCACATCCGCAAATTCAAGCACCATCTGCTTGTGCTCGAGCTTCAGCGGCAGATGCGCGGCAATGGTATCTGCGAGGCGGCCCGGGTTGTCGATGCCCGCGATCGAGGTAAGAATTTCTGGCGGAATTTTCTTGTTGAGCTTCACGTACTGGTCGAACTGCGTGACCACGGCACGACGAAGCCCCTCGGATTCCGCGGACGACTCGCTCGGGGCCTCGACTGGCTCAACCTCGCAAATAAAGAATTCACCGTTGTCGGAGACGTCGTGCGCCTTCGCACGCTGGACGCCTTCCACGAGCACTTTCACGGTACCGTCCGGCAGCTTGAGCATCTGCAGAATGGTGGACATGCACCCCATCTCGAACAGATCTTCCGGCTTGGGTTCATCCTTGGCCGCAGCCTTCTGCGCCACGAGCATGATCTGCTTGCCAGCCTCCATCGCTGATTCGAGGGCGCGGATGGACTTCGGCCGCCCGACGAACAGCGGGATGACCATATGGGGAAAGACAACCACGTCACGCAGCGGCAGCAGCGGAACCGCGGAAGTGGCAAGAACAGTGGATTCAGATTCAACGGCCATGGGGAGTCCCCTGGAAAGTTATGGTCAGCAGATGAGGCGATACCCAAATTTTGCAAGGGGATCGAATCACCCTACCGACAGTCATGGATCAAGCGCCTGCTGCTTTCGGCGGATCTTCGTAGGTCAGCAGGGGCTTGCCCCCCGAGTTGATCGTGGTTTCGTCGACGGTAATGCTCGTCACGCCCTTCATGGTGGGAATGTCGAACATGGTGTCAAGCAGCGTCTGTTCAATGATCGAACGCAGGCCACGCGCCCCGGTCCCACGCTGCAGCGCCTTGCTTGCGATGGCCGATAGCGCGGCGCCACGGAACTCGAGCTTGACGCCGTCCATCTCGAACAGGCGCTGATATTGCTTGACCAGGGCGTTGCGAGGTTCCGTGAGGATCTGGACAAGCGCCGGCGCGTCGAGTTCGGCAAGCGTCGCCGCAACGGGCAGGCGTCCGACCAGTTCGGGGATGAGCCCGAACTTGATCAGATCTTCAGGCTCGACCTGACGGAAGGCTTCCGAGATGCTCTGCTGCGCTTTGGTGCGGACCACGGCCGAGAAGCCGATGCCGGACTTCTCCGAGCGGTTTTGGATTATTTTTTCCAGGCCGTCAAATGCACCGCCACATATGAAAAGTATGTTGGTGGTATCGACCTGGATGAAATCCTGGTTTGGGTGCTTGCGACCGCCTTGCGGGGGCACCGATGCCATCGTGCCCTCGATCAGCTTCAGCAGGGCCTGCTGTACGCCTTCACCAGAAACATCACGCGTGATCGACGGGTTCTCCGACTTTCGGGAGATCTTGTCGATTTCGTCAATGTAGACGATGCCCCGCTGCGCCTTCTCGATTTCATAGTTGCAGCTCTGGAGCAGCTTCTGGATGATATTTTCGACGTCTTCGCCAACGTAGCCGGCTTCGGTCAGGGTGGTCGCATCGGCAATCACGAACGGCACGTTGAGCACGCGCGCCAGCGTCTGGGCCAATAGCGTCTTGCCCGAACCGGTCGGCCCGATCAGCAGGATATTGCTCTTGGCAAGCTCGACATCGCCAGGTTTTCCAGCGTGCTGCAGGCGCTTGTAGTGGTTGTAAACCGCCACCGAAAGGATGCGCTTCGCCGAATCCTGACCGATGACGTATTGATCGAGAACGTCCTTGATCTCCTGTGGGATCGGGAGGTCAGAACGCCCGTGCCGCTCAGCCTTGTCCGCCGCGACCACTTCGTCGCGGATGATTTCATTGCACAGGTCGATGCATTCGTCGCAAATGAAGACCGAAGGACCGGCGATGAGCTTCTTGACTTCATGCTGGCTTTTGCCGCAGAAGGAGCAGTAGAGAATTTTTTCGCCGGCGGCGGGGGTTTTCTTGTCAGCCATGTCCCGTGACTCGCAGTTCCTTGTTGAAGGCTCTTAAGCTGGTCGAACTCATGCGCGCTTGGCGATGACTTCGTCCACGAGGCCGTAGTCGCGCGCCTGATCGGCCGACATGAAAAAGTCGCGCTCGGTGTCGAGCGCAATCTTTTCGAGCGACTGGCCAGTGCGCGCGGCCAGGATGCCGTTGAGGCGCTCACGCAAATAGAGGATTTCCCGAGCCTGGATTTCGATGTCCGTTGCCTGCCCCTGGGCACCGCCGAGCGGCTGGTGGATCATCACGCGGGAATTCGGCAGCGAATAGCGCTTCCCCTTCGCTCCCGCGGCGAGCAGAAAAGCGCCCATGCTCGCGGCCAAGCCCGTGCACAATGTGGAAACATCTGGTTTGATGAATTGCATGGTGTCAAAAATAGCCATGCCTGCCGACACCGAACCGCCCGGCGAGTTGATGTAAAGCGAAATGTCCTTCTCGGGGTTCTCCGACTCCAGGAACAACAACTGCGCCACCACGAGGTTGGCGGTCTGGTCGTTGATCGGCCCCACCAGGAAGATCACACGGTCACGGAGCAGCCGCGAATAAATGTCGTACGCACGCTCGCCGCGCCCGCTTTGCTCGATGACGATCGGCACCATGCCGAGATTCTGGGTTTCGATGGCACTCATGGCTGGGTCTGGATGAATGAGGGAGCAAGATTAGCATGGCATCGCCGCGCGGGTGCGATCGGGTACACCATGAAAAAACCGCCCAAGCCGCAGAATCGGCGAAGGGCGGTGCGCGCAAATGCGCCGGGGCGGGAACGCAGCGTCCCCCCTGGCGGCGCGGTCGATTCGACGCCGGGCAAGTGTTGAAACACGACCCCGCTGGCGGAACTCAAGCGTTCGCCATGATTTCGTCAAATGTGATGCTCTTTTCGGTGGTTTTTGCCTGCGAAAATACAAAATCGGCGACGTTGTTTTCGATCACGATCGACTCGACGTCGGACAGGCGCTGCGGGTCGCCGTAATACCAGCGCGTGACCTCTTCCGGAGTCTCATAGCTCGACGCCATGGTTTCGACATACGCACGCACCTGCTCCGGCTTGGCGTGCAATTCGTGCTCCTTGACGAGTTCGGCCACGATCAGGCCCAGACGCACGCGTCGCTCCGCCTGCTCGCGGAAGAGATCTGGCGACAGCGGCATCTTGTCGACGTCCTTCATGCCGCGCGAGGTGAGATCCTGGCGCGCCGCGCGCATGAGTTCCTCGATCTCGTTTCGCACCACGCCGGAAGGCAGGTCCACGCTGTTGGCCTTGAGCAGCGCATCCATCGCCGCACGCTTGTTGCGGGCACTCAGGCGGCTGGTGACCTCCCGCTCGAGATTCTTGCGAATATCGTCGCGCAGTGCCTGCACATCGCCACTGTCGATACCCAGAGACCTGGCGAAGTCGGCATCGACCACCGGCAGCAATGGCTGTTCGATCTTCGTGATGGTCAACGAGAAACGCGCCGTCCTGCCAGCGACTTCGCGACCCTGGTAATCCGCGGGGAACGTCAGGTCGAACTCGACGGTAGCCCCGGACTTCTGACCCCGCGCCGCCGCTTAGAACTCGGGCAGCATGCGACCGTCGCCGAGAATGAACTGGAAATCGTCGGCCGAACCACCCTCGAACGCAACCTCATCAAGCTTGCCGAGAAAGTTCACGGTCAGTCGGTCACCATCAGTCGACACGCTTTCAGCATCGTCCCGAAGGCTGAAGGTGCGTCGCTGCTTGCGCAGCACGTCGACGGTCTTGTCGATCGCGGCGTCGTCGACGGCGCACGCCAGCCGCTCCACGTCGACGCTCGAGAGGTCACCCAATGCAATATCTGGGTACACCTCGAAAACGGCATCGAACGCGAACGCATCGGCATCCGCCGTGTTGTCGAGGGGCGTGAAGGCAGGCGTGCCAGCCACGCGCACACGCGCCGAGCTCACGGCCTCGTAGAACACGTGGCCGACCTTGTCCTGCAGAACCTCCGCCTCAACCGACGGGCCATAGCGCTTCTGCAGCACCGTCATTGGCACCTTGCCGGGACGAAAACCCGCAACGCGAGCGGTTCGAGACAGATTCTTCAGTCGCACGGCGACCTCGCTCTGCAGATCAGCCTTGGGCACCGACACAGTGATGCGTCGCTGCAGTTTTTCCAGGGTTTCAACGGCGGTCATGGGAAATTCCGATCAAGAACAAACGAAGGACGCGAATGCGCGGGCGTGCAGGCTGATGCCCCCGGCCACCGCATCCGTGGCCGGCCCCGGCAGCCTGAACATGGACCGCCGGCGTTCACGAGCAATCAATTTTTTGGGAACCTTGGAGCATACCACCGCCGCGGTCGCGAGCGCCCCGCCGCGCAGCGCGCGCCGTCGGCTGGAACCTGACCCGGATCAGGCATGGCAGACCAGCCTCCGCAACTCGCAGCGCAGGCGCCGGGTCAATCGACGCGCGCCCGATGCCACTCTGGCATCGCGCTCGCGGCCGTGTTCGAACGTGCCACCTTCGATGGCATGGACGACGACGTGTCGGGGCAGCATATCCAGGGCACTGCCCAGTGCGAGCACTTCAGCCAAGCCGATGCCATGGCTTGATGCGGGCAACATGGTGCGCTGCAGCGCCCTCGTCGTCAGATCGAATCGATGCAGGCGCCCTGGGGCGCCTGCTGGCGCGGCGGCATCCACGCACACGAGGGCGTCGAATCCTGCGCAATCGTCGAGAATACGAATCAGATCGCCGTTTCGGCAGCCTACGACGCAGCCGGGCAGCCTGGCGCCCGCCAGCGCGCGCACCAGCCAGGGGCCAAGGCCGTCGTCCCCGCACAGAGGGTTTCCCACACCGAGCACCAGCACGCTTGGCGCGATGCGCCGGCCCAGGGATCGCGCGCATCTTGCCGATCGCATCACGTGCGGCGCACCGTCAGTCTGAGAAAATGCGTCGCGCACGAGATACAGGGATCGTAGTTGCGGATCGCCTGCTCGCAGCGCGCGCGCAATGCATCCTCGGGGGCGTCGAGCATGCCTGAAGCCACAGCCGCCAGGTCCGCTTCGATCGAGGACTGATTCTGCGACGTCGGCGGCACGATGCGGGCGAGCGCGATGCGGCCATCATCCGCGAAGTCGTATCGATGCCAGCAGATCCCGCGCGGCGCCTCGGTGCAACCGAATCCCGTCCGTGCGCGCGGAGTGAGTGGCACGGCCGCCAACGCTGGCTCGCGCCATTCGCGCACGATGCGCAGCGCCTCATCGCAGGCGTACACGATTTCGACCGCGCGCACAACAATACTCTGGAAGGGATTTCGGCAGACCGGACCCAGACCTGCCTCACGCGCAAGCTCCTGAACATGGTGCGGAAGGCGATCATGGTTCAGGGCGTAGCGCGCAAGCGGCCCGACGAGGTAGGCGCCATGCCCCGACATCGTGGCCTGCAAGGCGGTGGAGTGCGGAACCTGACGCTCGTCGAACACCGACTCGAACGCGGAAATGTCGATGTCCAGGCCGCCGCTGGAAACAATGCGACCTTCGTTGAATGGATATTCGTCCGGATGCCGAAGTGCCACGAATTCATAGTCCCGCTCCAGCGCCGGGAGCTCGAACTTCGCGACCCAGCGAAGCAGCGCCTGCGCCGCATCGACGGCGCGCACGAGGGTGGGTTCAAAGGCGGAGAGGGCTGCGCGCGTCGGGATGCAATGGAACCCGCCCGGGCGCACACTGACCGGGTGAATCTCGCGCCCGCCGAGCAAGCGCAGCAATCCGTTGCCCGCGCGCTTGAGTTCGAGTGCAATGCGCACCGGCTCGCCGTGCTCGCGCGCCATGGCGATCATGTCGGGAAAACCCAGAAAATCGGGCGCGTGCAGCATGGCCACGTGCAGGGCATGGCTCTCGATCCATTCACCGCAATACATCAGGCGCCGCAACGCACGCAAGGGACCATCCACCACAGTGCCGAATGCATTTTCCACCGCGTGAACCGCGCTCATCTGGTATGCCACCGGGCAGATGCCGCATATTCGGGCCACAATGTCAGGGAGTTCCTCAAAGCTGCGCCCGCGCAGAAATGCCTCGAACAGCCTCGGCGGCTCGAAAATTCGCAGCGCCGCGCGCGCCACCGCGCCATCGCGGATCTCCAGCTCCAGGGCACCCTCACCCTCGACGCGGGAGATGTTGCCGACCTCAATCGTCCTCGTCGCCATGCGACTCGCTCTCCTTGCGAAACGGCTCCGCGGCGACGTTGAAAGTGCGGAGCGCGCGGCGGATGGTGCCCGCCCCAGCACCGAGCCTGCCCCAGCGTGCCGTCAGCGCCGGCATGTTGGGTGTTTCCATCGGCCCGAAACAGCCATAGCAGCCTCGACGGAATCCCGGACAGAGCGCACCGCATCCGGCGTGGGTCACCGGCCCGAGACACGGCGTGCCCTGCACCATCACGCACACCGTGCCTGCACGCTTGCACTCGATGCACACGCTGTGCGAGGCCACGGCGGGTTTGCGCCCGGCGAGAAAAGCCGTGATCACCTCCAGCAACTGGCCCTTGTCCACGGGGCAGCCGCGCAGCTCGAAATCCACGGTGACGTGTGCACTGATGGGAGTGGACGTCGCCAAGGTGTCAAGGTAGGCCGGGCTTGGATACACGGCACGCAACATTTCGCCAGCATCCGCGAAATTGCGCAAGGCCTGGATCCCGCCGGCGCTCGCACAAGCGCCAATGGTGACAAGGTGGCGGGATGCGGCGCGCACGTGCTGAATGCGCACGGCGTCGGCGCCCGTGGTGACGGAACCTTCCACCAGTGAGAGATCGTAGGGACCAGGAAGGACGCGGCTGCTTGCCTCGGTGAAACGGGCGATCTCGACCGCGCCGGCAAGGACGAGGAGTTCGTCTTCGCAATCCAGCAGCGAGAGTTGACACCCGTCGCAAGAGGCAAACTTCCACACGGCGAGACGCGGACGCGCACCGCCACGCATGCTAGAGCTCCCGCACGGCGAGACGCGACGCGATCGCATCAAGCCGGAACACAGGGCCGTTCCTGCATACGAAGTCCGCACCAAACTGGCAGTGACCGCACAAGCCCACTGCGCACTTCATGTTGCGCTCCATCGAAAGATGGATGCGGCTGTCGGGCATGCCGGCAGCGCGTAATGCGTTGGCGCTGAAACGCATCATGACTTCCGGCCCGCAGACCATCGCCACGGCGTTCGCCGCATCGAACGTGGCGCGCGGCACCAGTGACGGCACCACGCCGACATGACCTCGCCACGAGGCGTCGGCGCGGTCGACGCTGACCAGCATCTCGACATCCGCGGCGCGGCCCCATTGCGCCAGCGTGTCGGGAAACACGATGTCCGCCTGGGTCCGCGCACCGAGCAGCAGGACCATGCGTCCATGGCGCTCGCGCTGGGCCCGCACCGCCTCGATGGCGGGGCGCAAAGGCGCCAGCCCGAGGCCACCTGCGATGATGACGACGTCACCTCCCGTCGCGGCCACCGGCCAGCCGCGTCCGAACGGGCCACGCAAGCCCAGGACGGCTCCGGGCTGCAGCGCCGCCAACGCCGAACTGATGGCACCCACGGCGCGCACAGTGTGGACGAAGCACC